>NZ_JBOHGC010000397.1:0-3150 GCF_050699995.1 Actinokineospora sp. | reverse complement strand
AAGGCGAGAAGTATCTGCGGGTCTCCACGCAAGAAACGCGGAAGCGAGTAAATCACGTAGAACAAGCCTAGGGCGAACGAAACCAGAAGCAGATAAGGCGCGACTCGGGAGCCATACTTAAACTCCCCCGTCTTTGGCGTGTAAATCTGAGTCGCCATGCGGCGGGCCTGGACGTTATTGACCCCCTCCCCAACCGCAAATCGTACACTTACGACGCGCGGAGTCAAGCCGCAATCGTTTCATGTCCATTGGAGGTAGTTAGCCGTGGCCGCGGCGGGGGCCGGAGCGCCAGGCGTAGAAGCGGTGGCCGCAGTCGTGGCAGCGGTAGGGCCGGCGGCCGAGGAGCGGCAGCAGCAGGCGCTCCAGCAGGCCGCGGCGGTGGGAGCGGAAGACTTTCTTTCCTTTGCAGCCGGGGCAAATCCGTCCTGAGGGTGGAGAGGCCGGCTCCGCCATAGGTTCCACTTCCGCGCCGATTACTGGACGACCACGGTCAGGTTGACCGTGTGCTCGAGCGTGCCGCTGCCCGCGGCGCGCACGGTGATGCTGTGGCTGCCGGTGGGCGTGCCGGGCCGGAAGGTGGGAGCCACGTCGCCGCCGCCGCCGCAGCCGGCCAGCATTCCTCCCATCACCAGAACCACCGCCAGCAGGCAGAGCGTGCCCAAGGTACGGTGCTTCCTTCGCCTGCCCGCCAGAACCACCCCGAATAGGGCCAGCCCCGGCACGCCCATCCATAACGCGTAGATAGGCGGCGGCGAGCTGCGTTGCTCGTGCGGCGCTCCGAGTTGGGCAACGATTGGGGCCGTGGTCTGGATCCGCAGCGTGATGGTCGAGCCGCCGGGCGGGGCGTTGGGGATGGAGTTGCTCGGCGTGAAGGTGCATGTGGTCCGCGCCGGCAGGCCCTGGCAAGAGAAGGTAATGCCGGCGTTGTAGGTGCCGTTGACGCCGGTGGCGGTGAGGTCGAAGTTCACCGCTTGCCCGGCGGAGAGGGTGGCCATGGTGGCGCTGTTGCACGGCGGCGTCCCGCCCTGGCACTGCGCCGCGACCATGTAGTCGGTGATGGTCACGTCGATGCTGTCGTTGTCGGCCCCGCTGTTGCCGTCGTCCACGGTCAGGTTGACGGTGTTGATTCCGATGGGGCAAGTGAGCGTCGGAGCCTGCGCGGAGGAGGTCCCGCAATCTCCGCTCCAGGCGAAGGTCAGCGTGTCGCCGTCCACGTCGGTCGCGGTCGCCGAGAAAGCAATCGATGCGCCGCTGGGGCTGGTGGCTGGCGCGGGACTGGCCGGGTTGCTGGTCAGCGTGACGATGACGGGCGGGTCGTTGACCGGGGTGATGGTGATGGTGAAGGCGAAGGGGGGGCTCGAGTTCGAGCCGCCGTTGGCGGTGCCGCCGTTGTCCATCAGCACAACCGTGATGTCGGCCGAGCCGCTGGCGTTGGCGGCGGGAGTAAAGGTGAGCGTGCCGGTCGGGCTGACCGCCGGCGCCGCCGAGAACAGCGCCGCGTTGGTGTTGCCGGTGACGGTGAAGCTCAGGGTCTGCCCGGCTTCGTTGGCGGGGCCGGGGCTGAGGTTGGTGGCCCAGCCGGGCACGCTCTGCGCGCCGGAGTCTTCGGCCACGGTCTGGTTGGGCCCGCCGGTGAAGCTGGGCGGGTCGTTGACCGCCGTCACGGTCAGGTTGACGGTGGCGGTGTCGGTGCTGACACCATCCGTCACGTCGTAGGTGAAGGAATCCATCCCGTTGAAGTTGGGGCTGGGGGTGTAGCGCAACACCCCGCCGCCCTGGTTGGCGACGCTGCCGTTGGCCCCCTGCGTGAAGCCGCTGATGGAGAGCGGGCTGGGACCGTCGCTGTCGGTGTCGTTGGCCAGGACGTTGATGTCGACGAACGCGTCTTCGTTGGTGGCGGAGGCATCGTCGGCGGCGGTGGGCGGCGCGTTGCCCAGGACGGTGAAGCTGACGGTGGCGGTGTCCATGCCGCCGAGGCCGTCGCTGGCGGTGTAGGTGAAGCTCTCCGCACAGTCGGAGGCCGAGGGGGTGGGTGTGTAGGTAAGCGAGGTGCTGTTGTTCATCACCGCGCCGCAGGCGGGCGAACCGACGGCGCTGATGGTCAGCGGGTCGCCGTCGACGTCGGTGTCGTTGGCGAGCACGTCGAGCACGGTCGGGCCCGCGGTGCTGGCGAGGGCGGGCGGGAAGTCGTCCGCGGCCACCGGGGCGTCGTTGACGCCGAAGACGGTGATGGTGAAGGTGAAGGGGGCGCTCGAGTCCGAGCCGCCGTTGGCGGTGCCGCCGTTGTCCATCAGCGCCAGCGTGATGTCCGCCGAGCCGAAGGCGTTGAGCGCAGTGGTGTAGCTCAGGTCGCCGCCGGCGGCGTCAACGGCGGGCGCAGCCGAGAACAGCGCCGGGTTGGTGTTGTTGGTGACGACGAACATCAGCGTCTGCGTGGCCTGCTCGTCGGGCGGGCCGGCGGAGATGTTGCTGGCCCAGCCGGCGACCACGCGCGGGATGTCGTCCTCGACCACGGCGTCGTCCGGCCCGCCGGTGAAGCTGGGCGGATCATTCACCGCCGTTACCGTTACGTTCACAGTGGCGGTGTCCATGTTCCCCATGCCGTCGCCGATGGTGTAGGTGAAAGAGTCCATCCCATTGAAGTTGGCGTTGGGGGTATAGCGCAGCACGCCGCCTCCCGGGTCGGTCACCATCCCGTTGGCGCCCTGTGTGAAACCCGAAATCGAGAGGGGGTCATTCTCCGGGTCGGTGTCGTTGGCCAGGACGCTGATGTTGGCCAAGGTGTCTTCCAGGGTTGTGGCCATGTCGTCGACGGCGTTGGGCGGCAGATTCGGAGTCACGGTTACGGTCACGGTGGCGGTGTCGCAGAGCGGCGCCGGGTCGCAGGCCTGGTAAGTGAAAGTGTCCATGCTGTTGAAGCCGAAGTCGGGCGTGTAGCTGATGGTGCCGTTGGTGGCTGCCGCCGCGCCGTTGGGCGGGTCGCTGACGTTTTGAATGGTCAGCGGGCCGCCATCGATGTCGGCGTCGTTGGTCAGGACGCCGAAGATGTTGTTCGTGCTGCCCTGGCTGACGGTGAACATGTCGTCGTTGGCCACGGGCGGGTCGTTGACCGGCGTCACCGTGATGGTGAAAGTGAGGGGAGCGCTGGTG
>NZ_JBOHGC010000396.1:0-18891 GCF_050699995.1 Actinokineospora sp. | reverse complement strand
GTCACGAACGGCGCGATCGAGAAGACCCGCTGCCCGTGCTTGCGCACCGCCTTGCGCAGCCGCAGGAAGACGATCGGCGACTCCTCTTCGGGCTCGAAGCCGACGAGCAGGACGGCGGGAGCGGCCTCGAGGTCGTCGTAGGTCGGCCCCTCGCCGGCGAGCACGCCACGCCCCGCCACCGCTGCGGCCAGGAAGTCGGCCTCCTCGGCGGAGTGCGCCCGGGCGCGGAAGTCGATGTCGTTGGTGTCGAGCACGACGCGGGCGAACTTCGCGTAGCCGTACGCATCTTCGAGGGTGACCCGGCCACCGGTCAGCACTCCGGCGCGGCCGCGCGCCTGCGCGAGCCCCTCGGCCGCGACGGCCAGCGCCTCACGCCACGACGCGGGCACCAGCGTGCCGTCGTCCTCACGGACCAGCGGCGTCAAGATGCGACTCGGCAGCGTCGCGTACGTGAACGCGAACCGGCCCTTGTCGCAGTTCCACTCCTCGTTCACCGCCGGGTCGTCGCCGGCCAGCCGGCGCATCACCTTGCCGCGCCGGTGGTCGGTGCGCAGCGCACAGCCGGACGCGCAGTGCTCGCACACCGACGGCGACGAGACGAGGTCGAACGGCCTGGCCCGGAAACGGTAGGCCGCGGAGGTGAGCGCGCCGACCGGGCAGATCTGGATCGTGTTGCCGGAGAAGTACGACTCCAGCGGGTCCTTCTCGTAGACCGCCACCTGCTGCAGCGCACCGCGCTCGAACATGTCGATGAACGGGTCGCCGGCCACCTGCTTGGAGAACCGGGTGCAGCGCGCGCACAGCACGCAGCGTTCGCGGTCGAGCAGGACCTGCGCGGAGATCGGCACCGGCTTGGCGAAGGTGCGCTTCACCTCGCCGAAGCGCGACTCCGCGCGGCCGTTGGACATCGCCTGGGTCTGCAGCGGGCACTCGCCGCCCGTGTCGCAGACCGGACAGTCCAGCGGGTGGTTGATGAGCAGCAGCTCCATCACGCCCTGCTGCGCCTTGTCGGCGACCGGCGAGGTGAGCTGGGTCTTGACGACCATGTCGTCGCCGACGGTCATCGTGCAGGAGGCCTGGGGCTTGGGCATGGGGCGCCCACCCATCTCGACCTCGACCAGGCACTGGCGGCAGGCGCCCGCCGGTTCGAGCAGCGGGTGGTCGCAGAACCGGGGGATCTGGATGCCGAGCCGCTCGGCGGTGCGAATGATCAGCTCGCCCTTGGGCGCGATCACCTCGGCCCCGTCGATCGTCAGCCGCACGTGTCCCTCGGGAACGGGAGGCTTCTCGAGCGTCGTGGGGTTCTCGGGCGCGATGGTCATGACTGCGCTCCTGCCAGTGCGTGCGCGCCGACCCTGTTCTTCTCGCACAGGGCCAGGAATTCGTCGCGGAAGTACTTGATGCCGCTGGTGATCGGGCTGACCGCGCCGTCGCCGAGCGCGCAGAACGAGCGGCCGAGGATGTTGTCGCAGATGTCGAGCAGCGTGTCGATGTCCGCGGGCGTGCCGTGGCCTTCGACCATGCGCTGCAGGATGCCCGCGAGCCAGTACGTGCCCTCGCGGCATGGGGTGCACTTGCCGCAGGACTCGTGTTCGTAGAACTCGGTCCACTTCATGACCGCCCACGGCACGGACACGGTCTCGTTGAAGACCATGACCGCGGTGGTGCCCAGCATGGAACCTGCCTCCGCCGCGCCTTCGAAGTCCAGCGGGACGTCGAGGTGCTCGGTGGTGAACATCGGCGTGGACGAGCCACCCGGGGTCCAGAACTTCAGCGGGATGCCGTCCTTCATGCCGCCCGCGAGTTCGAGCAGTTCCCGCAGCGTCGTGCCGAGCGGCGCTTCGTACTGGCCGGGCTTCTCGACATGGCCCGAGATCGAGTAGATCTTGGGGCCGGGCGACTTCGCGGTGCCCATGGTGCGGAACCAGTCGGAGCCGCCGTTGACGATGAACGGCACGCTCGCGATGGTCTCGACGTTGTTGACCGTCGTCGGCGCGGCGTAGAGACCGGCGGCGGCGGGGAACGGCGGCTTGAGCCGCGGCTGGCCTCGGCGGCCCTCCAGCGAGTCGAGCAGCGCGGTTTCCTCACCGCAGATGTAGGCGCCCGCGCCCGCGTGGACGGTGATCTCCAGGTCGAACCCGGAGCCGAGGATGTCCTTGCCCAGGTACCCGGCGGCATGCGCCTCGCGGACCGCCGCGTTGAGCCTGCGGATGCAGTGCAGGGCCTCGCCGCGCACGTAAATGAAGCAGTGGTGCGACCGCATCGCGTACGAGGCGATGACGCAGCCCTCGATCAGCGAGTGCGGGTCGGCCATCATCAGCGGGATGTCCTTGCAGGTTCCCGGTTCGCCTTCGTCGGCGTTGATGACGAGGTAGTGCGGCTTGTCCTCGTTCTGCGGCATGAACGACCACTTGATGCCGGCGGGGAATCCCGCGCCGCCGCGGCCGCGCAGACCGGAGTCCTTCACCAGTTGGACAAGCTGCTCGGGCGTGCCCTTGAGCGCCTTGCGCAGCGCGGTGTAGCCCTCGAGCTGTTCGTAGGTCTTGATCGACCAGGACTGTGGGGACAGCCAACGCTTGGTCAACACTGGGGTGACCGGCGCCGGCTTGTTCGGGGTTGTCACTTCTTCTCAACCTCCGGCAACGCGACATCAGTCATGGCGGGGGCGGTCCAGCCGCGGTCCTCAGCGAGCTTGGCCCCGCGCAGGGTCTCCACGGCGGCCGACGGTCCGTCCACAGTGGAGCGGTAGTCGACTTCGTCCTCCGGCCAGAAGCCGGCGAGTTCCAGCTCCGCGGTGCGGAAGTCACGCAGCGGCGCGCCGCGCGTCGGCTGGGGCTTCTCCCCCGCGCGCAGCGCGTCGACGAGCGCGACGGCCGACTCGGGGGTCTGGTTGTCGAAGAACTCGTAGTTGACCTGCAGGACCGGACCGAGGTCGCAGGCCGCGAGACACTCGGCGTGCTCCAGCGTGATCGAGCCCGGCGCACCCGGCTCACCCGCGGTCTCGTTGTGGCCCAGGCGCTTGCCGCCCTCACCGAGGTGCTCGCCGAGCGCCTTGTAGATGGCGTCGCCGCCGAGCACCGCGCACAACGTGTTGGTGCACACCGAAACCAGGTGCTCACCGCAGGTCTTGCGCTTGTACATGGTGTAGAACGTCGCGACCGCGCTGACCTCGGCCGCGGTCAGGTCGAGTTGGGCGGCGCAGAACTGGATGCCCGCCTGGCTCACCTTGCCCTCGACCGACTGCACGAGGTGCAGCATCGGCAGCAGCGCCGAGCGCGACTGCGGGTACCGGGCGACGATCTCCTGCGCCAAGGTGGCGATGTCCTCGCCGAAGACGCTGAGGTCCACGGATTCGGTGACCGCGATGGGTTCCGCGCTCATCGGTCACAACCTCCCATCACGGGGTCGATCGAGGCGACGGCGGCGATCACATCGGCCACCATGCCGCCCTCGGACATCGCGGGCATCGCCTGCAGGTTGATGAAGCTTGGTTCGCGCACGTGCACGCGCATCGGACGGGTGCCGCCGTCGGAGACCAGGTGGTAGCCCAACTCGCCGCGCGGGGACTCGACCGGCACGTACACCTGGCCCGCCGGGACCTTGAAGCCCTCGGTGACCAGCTTGAAGTGGTGGATCAGCGACTCCATGGACTGGCCCATGATCTTGCGGACGTGGTCCAGGGAGTTGCCCATGCCGTCGGCGCCGATGCTCAGCTTCGCCGGCCACGCGATCTTCTGGTCGGCGACCATGACCGGGCCCGGCTCCAGCTTCTTGAGGCACTGGGCGACGATCTTGAGCGACTGGTGGATCTCCTCGACGCGCAGCAGATACCGGGCGAAGGAGTCGGCGGCGTTCGAGGTCGGGACCTCGAAGTCGTACTCCTCGTAACCCAGGTACGGCTCGGTCTTGCGCAGGTCCCAGGCCAGGCCCGCGGACCGCAGGATCGGGCCGGTGACGCCGAGCGCGAGGCACGCGTCGACCGGGAGGTACCCGACGCCGACGAGCCGGTTGCGCCAGATCGGCTGGCCGGTCAGCAGCTTGTCGTAGTCCGGCAGGCGCGAGTCCATCACCTTGATGAAGTCGGTGACCTTCTGGTGGTAGTCCGCCGGGAGGTCCTGCGCGAGACCGCCGGGGCGGATGAACGCGTGGTTCATCCGCAGGCCGGTGAGGTGCTCCAGCAGGTGCAGGACTTCCTCACGCTCACGGAAGCCCGCGGTCATGGCGGTCAGGGAGCCGAGCTCCATGCCGCCCGTCGCCAGCGCGACGAGGTGCGAGCTGATGCGGTTGAGCTCCAGCAGCATCACCCGGGCGACCTGGGCGCGGCGCGGCGCCTCGATGCCGAGCAGCTTCTCGATCGCCAGGCAGTACGCGGCCTCGTTGGACAGCGGCGCCAGGTAGTCCATGCGCGTCACGAAGGTGACGCCCTGGGTCCAGGTGCGGTACTCGCAGTTCTTCTCGATGCCGGTGTGGAGGTAGCCGACGACCGAGCGGGCCTGGGTGACCGTCTCGCCCTCGAGTTCGAGCACCAGGCGCAGCACGCCGTGGGTTGAGGGGTGCTGCGGGCCCAGGTTGATGACGATGCGCTCGTCGTGGATGGCGTCGTCCAGGATCTCGTCCCAGTCGCCACCCGTGACGGTGTAGACGCGACCTTCGGTCGTGTCGCGCTCGTCGGCATAGTCAACGGAGTGTGGATGCGTGTTGTTCGACTGAGTGGTCACGAGTAAGACCTCCGCTGGTCGGGCGGGGGGATCTCCGCGCCCTTGTACTCCACCGGGATCCCGCCGAGCGGGTAGTCCTTGCGCTGGGGGTGGCCGTCCCAGTCGTCCGGCATGAGGATCCGGGTCAGCGCGGGGTGTCCGTCGTAGACGATCCCGAACATGTCCCAGGCCTCGCGCTCCTGCCAGTCGGCGGTCGGGTAGACCTCGACGACCGACGGGATGTGCGCGTCGGTGACGTCGACGGCGACCTCCAGCCGGATGCGGCGGCGGAACGTCATCGACGTCAGGTGGTAGACCGAGTGCAGGCGCTGCGGCACGTCCACGCCGTAGTCCACACCGGACACCGAGCTGCACAGCTCGAAGCGCAGGGCGGGCTCGTCGCGCAGGGTCCAGCAGAGCGCGACCAGGTCTTCGCGGCGGACGTAGAAGGTGATCTCGCCGCGGTCGACGGTGACCTGCTGGATCGCCTCGGCCGGGATCTCCCGGCGGGCCATGGCCGCGCGCAGGTCGTCGGTCAGCTCGTCGAACCAGCCGCCGTAGGGGCGCTCGGCCGGGGCCGGGGCGTACGCGGGCAGGCTCAGGCCGCCGAAGCCGGTGGTGTCGCCGGTGCCCGCGACGTTGAACATGCCCTGGCGGGTGCGTCCGAGAACGACCGGCTCGGCGGGCACGGGCGCCTGGTGCTCGGCGGGGCGGGCCAGGTCCTTGTCGGGTTCCTGGCCGGGAGTGGGACGGTCGGCGCTGGACTGCTCGCCGCCGGTGGTGGGGGTGTCAGACATGGGTCCGTCTACTTCTTCTTGCCGTACTTGATGGAGGACGCGATCAGCTCGGTGCGCTCACCGCTGGCGGCGCGGATCGCCGCGCGGGTGGCGTTGATCGGCTCGTCCTGGATCTTGGCGTGCAGCTTGAGGATCGCGTCGAGCAGCATCTCCGGGCGCGGCGGGCAGCCGGGCAGGTACATGTCGACCGGCACGATGTGGTCGACGCCCTGCACCACGGCGTCGTTGTTGAACATGCCGCCCGAGGAGGCGCACACGCCCATCGCCAGCACCCAGCGCGGCTCGGCCATCTGGTCGTAGATCTGGCGCAGCACCGGGGCCATCTTGTTGGTGACCCGGCCGGCGACGATCATCAGGTCGGCCTGGCGCGGGGAGGCGCGGAACGCCTCCATGCCGAAGCGGGCGATGTCGTAGCGCGGACCACCGGTGGTCATCATCTCGATGGCACAGCAGGCCAGTCCGAACGTGGCAGGCCACAGCGAGTTCTTGCGTCCCCAGTTCACCAGCTTTTCCAGGCTGGCCAACATGATTCCGTTGGGGAGCTTCTCTTCGATACCCATGACGTCTGCCTCCTTCCCCCGTCAGTTCCAGTCGAGGCCGCCGCGCCGCCAGACATAGGCGTACGCGAAGCCGACCGTTGCGATGAACAAGAAGATCTCCACCAGGCCGAACAGGCCGAGGGCGTCCGCCGAGACCGCGAACGGGTAGAGGAACACCATTTCGATGTCGAACAGGATGAAGAGCATCGCCGTGAGGTAGTAGGCGACCGGCACGCGGCCACCGCCCGCGACCGGCTGCGGCGATGGCTCGATGCCGCACTCGTAGGCCTCGAACTTCGCCCGGTTGTAGCGGCTCGGGCCCAGGAGCGGGCCGAGCAACGCCGAGAACACCGCGAAGCCCGCCGCCAGGACGAACATCACGACCAAGGGGAAGTAGATCCCCAAGCCTGACGACACATCCGCTGACTGTGCTTGGAGCATCGACACCGCCGCTGTCCTTTCCCGCCGCCTACGGCCGGAACCCTATGGGTCCTCGGTCACACCCGAGCCGGTTAGGATGACCTAACTAATTCGGGCGTAGTTTGTGAAAACATTCACAAGCCAAACCGCTCGGATGTGAAGGGCTTCACAACTTATCGGCGCCAGTCTAGGACCTGGCTCACAACGCGAAACGCGGCCCCCTCGGCAACTCTCCGTGAACGAGTGATGTCCACAACAGAGCATTCGAGAGGGCCGCGACCTGCGCTAACGCGGTGCTAGCGACTGCGAACAGCGGTTACTTGACGGTAGGCGCCATGCGGGTCGCCGCGGTGATGACGCGGTCGAAAGCGTCGCCGTCCTTCTCGTCGTAAAGGCCCGCGAGGAGCTTGAGAACGAGTTTCATCAGCGTCTTGCGCGGCATGCCGTATTTGGTCGCCGTCCGCATGACGACCGGATTTCCGATCAGCTTGGAGAAGACGTTGCCGAGCCGGTAGTAGCTGCCCAGCGACTGCCGCAGCGCCACCGGATACCCGGCGAGAGCGCGCTCACGGGCCGGCCCCTCCGCGCGGGCCATCGCCTGGATGACGCACTCGGCGGCCAGCCGGGCGGACTCCATCGCGTAGCCGATGCCCTCGCCGTTGAACGGGTTGACCATGCCGCCCGCGTCGCCGACGAGCAGCAGGCCGTCGCGGTAGTGCGGGGTCCGGTTGAAGCCCATGGGCAGCCCGGCGCCGCCGACCTTGCCCAGCGCGTTGTGCTCGCGGAAGCCCCACTCCTCGGGGGTGCCGTCGAGCCAGGAGCGCATGAGCTTGCGGTAGTCGGTGTTGCCGTAGGCCTTCGACGTGGAGAGCATGCCGAGCCCGACGTTGACCGTGCCGTCGCCCATGCCGAAGATCCAGCCATAGCCGGGGAGCAGCACGGGGTTGGCCGGGTCGGACTTGTCCCACAGCTCCAGGTGCGACTCCAGGTAGTCGTCCTTGCTGCGGGGGCTGGCGTAGTAGCGGCGGACCGCGACACCCATCGGGCGGGCGTCGATCTTCTCCATGCCGACCGACAGCGCGAGCCGGGCGGAGACACCGTCACAGGCCAGGATGATCGGCGCGCGGTAAGTGACCGGGGTCTTGTCCGGGCCCGCTTTCGCGGTCACCCCGACGACTCGGCCGGTGCGCTCGTCGGTGACCGCGCCGGTGACCGTGGTCTGCTCGGCGAGCCGGGCGCCCGCGCGCTGGGCGGTGCGGGCGAGCATCTCGTCGAAGTCCTGCCGGGTGCGGACCACGCCGTAGGGCGGGAACGACGCCAGGTCCGGCCAGTCGAGTTCGAGGGTCACCCCGCCGCCGACGACGCGCAGTCCCTTGTTGTGCAGCCAGCCCGCTTCCTCGCGGGTGTCGATCCCGAGGTCGATGAGCTGTTTGACGCCGCGCGGGGTCAAACCGTCGCCACAGACCTTCTCGCGGGGGAAGGTGCTCTTCTCGAGGAGCAACACATCCAGACCCGCGCGAGCCAGGTAGGTCGCGGCGGTGGAACCGGCCGGTCCGGCGCCCACCACGATGACCTCGGCGTCCTCGCCCGCCTTGCGGCGACTGATCGAAGTGCTCATGACGCTCCTTGAGAAAGCCTTCACATACTCACGCGAGTCTAGAGGTGTGAAACAGTTCGCCCGCCGTGTCCGATGTCTCGCGGCACGTCGACGACACTCCTGGGGGAGCCATGACCACACCGAACGCTGCCGTCCTGCTGGGCGAGCAACGCCGATATCTGCTTGTCCGACCGACTGGATTCGCGGGCTACCTCGCCGCCGTCCTGATCGCGCTCACCGTCGCCACCGGGATGGCGACGGCGTGGTCGGCATGGAACGACTACTACGTCTTCGAGCAGTTCGAGCAGGGCAGCGCGACGGTCGGGCCCGATGAGGTCGTCGCCGCCGAGGACCTGCGGGTCGCCCTGACCCTCACCAACTACGGCCTGTACCTGCTCGCGGGGATCGCGTTCATCACGTGGCTGTACCAGGTCCGCCGCAACGCCGAGATCTTCTGCGACGCGCCCCACCGGCGGTCCCAGCGGTGGGTCGGCTGGAGCTGGGTCGTCCCGATCGTCAACTTCTGGTACCCGTTCCAGGTGGTCAGCGACATCTGGAAGGCCAGTGACCCGGCCACCCCGCGCAGGCTGGATTCCCTGCGGACCGTGCCGGGAAGCCCTCAGCTCGGCCTGTGGTGGGGGTTCTGGATGGCGTCCTACGCGGTCAGCACACTTGGCGGGCTGGTTCTTGTCGCACCCACGGTGACTCCGCTGGACGAGCTTCGGGCCGTCGCGTTGGTGATCACCGCGGCCGAGATGCTCACGGCCGTCGCGGGCGTGCTGATCATCCTCTGTGTCCACCGGATTATCCGCTGGCAGGCACAGGCCCGCGCCTGACATGGTTCGTGCGAATCGACTAACTGGGGAACTCATGACCACACCTGCTTTAGACCCATACCTCTATCGGATGTTGCGCCCCGTCGCCGGACTGGGCGTCGTCTCCGCGGTCCTGATCGCGATCACCACCACGCTCGGAATCGTGGGGGCGTGGTCCACTTGGAACGCGTACTTCCTGGCCGAGCGGTTCCTCGACGACGACCCGACGGTGGGCGTGCCCGATCTCCTCGCGGCCGACGACCTCGTCGCGTCGATCACCTGGACCCGGCTCGCCGTTCTCGTCGTCACGGGCGTCGTGTTCGTCATCTGGCTCTACCGGGCGCGGCTGAACTCGGAAACCCTCTGCGAAGCGCCCCACCAGCGCTCCCGCGGGTGGGTGGTCGGCTCGTGGATCTGCCCGATCGTCAACCTGTGGTTCCCCTACCAGGTGGTCAGCGACGTCTGGAAGGCCAGCAACCCGGACACCCGCAGGCAGCTCGAGACACTCGCGACCGAGCGGATGGGCTCGCTGCGGTTCGTGTCGGGCAGTGCGCAGCTGGGTCTTTGGTGGGCCTGCTGGGCGGCCAGTTTCGTGATCGACCGGGTCGCGGCGAAGGTCATCTACGACGAGGCCGACCCGACGAAGGAGATGTTCCGGGCGGTCGCCATCGCCGAGACGCTGGTGACTGTCTTGATAGCGGTGTCCGGGGTGCTCATCATCATGGCCATGCGGCAGATCACCCGCTGGCAGTCGCCGCCGCGGGAGGTGTCATGACCAGCGCGCAGCCGCGCCGCTACCTGTCGGTCCGACCGGTGAGGCGGCGCGGCATCGTGGCCTCGGTGCTGATCGTGGCTTCGGTGGTGCTGGCGATCGCGTCGGCGGTGGCGAACTGGAACGCCTATCGCGCCGTGGTCGACTACAAGCGGCAGGACGCGACGTTCGAGGACGCGCTCGCGGCGCGTGACCTGACGATCGAGTACGGCGCGACCTACTTCTTCGTGTTGGCCGCCGCCGCGATCGCGTTCCTGCTGTGGCTCTATCGCGCCCGCGCGAACGCCGACTTGCTCTGCGACGCGCCGCACCGGCACTCGAAGCCGTGGGTCGGCGGGTCGTGGTTCTGCCCGGTGGTGAACCTGTGGTTCCCGTATCAGGTCATGTCCGACGTGTGGAAGGCCAGCAAGCCGGACGTGCCGTGGCGGCTGGAGTCGCTCAGGCAGGTGCCGGGCAGCGCGGTGCTGCGTGTGTGGTGGGCGTGCTGGGTCGGCAGCTTCGTGATCGGCCGGGTGTCCGCGCTGGTCAACGACCAGCAGACCTCGCCGACGCTGGAGAAGTACCACACCCTGGCGATAATCAAGTCGGTGAGCGCGGTCCTGATGCTCATGGCCGGGGTGCTGATCATCATGGCCATCGTCCGGGTCAGCCGCCGGCAGGAGCAGCCTCGGCCGGGTCGGGAGCGGAGCTGACTGGTCAGACGCGGTTCGCGGCCCGGCCAGGTCAGGCGCAGGGAAACCATTGCGCCGTGGCCGAGGCGCTGGTGCGATACTCGATGAAGCGTCTGCGGACTTCAGTGATCGCGCGGACCAGAGGGAACAGTTCCCGAGTGACCAGCTGGTCGGCGTGATCCGCGCCGACGGGATGCCAATAGACGCCCTCGGCGGTGACGGTGATCTCCGGGATCAGCGACTCGATGGTGAGTTCCACTCCGTTCTCGGCCACGCCGCGGTGGGCGAGAGCGCGGATGATCTGGTCCGCGCGGGCGATACCGAGGGTGTCCAGGAAGGCGTGGAATCCATCGACCTGGTGGGTGTGCTCGGCGGGGACAGTGGCGGCGACACGCACGCGGAACCCTTCCGAGCCCGCGATGCGGATCCCCTCGACCGCCTTGGCCCAGGTTCCGACACCGCGGTGCCGGTCGTGCGGCTCCGGCGTAGCCGAGTCGAGGCTTATCTGCACGGCCAGCCTGGTTCGGTCCATGGCTCGGAGGCGATCGAGTCGGCTACCGCGAAAGAGCATGCCGTTGGTGAGCAGCGTGGTGGGCAGGTGCCTGGTGCAGGCGTTGGCAAGTTGGTCGATGTCCGGGAGCAGGAACGGCTCGCCACCGGTGAGTAGCAACTCGGACACCCCGGCGTCCGCGGCCTCGGCCGCCAGGCGGCGGACTCTATCGAGCCCAAGCGCTCGACGAGGGGTTCGCGGGGAGGACCGGGCGCAGCAGTAGTCGCAGGCCAGGTTGCAGTCGAAGTTCGTGTAGAGCCATACCCTGGTGCCGGGGACCTGTTCGGGCTCGATCCCGGCGAGCACGTCGACGGCCGGCCCACACCTGACTACCGCTGTGGTGCCCCGCACCTGCACGAGGGCGTGTCCCGCACGCTCACACCAGGCCGCGACTGTCTGCGCCGCGGCCGTGTCCTCACCAAGCTCCACCGTGACGGTGGAGCCGCGCGGGGCCTCTCCGGTCCGCTCCACCAGGTCGAGGATCAGCCGGTGGTTCACCATCGGCTGGGGATGCCTTGCGTGCGCACCGCGTCGAACAAGGAGGCGTATCCGTCGAGTTTCGGGCGGACCCAGCGGCGCAGGCCCTCCATCTCCAGGATCGGGCGGTGGTCCGGATTGTCCCAGTCCATGGCGAGGAGCTGGTCGACCCAGGGTGCGCTCTGGTCTTCGGACAAGGATGGGAGAGCGGTGAAGTTGCAATGACAGTAGGTGGGGGAGCGCCAGAACTCCTCGAACGCGCCGGGCATGAGTTCGTCGCGGCCGATCGCCTCCCAGGTGTTGATGCCGATCGCGGCGGCGTCGGCGCGATCATCGAGGACGGCGCGCAGCGCGTCGAGCTCGCTGCGGCCGGTGTCGCCGTGTTTGCCGACGTCACTGTCGATTCGGACCAGTTCCATCTCGTTGGCTGACACGCCCGCGCGCGTCAGGAAGTGGACGGGCAGGATCGCGGCCTGAGCGGAGTCCCTCGATCCCAGCGCCAGCCGCCTGCCGCGCAGTCCATCCAAATCGGACAGTCCACTACCTGTGCGTGCTACGAAAAGTGTCTGGAACACCGTGTCCACATCGCGCATCGCGAGCGCGCGACACGCCCCGCCGGTCTGGGTCACGGTGCGCACCCACGCCAGGTTGGTGTTCCAGGCGATGTCGACCATGCCGTCCAGCAAGGCGTCGACCTGGCTGCCGTAGTTGGAGAACAGCACGAAGTCCAGTTGCGCCGGGCCATCGGCGAAGTAGTCGCGCATTCCCTCCCAAATGGTCACTACGTTGGGGGTGTAGGCAACGGCGCCCACCATCAGCGGCTTGCTCATGTCACGAACTCCTTACGAGAATCCACGCGCCTTGCCAACGTCTCCACGCTGACGCCGCGAGCCTCGATGCCCCGCCACCACCACAACGCCCCGGCTACCGCGCCGATCAGCCAGAAACCGCCAAGCACCACGAACATCGAACTGAGGCTGAAGACCACGGCCGTCTCGGCGAGCACGATCTGACCGACGACCGCGCCGACCCGCCCGACACAGACCGACGCGCCGACCCCGGTCGCCCGCAGGTGGGTGGGAAACAGTTCGGAGAACGACGGGTAGGCCGAGACCCAGGCGCACGTCGCGAAGAACGCGGCAACGGTGAACGCTGCGACCACGGCTGGGAGCGAACCGGATGTCGCGGCGGCAGCACAGCCGAGCATGCTCAGCGCGGCCAGCAGGTAGGAACCGGTGACCGTCGGACGGCGCCCGATCCGGTCCAGCGCGACCGACACGATGATCCCGCCCGCCAACGCGCCAAGGTTGGCGATCAGGAAGTAGTACGGCAACGCCTGCGCGCTGACCGGCACCAACCCGGTCGCCGGGGAGAACACGAACACGCTCATCGCGGTGAACAGACCGTAGTACCCCGCAGCCTCGGAGAAGTCCAGTGCCATGCCGTAGAACAACCGGCCACGGTGGTAGGTCCACAACTCGGCCAACCTGCTCGACGTGGTGCTCGACTCGACAGGCGGCGGATACCCCTGCGGCTTCGTCATCCCGGTGATGTCGACGACCACCCGGTCTGCCTCGACAAGCCTGCCCTGGGAGGCGAGCCACCGCGGCGACTCGGGCACCAGGCGCCGCGCCACCAGTCCATAGCCCGCGCTGATCACTCCGAAGAGCATGGTGTATCGCCAGGTCAGGCCCAGCGTCGAGATCACCGTGATGGATACCAGGCTCGCGAGGATGCCGCCCAGCGCCCAGAACGACATCACCAGGCCGTTGCTGCGGCCCCGGCTGTGCGCGGGGGTGAACTCCGCGATCGCCGAGGTGACCGCCGAGTACTCGCCGCCCACCCCCAACGCGGTCAGGAACCGGAAGACGACGAACACCTCGTAGTTCGGCGCGGTCGCGGTCGCCACCGCCGCCAGCGAGTACAGCGCCAGCGTGCCAAGGAAGAGCCGGCGCCTGCCCACCCGGTCGGCCAGATACCCGAAGCCCAGGGCGCCGAGTGCGATCCCGGTGAACCACACGACGTTGATCCACACTGAGCGGGACCCGCCCAAGCCGAACTCCGCCTGGATCCCGGGGATCACCGATCCGATGATCTGGACCTCGAACGCGTCAAGCATCCAACCCAAACCCAGGGCGACGGCGATCCGGGTGTGCATTGGCCGCCACGGCGACCGATCAAGTCGATCAGGCATTCGTCCTCCAGATGGGAGGCGCTTCGCGCGAGCGGAAAGCGACGACCAAGGAAGACTAACGGCGGTACCGCCCGTTTTCTCTCCTCGGCGGCGTCCGTAAGAAGGTCCTAATACCTGACGGCGCCGGTTGGGATCTCCGCTCCGGACAAAGCTAATCAGACTCTTACGAGTTCCCTGCGCCCGGCATCACGACCGTGCACCCGCGGTTCACTGACATGAGGCGATGGGAGCGGCCATGACGACACACCACGGATCCTGGACCCACAACTGGCTGGCGACAGCGGTCAGGCGAGACCGATTCGCCGACGCCGGACACGCGTCCACATCAGACCCACCGCCGCCCCTCGCCCGGACCGAACGAGTCCTGGCCACCGGCAGCGCCGCGGGCGACCCAGCGGGTGTCGTCTGCTCAACCCGAGCCCTCTACCACCACCCTGCCGACACGGCCGACACCTGGAACCGGGTCGGGTGGGAGGAGATCGACCGCGTCGACTGGAACCCCGACGGCAGCGACCTCACCCTGACCGCGCTGCCCGGAAGCGAGCGCGCGCCGCTCACCCTTCACCTGGACGAAGCCGGCAGGCTTGGCCCGGTGATCAGGGACCGCGTCGCCGCCTCTGTCATCGTGCGCACCGTGGTGTCGGTCAACCCGGGCCGCGCGCTGATCACCGTCCGACGCCGCCCCGAAACCGACGATCTCGTGTGGGTGGTCCATCTTGGCCGCGGAATCGATCCGACAGCCTCGGGCCTGAACGACAGAGTCGACACCGCGATCAGGGCACTGCGCGCGGACCTCGGTCTGTGACCTTCGGCAGTCCTGTCAGAACGGCCAGCGTCCGGCGTAGCGCGTGGCGAGTTTGCCATCCTGACCGAACATCCGGCCCGCGGGCACTATCGCGAGCACCAGCAGCGGCAGCAGTTCAACCGGATAGGCCCAGAAGTACTGGTTGGAGTCAAGCAGCATGACCCAGACCGGACCAATGAGCATCAGCCCGATCAGAGCGCCCAGTCGCGCGGCGACGCCGAGCAGCAACATTAGTCCCGCGACCACCTCGGCAATGGTCAGGAACCACTGAAAGAGGCCCCAGTTGCCCAGCACGAAATCGTGGTAGATCCAGCGCAGCGGCTGGAACGTGTCATCCGACGCACCCTCCAGGATGGACTTGGCGGCCGGCCGGTTGATGAGGTTGAACGACACGAAGCCCCAGTCGAAGTTGCTGTTCTGGTTGGCGAATACCTTGGCCAACCCGTTGCTCAACCAGATCGCGCCGAAGAAGACCCGCAGCGCGGCGAACCCACCGCCCAACAGTCGCGGGGACACGACCCTACGGTCAGCCGTCTCAGTGATCCCATTCATCGCCGCCACCTCTACTCGAGTCGTGAACAAGTGTTCGCCGAACCACGAGCTGCTACCGAGGCGTGCACGCGGCTCGCACCGCGGGGGACGTACCGGCGCGAGCCGTTCCGGCCTGGACGTCAATCGTCCCACTACCGGGGTCCCGCAACTGGCCTGAACTTGTTACCAACCGCTTAAGTTCGGTGCGCCGCTGTCCACCTGGGAACGCGTCAAGGACGGTGAGTTCCCGTTCCGCGCGCACTGGCCGGAGCAGACCCTTCACGATCCGGGTGACCGACTTTCTCGCCGAACCGCTCTACCCGCAGATGGTGGGTGACGACGAGCTTGAGGATCTGGAGGGTCCGACCAGCGTGTGATGACTCTTGGCTTACGGCTTGATGGCCCGGTGCAGGGCGACGACGCCGAAGGTGAGGTTGAGCCACTCGACCTCGCCCCAGCCCGCCTCGGCGATCATCTCCGCGACCGCGCGCTGGTCGTGCCAGTCGCGCATCGACTCGGCCAGGTAGGCGTAGGCCTCGGAGTTCGAGGAGAACGGCCGGGTCACCAGCGGCAGGCCGCGTAGCACGGTGTTGTGGTAGAGCCAGCGCAGGATCTTGGCGGGCGGCTGGGAGACCTCGCAGATCACCAGCCTGCCGCCGGGCCTGGTCACGCGGGCCATCTCGCGCAGCGCGGCGACGGTGTCGTTCATGTTCCGCAGCCCGAAGGACACCGTGACGGCGTCGAAGGCGTCGTCGGTGAACGGCAGGTGGAAGGCGTCCGCGGCGACCTTGGGGACCGCCCGGGACTTGCCGCCGCGCAGCATCTCCTGGGAGAAGTCGGCGGCCACACACCAGGCGCCGGTGCGGGCGTGCTCGATGGTCGACACCGCGGTGCCCGCGGCCAGGTCGAGCACCTTCTCCCCCGGTCCCGCGTCGAGGACGCGGCGGGTCTGTTCACGCCATCGCCGGTCGAAGCCGAGGGTCATCACCGAGTTGGTGCGGTCATACCCCTTGGCGACCCCGTCGAACATGTCGGCGATGTCGTGCGGATCTTTGTCCAAACCGGCGCGAGCCATGGCCGAACTGTACGAGAAGGCGTCAGTTGAGGCTCAGCGCGGTCAGCATTCCGCGCACCGACGTGGGCCAGTCGAACTGTTCGGCCCGCGCCCGCGCGGCGGCACGGCGGTCGGGCTCCGGTACGGAGAGCAACCCCTCGACCGCGCCCGCGAAAGCGGGGGCGTGGTCTGAGACCGCGGCGCCGCACTCCGGGCGCACCAGCTCGCCGAGCGCGGACGACTCGGACACGACCACGGGGGTGCCGGACGCGAGGGCTTCCAACGCGGCCAGGCCGAACGTCTCGTGCGGTCCGGGGGCGAGGGAGACGTCCGCGGTGGCCAGGAGCGCGGCGACGTCGGCACGGTCGGAGACGAAGCCCAGGAAAGTGACCGGCAGGCCGGTCGCGCGCCTGCGCAAAGCAGCCATCCGAGGGCCGTCGCCCGCCACGACGAGCCGCACCCGGTGCCCGGAGCCGTGGAGTTCGGCGAGGGCGTCGACGCTGCGTTCGACGTGCTTCTCCGGGGACAGCCTTCCGCAGTGCACGAGCAGGGCGTCGGCCCCCGCGGCCAGGGTCGCGCGAAGAGCGCCGTCGTGGCGGGTGGGGGCGAACGTCGTCAGGTCCACGCCCAGAGGGACGCGGCGGATGTTGTCCGCGCCGATGCGGTCGAACTCCCCGCGCGCGAACTCGGTCGTGCAGACCACGGTGTCGTAGGAGGCGGCCATCCGGCGGTTCGCGGCGTCCGCGCAGCGCCGGGCGACCGGGCCGGGGAAGAGGAACTGTTCCAGCAGCCGGTCGAGCCGCTCGTGGGAGATGACCACGCTGGGGACGTCGTGGTCGGCGGCCCAGCGGCCCATGCCGCGCAGGGTTAGGCGGTCGGAGACCTCCAGGCGGTCCGGGCGCAGGGACGGCAGGAGCGCCTTGACCCGCAGCGGGTCGACCGCCCGGTAGCCGCCGGTGCCGGGGATGGCGGGGGCGGGCAGGGTGATCCGCCGGACCCCGGACGGCAGCCACTCGTCGTCGCGGCGCCTGCCGGGGACGACGAGGGTCACCTCGTGCCCGGCGGCCACGTACCCCGCGCCCAGGTGGTGCAACGCGGTTCGAAGACCGCCGGACCGTGGGCCGTAGAAGTTGGCGAGCTGAACGATTCGCACTAGGCGGCCTTGGGCCGTCGCCGCCTTCCAATGGCGACGTCGTCGTAGTGGCCGACCAGTTCCTCGCACACCGCTGACCACGTCCGGCTGAGCACGTCGGACCGTCCGGCCGCGCCCATCCGCCGCCGCAGCAGCGTGTCGGCGAGCCGCTCGACGGCCGCTCGCAGGTCCGGGGCGAAGCGGGCCGGGTCGAGGAGGAAGCCGGTGCGGCCGTGGTCGACCAGGTCGCGTGGGCCGCCCGCGTTCGGTGCGATCACCGGCAGGCCCGAGGCCATCGCCTCCTGGACGGCCTGGCAGAACGTCTCGTGCGGTCCGGTGTGCACGAAGACGTCGAGGCTGGCGTAGGCCACGGCGAGTTCGTGGCCGCCGCGGAAGCCGAGGAACGCCGCGCCGGGCAGGCGGGCGCGCAGGTTGTCCAGGTCCGGCCCGTCGCCGACCACGACGACCCGCACACCCGGCAGGTCGTTGAGGACCGCGAGGTGCTGGACCTGCTTCTCCGGCGCGAGCCTGCCGACGTAGCCGACGAGCAGCTCACCGTTGGGCGCGAGTTCCGCGCGCAGCCCGCGGTCGACGTGTTCGGGGGCGAAGCGCTTGGTGTCGACACCGCGGCCCCACCGGTGGACGCGCGGGATGCCGTGGTCGGTCAGGTCGCGGACCGACGCGGTGGACGGCGCCAGGGTCCGGTCGGAGTTGTTGTGGATGCGGCGGATCCACCGCCACGCCGCCCGCGAGCCGCGGCTTAGGCCGTACGCGGCGGCGAACCCGGCCACATCGGTCTGGTAGACGGCCACCGTCGGCACGCCGAGTCGTCTGGCCGCCCAGAGGCCGCCCGCGCCGAGGACGAACGGCGAGGCGAGGTGGACGACGTCGGGGTCGAAGTCCGCGAGGTCGGTGAGGATCTTCGGCGTGGGGACGCCGATGGGCAGGGACGTGATGACGGGCAGGTCGACCGCGGGCACACGGCTCACATTCGCGTGCAGGTATCGGTCGGGCCCGGCACCGGGCGCGATGACCATCGCCTGGTGCCCGCGCTGATGGAGGTGTTCCACGACCCGCAGCACGGAGTTGCTGACCCCGTTGACCTGCGGCAGGAAGCTCTCGGTGACGATGGCGACGCGCACACCAGCAACGTCGCACCTGGCTATTGCCCGCGAGGGGTCACCCGAATGACCGATAGGCGAACTGCGCCGGAACTCCCCGTGAGTCGGGTCGGCGCGGCCAAGCTTGGCCTGGTAATCGACAGGTGGCCATCTTGGCGTCGCACCACGGACACCCGGAGTGGTCACTCTAGGTTGGCATGACGCTCTTGTCCTCTCGTCCCCGCAAGCCGGTCGAGCCCGGCCTGCTGTCCAGGGCCCTCGAGGTCGCTGGAGGCCTCGCCAACGACGCCACGGATGTCATCACCGCGACAGCCGGACGCGGGGCCAGGCCCGGGATCGAGGACTCACCCTTCGACTGGGTCACCGACACCGACCGCACCCTCGAACGCCACACCCGCCGCATCCTGACCGCCGAGTTCCCGGGGATCCCGGTGGTGGGCCAGGAGTTCGGCGCGGACGTGGGTTCCGAGGGTGCCGAGTTCCGCTGGGTGGTCGACCCGGTGGACGGCACCGCCAACTACGTCGCCGGGGTCCCCTGGTGCGCCTACAGTCTCGCGTTGGTGGACGCGGAGGGTCCGGTCGTCGGCGTGGTCGCCGACCCCTTCCGCGGCCAGATCTACGCCGCCGCCCGCGGCCGTGGTGCCCGGGCGAACGGCCAGCGGGTCTCGCTGACCGACCGGACGTCCACCGCGGGCGCGATCGTGTGCACGGAGCTGACC
>NZ_JBOHGC010000395.1:0-7601 GCF_050699995.1 Actinokineospora sp. | reverse complement strand
CTAGGGCCGAAGGGCCGCAGGCGGCAGCGGCCGGCAGGTTCAGCGGGTCGAAGCATCTGATCTTGGTACTCGTCAGGGGACTGATCGGGTGTGATCTGTCGTTGCCGTGTCACCCGTGGCAGCAGCGCATTGTCAGGCAAGGAGTCGCGGTGTGTGTACCCGGAATCTGTTTCACCGCAAGGCATTCCCCGATGTTGACACCATCGTGTGACATGGGTCGTCGGGGCCGGAAACCGGGCCGGGATTGTCGGTGGTCGCGGGGAGACTTGGTGGCATGGCGGAGCTGGAGATCCATCACAACGACCCGGACAGGTTCTGGGCGTCACGTGGTCCCGCGCTCACGTCTGAGTTGGTCACCGCCGTGGGTGAGGCACGGGCCGCGATGGCCCGGGTGCTCGATCTGGTGGGCGAGTTGGAGGCCGACGACATCCACCGGCTCGCCGGATACGGGTCCCTGCCCAAGTTCCTCGCCGCCCTGGTGCGGGTCCACCCGCGCGAGGCCCGCCGCTGGGTGGAGCGGGCCGAGGTGCTCGCCGAGACGGTCACCCCGACCGGGCACCACCGGCCCGCCGCCCTACCCGCCACCCGCGCCGCCATGGGCGACGCGGTGATCGACGGTGAGCACGTCGACATCATCGCCAAGACCATGGGCGACCTGCCGGCGTGGGTGGACGCGCCGGCGCGTGACGGGTTCGAGGCCGCGTTGGCCGAGCAGGCCCGCACCGCCAACCCGGCCGAGTTGCGGGTGTGCGCGGAGCGGATGCTCACGGTGCTCGACCAGGACGGGCCCGAACCCGCCGACACGCCGGAGCCGCAGCCCAAGAACTTCCTGGCGTGGCGGCGGCACCGCGACGGCGTGGTCCACGGCCGGTTCGAGTTGACCCCCACCGACGGCGCCACCCTCGAAACACTGATCACCGCACTGGCCGCACCCCGTGAGCATGATCAGCGTGACCCGGCCGAACGCAACGGCGACGCCCTCGCCGAACTCTGCGACCTCGCCCAAGCCGCCCCCGACCTGCCGACCGAGGCCGGGGAGCGCCCGCACCTGCACCTGACCGCCACCATCGAGACGCTGCGCGACGGGGTCGGCCGGGCCACCCTGGACACCGGGGCCACCCTGTCGGCCGCCGAACTGCGCGCCGCCGCCTGCGACAGCGCCGTCATCCCCTACGTCATGGGCGGCGCCACCCGACCACTCGACGTCGGCCGGATCCGCTACACCATCCCCACCCACCTACGCCGCGCCCTGATCCTGCGGGATCAGGGTTGCAGGTTCCCAGGATGTGATCGGCGGCCCCGCTCCTGCCACGGCCACCACGTGGCGCACTGGGCCCACGGCGGGCCCACCGCACTCGACAACCTCGTGCTCCTGTGCGGTGTCCACCACCGCTTGGTGCACAACTCCGACTGGGCCGTCACCATCGTCGACGGGCTGCCCGAATTCACCCCGCCCGCCTACCTGGACCCGCAGCGAAGACCACTCCCCGCGGCACCACGACACTCGGCGGCCTGAACAGCCACCGAGCCACCGAGCCACCGCCCGCACGCCTGGGCGCACTTCACCGGGCTCCAAGCACCGCGTGCTTCCACCACCTGAACCCGCCGGCTACTGCCGCACTGTCGACGGACGCGAGCCGGTGTCGAGGAATTCGCGAAGGCCGCGCCGCACCTGCTCGATCGGCACTTCCACATCGGCTGGACCACCCGTTGGCGGCAGTCGTCGGGAAGCCCCCTGGTCATTCGTCGGATTGCCAGTCAAGGCAGGTGGGACGGGCGCCATCTGTTTCCATGAATTCCTTGACGGCCATACGAATGATGTCGATCGACAGTTCTGAATTTGCCGGAAACTCGGTGTCCGTATCCATGAAGAAGTACGTGGGCGGTTCCTCGGCGGGCAGTTCACCGACGCTGTACACGCCTTCGAACCACTCGCGCCCGCTGTAGCGCAACACGCCTCGGTCACGTTTGATCCCCACGTCCAGTCCCTGCGTGTAGGGATCGACGGCCAGCACGACCTGCATCAACAGCGGTGCTTGGGCGGGTGATTCGACGCGGAGTCGGTCAATCAAGTCGTCGATCTGCGGCTCGGTATCGACCCGGATCGGCGACGACGCATGCGCGCGGTCGTAGTGCACGACTATGGCACCCACTCGGACGTGCCACCTCCTCGGTACTCGCGGACAACGCCGTCGGATCCATGGACCGTCATCGTATACCCAGCCGGAAGAATGACGGAGATAAGCGCCTCGCAACCCATGTCGCCCATGCAGGGAATGTTGTTCAGTGTCAATGTGATGGAGCGGATCTGGTTCTTTCGCATGTGTGCGGCGAGTTTGATTTCGACGTGTGTCGTGACGAGTGGCATCCGTCGAGCCCGCATACTCTTGAGGAGTCGAACGACCTCGTCGTCCTTGTCATCCTTGCCACTTACCACTTCGTGGGTTTGGCCGTTTGCGTCGGTCCATCGGCCGTGGGTCTTCTGGCCGGAGCCAGGTGTGACCGCCGGGGGAAGCGATGCTCGGATGCGTTCGAGCCGGTCGACGGGTGGTGGACGATCGTGCGGAACCGGATTCGCGACCCCGAGCGCGCGCAGGTAATCCCGGAAGATCTGTTCCGCCTCGCTGATGGTGGCGATCTGATGGGTGATGACCTGACTGGCTTCCGCCAACGAGCCCTCGACAGCGGCGGCGTCCGGGTCGGCGGTACCGGCAAACGCTGCGGCGAATCCTCGTTGCGCATCGCGGATGAGTTCGGTCGCGCGCACGAGAAGGCACCGGGCCTCATCGCCGACGCGAAGCGCGCAGGCGACCTGCGCCGCAAGGCGCTCGACTGACATGTCAGCCGTTACGAACCACCAACGACGTCAGGCGAGCGGGCAGCCATGACGACGCGGGCAGGCGCAGGGTGCCTGCACCGGGCTTCTTGGAGTCGCGCAGCCACACCTCTGCCGAGTAGGAGACCTCGATGCAGTCGGCACCCTCGCCGCCACTGAAGCTCGACTTCCGCCACTCAGCGTGCATGCTGTTTCAGCTCCGTTCGAAATCGGCCGCCATTCTCGCCAGGAAGTTCACCGAGTCGGCGGATCCCAGCGACACCTCGATCAGCCTAGCCGTGACATCCTGAAACATCAGGATGTCTTCCGGCTCGTCCAGGAAGCCCGACGAGCCGTGGTGTTCCACGAACACCATCGTGGGTGTTCGGCTGAACGCGAGCATGGAGAAGTGGCCGGGGTTGAGATATCCGCCGTGCTTGAACGGAATCACCCGCACGGAGATGTTGGGGAGTTTCGCGCGATCCGCGAGCCAGCGGATCTGCTCTGCCATCACCGCGCTTCCGCCATAGGCACGGCGAAACACGGCCTCGTCCAATATGGCCGTGTAGCGAGGTGGCGCGAGTTTGGTCAGGATCCGCTGCCGATCCATCCGTGCTTCGACCAACGCTTGCTGGGCGGTTGGGGTCGCCCGACCTGTTGCCATGATCGCGCTCGCGTAGGCGTGGGTCTGGAGCAGACCGGGCACGACCGAGGGGGCGAAGTTAACGATCGATCCCGCTTCCGACTCGAAGTCGGTCAGGGCCTTCAGCAGATGTGTAAGGCGGGGACTGGTCTCCATCCAGCCTGGCGAGTTCACTTCCTCCACCATCGCCAGGATCCGCTTGCGTTCCGCGCCCACCACCCCATAGATCGCCAGAAGTGTGGCCACATCCGCCACCGAAGGGATCCGCTTCGCATTCTCCGTGCGGTTCACCGTGGCAATGGATATTCCCGCGCGGGCCGCCGCCTGGCGGGTCGTCAAACCCGCCTGCTCTCGCAGTCTCGTCAACTCGCTTGCCAGGGCGCGCAGCCGGGCGGGCAGTCGTTCGCTCATGTGTTCCATCAGATCAGCTGTTTCCCACGTCGGAAATGACACTGATGGATGAGAGTTTTCGGGGTGTGAAACGCGCGCCTCCCTGTCACCCCCATGCTGCGCGAGACCTCGAACCCGTGCGTGTCGGAAATGACAGTGGTGGTTGAGGGATGGATGAGGGGTGGCGGGGTGTGGAACGCTGTCGGCAGGAAACGATCCAGGAGGCGCTTATGTCGAGGTGGGGCATCACGTTGCCGCTGACCGGGGTCCCCCTGGCGGCACACCGGGACCTGGTCAAGGAACTACCCGACCTCGGCTTCACCGACGTGTGGTCCGCCGAGACCGCGGGCACCGACGCCTTCACCCCACTCGCGCTGGCCGCCGAATGGGCCCCCGAACTCCGGCTCGGCACGGCGATCGTGCCGGTCTACACCCGTGGGCCAGGCCTGCTCGCGATGAGCGCCGCCACGATGGCCGAACTCGCGCCCGGCCGCTTCGCCCTCGGCATCGGGACGTCCTCACCCACCATCGTCGAGGGGTGGAACGGCATCGACTTCGACCAGCCGTTCCACCGGATGCGCGACACGCTGCGCTTCCTGCGGTCGGCGTTGGCGGGGGACAAGGTCACCGAGAAGTACGGCACCTTCGAGATCACCAAGTTCCGGCTCGAACGCCCGCCTGCCCAGCCGCCCGAGATCATGCTCGCCGCACTGCGGCCCGGCATGCTCAAGCTGGCCGCGCGTGAGGCCGACGGTGCGATCACCAACTGGCTCGGCGCGGGCGACGTGCCGACTGTGCGCGCCGAGGTGGGTCCCGACCTCGAACTGGTCGCGCGCATCTTCGTCTGCCCGACCGAGGACGCCGCCGCCGCGCGCGCCCTGGGCAGGCTGCTGATCAGCAGCTACCTGACCGTCCCCGCGTACGCCGCCTTCCACGACTGGCTGGGCCGCGGCGACGAACTCAAGCCCATGCACGACGCCTGGGCGGCGGGCGACCGAGCCGGGGCCAACGCGGCGATCCCGGACTCCGTGGTCGACGACCTGATCGTGCACGGCAGCGTGGACCACTGCCGCGAACGCGTCCAGTCCTATGTGGACGCCGGGCTGACCACGCCCGCCATCGCCGTGCTGCCGACCGGGGCCGACCCGATCGAGACCGTCCGGGCGCTCGCCCCGCGGCCGTGATGGCCCAAAGATGACGATCCAGCACAGTCGGCCGGTCGGGCCGAGAACCCTGGCCGACCGCGCGCTCGCCGCGTCCTCGCTGTCGGGGGCGTTGCGGGCGGCGGTCGTGTCCGGTGACGTGCGGCGAATCGTCTGCCTGGTGCCCGATCCGCACGCACGGTTCGCCGCGGTCGAGGTGGGCGCGGAAGTCTTCGTCGACGCCGTCCTGCCCGCCGGCTACGGCATGGTCGCGCACGTCTTCGGCTGGAACCCCGACCGCGACCCGGTCAACGCCTCCGCCGTCGACCCGTTCCTCGGCGGCTACGGCGACCTCACCCTCCGGCCGGACCTGGCCACGCTCGCCCCGGCCGGGCCGGGCGCCTGGTTCGTCGTCTGCGACGTCGAGTGGCCCGACGGCCGTCCCGTGGTCGAAGCGCCGCGAACCCTGCTGCGCGACCACATCGCCGCCGCCGAGCGGCTCGGATTCGTTCCGTCCGTGGGCATCGAGCACGAGGTCACGTTCACCGCGCCCGACGGCACCCCACTCACCGACCGGCGAGTCGACTACGCCGTCGACGGCCTCTCCCCGCTGCGTGACCTGCTCACCGACGTCCACGCGGCCATTGACCGCCTCGACCTCGGCGCCGAATCCGCGAGGGGCGAGGCCCACCCGGGCCAGTACGAGATCGTCCTGCGCCCGCGCGACGCCATCGCCGCCTGCGACGACGCCATGCTCCACCAACTCGCCATCCGACAGGCCGCCGCCGCCCGCGGGGCCCGCGCGGGGTACCTGGCGGCCGAGTCGACCGAGACCGCGAGTTCCTGCCACGTCCACCTCGCCCTGTTCGACCCCGGCGGCGGGTCCATGGTCGCGGGCGCCCAGCCCACCGAGCCGTCGGCCGTGTTCGGCCACTTCCTCGCCGGCATCCTGCGTGCGGCGGGCGACCTGACCGCGTTCTGGGCGCCCACCTGGAACTCCTACGTCCGCTTGCGCACCGCGCCCTTCTCACCGCGCACCCTGCGGTGGGGCACCGACGATCGCACCGCCGCCATCCGCATGGTCGGCCGCGGCCCGTCCCTGCGCATGGAAGCCCGCTTCGCGGGCGCTGACGCCCAACCGCACCTCGTGGTCGCCGCCCTGCTCGCGTCGGGCCTGTCCGGCATCGAGGAACGCCTCCCACTGCCCGCGCAGGGCCGAGTGGTCGGCGACCTGGCCCGCACGCCGTGGGACGCGCTGACCCGGCTCACCGACTCGAAACTCGCCCGAACCCTCCTGGGAGACGCGGTGGTCGAACACCGCGCCGCCATGCTGGGGGAGGAGCTGAACTCGGGCCTGGACTCGGTCTCCGACTGGCAGCGCACCCGAGGAGACCTGCGCGGGTAGGCGCGTTCACCAGCGCCAGCGGAATCCGTAGCAGCCGGGCCCGAAGTCGAGGGCGACGCCGTGGACCGTGCCGTCCGCGCCGACCTGGACCCGCCGCGCCCTCTCCTCTCCGGTCTCGGTCACGGTGTACTGCTCGCACTCGGCGGGGATTTCGGCGAAGCACACCTCCAGGACGTACTCGCGGACCGGCATTCGGAACTTGCGCTCGTAGTTGGTGGCGGCCGGATACGGCGGCTGGTTGACCAGCTCGTGCTCGGTGATGACCGTCTCGCCCCGTTTCAGCGGGGTCTCGAAGAGGAGTTCGGCGACGAGCAGACCGGCCTCCGGCTTGCGCACGACCCGGCCGAGTTCGCAGTGCCGAAGGAGTCTGACCAGGGGCAACGGTCGTTCGTGCTCGTCGAGGTGCATGATCACCACCCACCGGTCCGGGCCGTCGGCGTTGGCCCGCAGCACCTGCCGGGAGATGGTGGATCGCTCGTCGCGGTCGGGGCCGACGATGAACCGGTCGTGGTGGCTGATCCGGCTGAGTCGGTCGTCCCAGCCCATGTCGACGTGGCTGAGCGCTTCCTCGATCTGGTCCGGCCGCGGCCACAGCGCGCCGACGGGCAGCCGGTGGGGCACCCCGGTGAGCCGCCGCTTGGGCTGGTCGAGGAGCCGGGTCAGCGTGCCGGGCGCCACCCACAGGATCTCCTCCAGGTGCTTCACCACGACCTGCGACGACCGGCGTTCCGGGTGGCTGCGGCCCGACTGCCAGTAGCTCAGGGTCGCGACGCTGACCCGGACACCGCGCGCCAGCAGGTGCGCCGTGATCCGGCCAAGCGTCAGGCCGCGTGTCTCGATCGCGGCCCGCAGCGTCTCGGCGAAGGTGGGAGCCGGTGCGGGCCGGTTGTCGCGGTCGGCCACGATGCCGGACTGGATGACCATGGTGACCCCCGTTTCGCCGTACAACCGCGAAGCAGACCCTAATCACCCGGTTGCGGATTCCATAGATTTGGCGAGACAGGCCATTTCAAGTGCCGCGAGTGAAGAGTTAATGGTTGTGAATCAGCCCGTGTACAAGGTCAGATTCCACCTCGCGATGGCTTCGTTGACCGGCTGGAACACGGCGTTGTCGCCCGCGGGGCAGCTGTTTCCCGTCGACTACGCGGAACGGCCTGCCGGTGAAGTCACCGACAGGCCGTTCCGGGTGTCCAGAGTGGATCAGGC
>NZ_JBOHGC010000394.1:0-9450 GCF_050699995.1 Actinokineospora sp. | reverse complement strand
GACCTAGACTGCGGAATCGTCGGAGTCGTCGGAGTCGTCGGACTCGTCGTCGTCAGCCTCTTCGTGCGTCCACTTGAGCTGGAACTCGATCTCCTCTTCCCCGTCGCCGCGCTCGTGCTCGATGGAGAACTGGGCACGCGCCGGGACGCGGATGCGCTCACCCGCGATCTGGATGCGGAACGACGTCTCGGACTCCAGGGCGTCGGCGAGGCGGCGAAGCTTCGCGACGACGTCGGGCGTGGAGTAGATGCGTTCGATGTCTCGAGTCGCGTCGGACACGTGACCTCCGATGTCGGGTCTCCCTCGGGCGGGAGCCTGGGTGGCACATTCAATCGCGGGCACGCCCGCGCGCGGTGACGAGGTGGCCCTTGATCGGGATCTCCGCGCCGCCGTCGGTCCGGTACTGGGCCAGGACTTCGCGGGACTCTTCGAGGATGCGCTGGTAGACCGCGTCGGTGATCCGGTCGACGAGCGGGGTGCTCTCGACTTCGACGCGCACCATCTCGTCGACAGCCCGAAGGCTGACCACGCGGCGTCAGGCCGCGTTCGCTGAGCGAGCCAGGGCGACGGTGGTGAAGGTCGCTATCTCGTCGAGGGCGGCGCTGCTTTCGGGCAGGACATGGCCCAGCACCGGGAAAGCATGCACCTGGCCCTGCCAGATCAGCAGCCGGTGCTCCACGCCCGCGGTGGTGAGGCGTTCGGCCATGAGTTCCGCGTCGCAGCGCAGGACTTCGTCCTCCGCGCAGTGGATGAGGACGGGGGGCATACAGGACAGGTCGCCGTTGACCGGCGAGCGGAGCGGGTCGATCTCGGTGCCGGTTCCCGCGCACAGCAGGCCGACGCGCGAGAGGCGCCGGGCTGGGATGAAGACGTCCGTGCGGGCGTTGCGGTGGCCGAGTTTGGTGACACTGTCGAAGTCCAGCCACGGGGACAGGCCGACGACCCCGGCAGGCCTGGGCAGACCCGCGGCCGAAGCGTTCAGCGCGAGTGCGAACGCCAAGTGCCCGCCGGCGGAGTCCCCGACGCAGACCACCTTGTCCGCCGCGATGCCGCGGGTCTGCAGCCACCGCACCGCTGCGGCGGCGTCGGCGAGGGACTCGTCGAGGCGGCCCTTGGGCAGGTGCCGGTAGGCCACGGACAGCACCGGCAGCCCGGTCCGCAGCGCCAGCCGCTCCACGATCCGCCGGTGGGTCGCCAGGCCACAGAACAGGAACGCTCCCCCGTGCAGATAGAGGATGGCGGCGGTCGCGTCGGACGTCCCGCGCGGGCGCACGAACTCGGCCCGCCAGTCGCCGCCGTCGACGTGCTCGCACTCCGTCTCCCGCAGCCGGGGCACAACCCGCAGCGCCAGGTTGACCAGCGGCATCATCTTCGAGAGCGGCCCCCGCAACGGCCAACACGCGAGCGTCGGCCGCACGAAGATCCGGCACAGCCACCGGATCACGGCCGCCCGGAAGCTCTGCCCACCCTCGCGGTACTCATACGCGGTCTGGGTCTCATCCGAACTGGGCGCACGACTGTTCACCGCCCGACTCTCGCACCGCCCGGACACGGTGAGCAACGGTCGATGAGCGCCGTCCGCCGAATGTTGTCCGTATCCGGCAAATCCGTCGACGGCGTGTGTCATTCCGCGCGGAAGTGCGGGTTCGCGGGTTTCGGGGTAATCCTCGGTCATGGCGGACACAGGGGATCAAGAACCACCGGCCGACAAGGCCACAGTGGAGGCGGTCGGGAAACTGACCGAGGCGCTGGAGACGACCGAGATCGCGCGCGGCCACCTCTACGCGTTCCACCAGCTGACCGGGTCGGCCGACTTCAAGGTCGAGGAGGCCATCGACCTGCTCGCCTGCGCCGGCCACCGGGACATCGCCGCCCGGCTGGAGCGGGAACTGCTGGGGCGCAACGTGCTGCACGGGCGGTGGACGTACCAGGTCGTCGAGGAGTACGACGACACCTACTACCGCCCGTTCCGCGAACTCGAACGCCTGACTCGCGAGCTGACCGGCGGGCAGCGTCACCGCTACGAGGCCGGGCTCAAACGCGAGCGCCGCACGCCGGGTGAACCCGGGCACGAGGCGACGCCGGACGAGGTCGAGTCCGATCGGGGTCAGCCGCCTGCCACCGACGTGCGGCGGGGGCGGTCCGAGTCGGGCCACACATAAGGCAGGTCCGCGGGCACGTCCGGAAAGTGCCGGCGTAGTGGTCGGGATCCTTGCGGACCAGAGCGGACTGGTGGCTTCGGTGCAGCGCCGCGGCGCCGAGCCACGGCGGCAGCTCCCCCGCCCGGCGAGTTCAGCGTGGGAGCGGACGATTCCCGGTCCCACGCCACGAAGGAGGTCCGCTCGCAGGGTGCCCGCGCAGGTGTCCGCACGACCTGTCTCGCACCAGACCTCGCAGATGTCGAGGCCGTAGCGGGTCAGGGCCTCCTCGTAGCCCGCCCACATCGCCGCGGCCGGGTGGTGGCGCCAGCCGTAGCCGACGACGGTGAGTGCCCGCAGCACCTGGATCGTCTCCACCCGCTGCTTGCCCAACCTGCGCGCGTCAAGGACCCGCGCGGTCGCCGCGAAGTCCGGATAAGGCAAGAACGTCTGCACCCGCGGCGGGATACCCAGAGCGGTCCCCGGATACACGGTGACAGCGGGGGTTCACTGTGCGGGGTCGCTTCCACGGCGTCGTCTTCGGCGGGATGGCCCGCAACATCACGGGAGCGGCGGAGCGGGCCGCGGCCTGCTGAACGAGGGCAGTGCCCGCAGGCGCGGACGGACCAACACGGCCGCGACGGTCAGCAGGACGCCTGCGATGAGGCCGCCGATCCCCCACTCCCACCTGACGTCCGCGACCGGCTCGACCGGCGCGGGTGCGGGCGCGGGCGCCGCCTTCGCGGCGTCGGCGATCTGTGCGGAGGCGGGCCCCGACGTGAGCTTCAGCGAGTCGAGCAGGGCCATGAGCTCCTTGGGCGAGGAACTGGTGTGCCAGGACGCGGGCACGTCCCAGATCCCCTGCCCGTCCGCGCGCACGGTCCTGCTCTCGATCACCGGGCCGGCGGAGGTCAGGTAGATCCGGTCGGTCCGCCACACGTCGACGTCATGGATCAGCCAGGTGGCGGTGACGTACGAATTGGACTCGTACGGGGCCGCGGCCGCGCCGCCGCTGAGGGCGCCGTCGAGGAGGATGTAGGTGGAGTCGGTGTGGTAGAGCGCCGTCGCCCGCTGGTTCTCGGGCATGGTCAGCACCACGCTTGTCGGGCCGCCCGCGGCCGCGGGGCCGGCGCTGAGGAACAACAGGCCGATCACGGTGAGCAGAGTCAGAACAGTCGCGCGCATGGTGGCGCCTCCTCGGATGTGACTGGTGGGGATACACCGGCCACAGCCGAGCGGTTCCCGTTTCAGCGCGCCGATTCGGCGATCGCGACGGCCCGTTCCCGATCGAGGTCGCCTTCGAGCCGCAGCGTGACACCACCGGACTGCCACAGCAGGGTCCGGCCCGCGAGTCGGGCGGGTTCCCGGCGCTGGCGGCCGTCGGCGGACTGCACGACCACCTCGTGCGGACTCGCCAGCCAGAACGCCTCCGACCCGCGCACGGTGGTGAACTCGACCTCGTCGTAGACGGTCTTTATGAAGTAGGGCGCCAGCCGGGCGCCGATCTGGTCGAGCCGGACGCCTGTCCAGCTCATCGACACCACGGCCCGGTCCGCGGACACCTCGACCCCGGACGGCGTGCCGAGTTCGGCGGGCACGACGACATCGAACGCCACCAGGTCACGGGCCTGCTCGACACTGATCCCCCGTGCCGCTGTCGGCGGCGGCGGGGCGGTCGAGGGTGGCGCACCAGTCGACGTGCGAACCTCGACGGCGCCGATCCCGAGCCACTGCGCCACAGCCGCGCGCACGGGCGGGGTCAGCGCGGCGACCAGGACCAGCCCGGTCAGCAGCGACACCATCGCCCGCCAGCGCGCCCGCACCCACCAAACGACCCGGCGCGGCAGCGAGGCCCGTGCGGGGACAGGCTCGTCCGCCACCCTGGCCAGGACGGCGGCGGTGAGCGCGTCGGTGGGCGCGGGCGACGGGAGGTCGTCCCCAAGGGCGCGGAGTTCGCGGATCAGCGGGTCAGTCATGGGCGAGGTCCGTTTCCAGCGACGCACGCAGCCTGCGCAGCGCCCGCGACAGCCGCGACTTCACCGTGCCCCGCGGCCAACCCAGGACGGTCGCGGTCTCCCGCTCGTCCAGGTCGAGCAGGTATCGGCAGGTCACCACCAATCGGTAGGGCTCGGGCAGCACCTCAAGAGCGGCCAGCAACTCGGCACGCCGGGCCCGGGCCTCGGCCGAGAGTTCGGGGTCCTCCACCGGCTCGGGCAGCACCGCGGCGGCCTCGGTGGCCCCACGCCGCTTCGCGGACCGCTGCGCGTTGCGGGTCTCGTTGGCCACGATCCGCAGCAGCCACGGCCGAAACGGCGCGTCCACCCGGAAGCCCCCGAGCCCCCGATACGCCTTCACCAGCGACTCCTGCACGACATCCTCCGCGTCCGCCCCGGCACCAAGAAACACCGCGACCCGCAGGGCAACCCCGGCATGGGCGCGCACGAGGTCCCCGTACGCCCCGGAATCCCCGGCGCGCACCCTGGCCACGGCCTCCGCGTCGCTGATCGCTGCTCCTAGTCATGGACGTCCTGTTGTCAGGTCTACACCGCCCGACGCCGATTGGTTCCAGTGAACGCGGAGACTCGCGGGCCACAGCGTCAGATCCGAGTCACCTCAGCCAACGACCCAGGCTCCCCGAACACCGCCCCCTCCCCCAAGTCGACCCCCACCTCAGCCCACCAGGCAGCCTCCCGAGCAGTCCACAGACTCCCCACAATCATCGAAAGCCCCGACGCCCGAACCAACGGAACCAACCCCCGAGCCGCCAGCACAGCAGGCAGCCCCGAATCAGCGTTGGCCGACACCCAGGAAGCAACAGAGCTGACGAGCCGAACAGCCCGAAGCGGCAGCGAGTCCAAATAGGTCAGGTCACGGCTGGCCGCGCCGTACCCGTACAGAACGATTCCGATCCCCAGTTCCGCCAACACTTCCAGGTTGTCCTCAGCCGGATTGTCGGGTGCGTGCAGTGCGAGCACCGGGAAGCCCAAGTCAAGCCGGTCGGGTGCCAACCCCGCGTCGGTGAGAGCAGAACGGACCCAGGCGATCAAGTCAGGGTCCACCGCTTCCTCTTTGGTCAGTTCCAAGTACAGCCGGGGCGCGTCCGGCCCCGCCTGCGCGACCTGGCGGGCGGCTTCGCCGAGCAGCCAGCGGCCGATGCGCAGGCCGAAGCCGGTTTCGGCGATCGCTCGCAGGCAGGCGCGGTGGTCGAGCAGGCCCAGTTCCGGGTGCAGCCACCGCAGCGACGCCTGCACGGAGGCGACCCGCCGCTCGGCTAGGGCGACGATCGGCCGGTGGCACACCTGGATCTGCCCGCCCTCCCACGCGCCGGGCACGGAGGCGGCCAGTCGGAGTTGGGCGCGGCGGGACTGGTCGACCGCGGGGTCCACCAGGCCCCACTGCCCGCGCCCGCCCGACTTCAGCGTGCGCAGCACGATCGCGGTGGCGCACAACAGTTCCACGGGGTCGGCGCCGGGGGCGATGTCGCGGGCCACGGCGATGGTGGCCGACGCCGCGACCCCGTGGCCGTCCACATAGGTCGGTTCGGCCAGTGCGGCGTTGATCCGCTGGGCCAGCCCGGCGACGTCGTGGCCGGGCGGCAGCAGCACCGCGAACTCGTCGGCGCCGAACCTGGCCACGCAGGCGGTCTCGTCGCCCAGGATCTCGGTCAGTTTGGCCGCCACCGAACGCAGCAGTTCGTCGCCGACTTTCCAGCCGAGGCCGTGATTGATCACCGAGAAGGCGTCGAGGTTGAGGTGCAGCACCGAACCGGACGTGGCGCCGCCGAGCGTCTCCTCCAGTTTGCCGATGAAAGCGTGCCGGTTGGCCAGTCCGGTGAGCGGGTCGTGGGTTCCCTGGTAGCTGAGCCGCTGTTCGAGAAGGTGCACGTGGGAGACGTCCTGCACGAGGGTGACCAACGTGTCCGGCTGCCCGGCGCTGTCGCGCAGGACCGAGACCGCCAGGTGCACCCAGACAGGGTCGCCGTCGGCGCGGAGCAGCCGCGTGCGTTCCCGCAGCCGCCCCGATTCCTCGCCGCTGTCGAGCAGTTCCGTGTAACAAGCCAGGACCGCGTCACGTTCGCGCGGGTGCAGCAGTTCCGCGAGCGCGACGCCGACCAACTGGTCCTCCCGGCGCGCGAGAATGCGCAGGGCGGCGGCGTTCACCTCGGTCACCACGCCATCGCGGGCGCTCACCAGCAGGCCGACCGCAGCCGAGCGGAACAGCGCGCCGGAGCGTGCCTCGCTGTCCGCCAGCGCTTGTTCCACAGTGGCCAGTCGGGCTCCGGCGGCGAGCGCCGCGGTGACCGCCTCGACCAGCCGGACGCCGAACTCAGCGGCGGCGTCGGAGTCGAACGGGTCCGCGCGCAGCGCCTCGATCAACCGGTCGATCGGACCGGTCAACTCGCGCCCGACGCCGTCCCCAGCGGCCGAAACCCCGCTCAGTGTCCCCGCCCACTGCCCCGCCAGCTCAGCCGGATCCACCGCGGTGCCGCCGCTCGCCTGGCACGTCAACTCCCGATGATCACCCGCCCGGTGAGCGGTCTTGGCCGGGAACGTACCAGCGGGCGCAGCACCGAACATCGGAAACGATCATCGTCGCCCATTTGCCGGGATGCTCCACCCGAATGGCCGCCCGGGGCGAGCGGGCGGTGTGTCCGCTCGCCCCGAGCCGGTCAGGCGGTGACGCCCGGCGCGCCGTCCTCGACGCGGCCGGTCAGTCGCCTGTGGAACGTCGAGTCCTCGGCCGCGGTCACCTCGACGTCGTACCAGCCGCCGTCGGTGGGCCAGGCCAGGGACGTGTCCGCACCCGCCTGGCGGCCTGGCCGGTCGCGGGCATGAGCGGGGAACGGACGGACGACCAAGTGCCTGCCCCGCTCTCATGAGCACCGAAATTCCGGAGTCGAACAGTGCGGCTTGGCGAGTCTCGCTGGTGGATGAAGCCGGGACTGCCTGCTGACCGCGGCCGAAACCGGAGGCGCCGAACGTCGGATTGAGCGGATCGCCCAGGGCGCCGTTAGGTCAGATGACCGCGGGCATCTCTTCGTTGTGGATCAGGCCGTGGCGTAGTGCGGTCATCAGGGCTTGGGCGCGGTTGTTGGCGCCGAGCTTCTCGTAGAGGCGCGCGACGTAGGTCTTGGCCGTCGACGGGCTCACGTAGGTGGAGCGGGCGATCGCGGGCACCGACAGGCCGTCGCGCAGCAGCAGGAGCACTTCGCGCTCGCGGGGGCTCAGGGCGAAGCGGGTCTCCGTGTCGCGCTTGCGGGCCAAGGCGTGGAGCAGGCCGGTGGCGGTGAACGACGTCGCCGCGACCGACGCGTGGCGGATGGCGCCCAGCACCTCCGTCATCGGCGCCATCTTGCTGACGAAAGCCGAGACCCCCGAGTCCAAGGCGCGGAACAGGATGTCGTCGCGGGCGCTGGAGGTCAGCACCACGATGCCGAGGTCCGGGTCCCGGTCACGGAATTCGCGGGCCAACCGCAGCCCGTCACCGTCGGGAAGGTCCACATCGATGGTCACCACGGTGGGGCGGACTTCGGCGATCGCCCTGGCGGCGGCCATCGAACCCCACTCGGCGACGATCTCGATATCGTCGTGTTCGGCGACCAACCCGGTAAGCCCATATCGGGTGAGCGGGTGACCATCGACGACGGCCAGGCGGATCGACATCTTTCCTCCGGTCTGCCAGTCCGACACCGCGCTGAGGGAGGCGCGTTTAGGATTCAACTACCTTTCGGTCCAGCCCCCCTCCGAGTTACAGATCCGTTCTAGGTCAAGGACTATCAGGGTCGAAAGTCCCTACTGAGCGTGATGACCGACCCCGGTGTCGGGCGTTCGGCCGACAAGCGTCCCCCGGACAGCCGTCATCGTCCGCCCATCGGCCATCGACTCTTTGACCGATCGCCCGATGCCGGGACACCGCTGTTCGGCCCACGCTTCTCGTCTATCCGGCGAGGAGGTGTGGGGCATGACAGCAGGACGGGTCGTCACCGTGTTCGCGGCCAAAGGCGGCTGCGGCAAGACCACCTTCGCCACCAACCTCGCCGTCGCGCTGCACGCCGCGGGGCGCCGGGTCTGTCTGGTCGACCTCGACCTCGCCTTCGGCGACATCGCGGGCAGCCTCACCCTCACACCCCGCGGCACACTGTCGGTGGGCGACCGGGTGTGGGCGAACATGCCGCTCTCCGCCTACCGGCCCGGGCTCGACTGCGTCCCCGCCCCCATGCGGCCCGGCGACGCCGAGCGGATGCCGCCGACGCTCGTGCGGGAACTGCTGATCCTGCTGTCGACGCGCTACGACTACGTCGTCGTCGACACCCCGGCCCGGCTGTCGGCGCACGTGTTGACCGCGCTCGACGTCTCCAGCCACCGGGTGCTGCTGACGACACCGGAGCGGCCCGCGCTGGCCCACCTGCGCGTCACCCTGGACATGCTCGACCTGCTCTCGATCCGCGGGAACACCCGCACTGTCGTGGTGAACCGCGCGGACGAGCAGACCGGCCTGACAGCGGCTGACATCGACGAGATCCTCCGCAACCCGGTCGCCGCGTACCTCCCGTCCACTTGGGAACTCGCGGCGTCGATCAACCGTGGTGTGCCGCTCGCCGAGTCCGAGCCGCACCACCCCTTCAGCACCGCAGTCCGACGGTTCGCCGACACCCGGATCCGCGGCGAGGAGGTGTCGGAAAGCCTCTTCTAGCAGGTCAAAGCCATGACACACACATCAGGGAGAACACCATGAACACCTTGCTCGACAGAGTCCACCAAGCCCGCAAGAACGAGAAGGGCTTCACCCTCATCGAACTGCTGATGGTCATCGTGATCCTCGGTGTCCTTGCGGGAATCGTCGTCTTCGCCGTCAGCGGCATCAACGACAAGGGTGAGGAATCCGCTTGCAATGCCGACCGCAAGACGCTTGAGGTGGCTCAGGAAGCCCACTACGCCAAGATCGGCAGCTACGCGACAAGCATGACCGCTTTGAAGACCGCGGGCTTGCTGCGCAGCGACACCGCTCTGAAGTCGGGCGTGACGATCAACGCCGCCGGCGATGTCGTTCCTGGAGTCGATTGCACGCCGTAGTCGCACCAGCCGGGGAAGGGCCGCCGTGCAGGGCGACGGTCCTTCCCCTTCTTTCTCGCACAGCAAGGAATCCGGAGGTTCGCTATGCACGGTCCCGCTCTCGGCAGCTATGTCGACGCGCTGCTCGAAGCCGTGTGGCAGGCAGGCGCCACCGACCTCCTGCTCACCGCCGGCATGGCACCCCAGCTGCGCATCCAGGGCGCGTTGCACGCTCTGCCCAACGAGCCCGTGCTCACCGC
>NZ_JBOHGC010000393.1:0-39138 GCF_050699995.1 Actinokineospora sp. | reverse complement strand
GCCCCGGCGCCGGCCAGCGCCGGGGCCGTCGTCTGTGATCAGGGCTTGTTCATCCCGAAGGTGTAGCCGCCAGAGCCCGCGTAGGCCACCACCTTGTACTGGTAGTAGCCGGCGGTTCCGCTGTAGGACAGCGTCTCGTCGGCCTTCTCCGTCTCGGCCTTGGCCACCGTGGCCCAGCCGCTGCCGTTCCACTTCTGCAGGTGGAGGTCGAAGTCCGTGCCGTCCGGCCCGTCCACGCAGCCGGCGTGGGTGCCGCTGGTGGTGGACTGGTACCAGGTGCCGTTGGGCTGGATCGCCGAGGCGCCCTGGTTCAGCGTGCCGGTGTGCTTGGTGGCGTAGGTCGAGCAGAATCCGGGTGTCGGGGTCGGGTCGGTCGAGCCGTTCGCGACCAGCCAGAGACTGTCGGCCATGTTCCAGTAGGTCGCCAGGTAGCTGCCCGCGGGCGGATTCGTGTGGTAGTAGTCGTTGTGGCCGCAGTCGAAACGCGCGTCCTTGGCCCGGTCGGTGCAGATGTAGCGCATCTGCGGGTAGTTGGGTGAGTCGCTGTAACACATGAGGTCCCACTCATCGGTGCAGTGCGCGCCGCCGCTGGCGTTGGGGGCGTTGTTGTTGACCGCCCCCAGGTTGTGGCCCAGTTCGTGCGCGGGCGTGTCCGGACCCCAGCAACTGGTGTCGGTGCGGCCGTAGGACGGGCCGTAGTTGCTGCGGTTCGTGGCGCCCTTGCGGGTGTCACCGGCGAAGTCGCCGATGCCGCAGTACACCGAGGAGTCGGCGAAGATCACGTACTTGCGGTCCTGCCGGTTGTACCCCTTCTGCGACAACGCGTTGCTCATGCTGGTGAAGTCCGCGAGCTGGCTCGTCGTGACCTGCACCTTGCTGACGATGGGCGTGCAGTTCGCATCGTGCAGGAGCCGGACGTGCCGGGTGCCGCCGGTCTCCTTGGCGCTCTCGTCGTAGATGTCGCTCATCCCGATCGCCCACTGCTCGATGGACGTCTTGTACTGGGAGAACCGGTCGGTGCTCGCGTAGACGTAGAGCACCTGGGCCCGGTTGCCGCTGGAGCCGTCGCCGACGCAGACACCGGCGGCCGTGGCCTGCTGCACGGACAGCGGCTGGACATCGGCGCCCATGCGGTAACCGGGCGGAGGCTGGTCCGGACCGTGCGAGCAGACATCGTGGCCGCGCACGAGATAGGTGCCCTTGCAGGGACCGGTCTGGGCGATGTTCAGTCCTTTGTAGACCAATCCGCGCGCGGGCTGGTCCTCCGGGACGGACTCGATGACCGGGTGGGAGTGTCCGTCCGCGGCCACGGGAAGCGGCCCGGTCTGCGCGCTCGCGGCCGGGGTGGGCGAGGCGTTGGCGGACAAGGACTGCACGCCGACGACGGTCAGACCGACGGCGGCTATGAGCACACAGGCGGCACGCAGCCGCCTGGCTGTGGAGCCTGGTGAACGCATGGCGAATCGCCCTTCATGCAGGGAAGGACCTGGACGTGCCCGCCATGCAGGGGTGCGGGCACAGGTCGAGGTGACCATCGCAGCGCCCGGACCCGCCATATATCCGCCAATCAGCCGAATGATTTAAGAAAAGGATGTGAACCACTCTGTGAATTAAAGTGAGCACATGGCCACGACCACGGTGATCACCACGAACCGCCGAGCGCGTCACCTCTACGCCGTCCTCGACACGCTCGAGGCGGGCGTGATGCTCGTCGGCACGGAGGTCAAGAGCCTGCGGCTGGGCCGGGTGTCGCTGGTCGACGCCTTCGCCACGATCGACGACGGCGAGGTGTGGCTGCGCGGCCTGCACATCAACGAGTACGCGATGGGCACGTGGACCAACCACACCCCGCGCCGGGTGCGCAAACTGCTGCTCAACCGGCGCGAGATCGACCGCTGGGACATCCGGGTCCGGGAGAGCGGGCTCTCGCTGATCCCGCTGTCGATGTACTTCAGCGACGGCCGCGCCAAGGTCGAACTGGCCCTCGTGAAGGGCAAGAAGACCTGGGACAAGCGCCAGGACCTGGCGACCCGCGACGCCAACCGGGAGATCGAGCGTGAGTTCGCCCGACACGTCAAAGGTCAGCGCAGGTGAGGCGCGTCGCGGCGGATTCCCTCACCTCATGACACGATCAGCCCATGCGCTCCCCGCGGCCCTTCGCGGCGCTCCTACGACTGGTCGACCGGTTCGAGGAGCGCGGCGTCTACGTGCCCGGCGAGGACAACCACGCGATCTCGCCGTGGCGTGACTTCGGCTGGCTGATCGCAGCCTGGCTCGTGTTCATCGGGGTCTTCGTGCTCTTCTTCGCGCTCGCCGCCTGAGTCCGCCGCCCACAGTGGCGCCGATCACTTGGGGTGCTCTCCTGATCACGGCTCGGCCACAGCACGACACCAGGTACGACTCAACGGCCTAATGGAGGCCGCGTTCGGCTGCGTGGGCAGTAAAAGTGGGACACACACCCCGAGCGTCCCCAGGCAAGGAAGTGGCACTGACCGTGAAAACCGTCGGATGGGCGGCTGCCCTCTGCACGCTGCTGGTGTTGGTCACCGGCTGCGGCAGCGGTCCCGCGTACTCCGAACCGGCTGAGCAGTCCGTCGCCGCGTCCGCCGCCGCGAACCCGTCGCGCAGCGGCGAGCGCAGGCCGCTGGGCGACGACCTGTCGATCACGGTTTCGGGCCCCATCTCCTTCGTGCCGACCGACTCGGCGTACCCGAAGAGCCCGCGCGCGCTGGGCTTCGACGTGACCGTGGAGAACCACGGCACGACCGCGTACCGCCCGACCGTGCTCGTGCTGACCGCCACCGCCGACGGCGCCACCGCCCGCCAGGTCATCGACTCGACCCAGGGCTACGCCGGGATGGTCGGCGACATCGAGATCGCCCCCGGCGCGAAAGCCCGGTTCTCCGTGGCGTTCGGCGTGCCCGAGCAGCGGGTGACGCTGCAGCTGAGCGCCCAGCCGGACCCGGCGTCGCGGTCGATGGTGATGGTGTTCGAGGGGCTCGCGTAGCCGCGCGCTAGTTTCAACGGTATGACGCGACTTTCCGAGGGCGACCAGGCTCCTGATTTCACGCTCCTCGACAGCGAGGGCAACGAGGTCTCGCTGTCCGACTTCCGCGGCAAGTCCGTGGTCGTCTACTTCTACCCGGCGGCCTCCACACCCGGCTGCACCAAGCAGGCCTGCGACTTTCGGGACAACCTCGCCGAGCTCAACGACGCGGGCTTCGCCATTCTCGGCATCTCCCCGGACAAGCCCGCGAAGCTGGCCAAGTTCGTCGCCGAGGAAGGCCTGACCTTCCCGCTGCTGTCCGACCCGGACCGCGCGGTGCTCACGGCGTGGGGCGCGTACGGCGAGAAGCAGCTCTACGGCAAGACGGTGACCGGTGTGATCCGGTCCACATTCATCGTCGACCCGGACGGCCGCATCGCGCACGCCTTCTACAACGTGCGGGCCACCGGACATGTCGCCAAGCTGCGCAAAGACCTCAAGCTCTGAACAGTTTCGCGGTGCGCGACAACCAAATCGGCGGTTGTCGCGTACCGCGGGCGCGGCGGAATAGTTGCCTGCCGAGGACGTCAACTTCACCATCGGCTGACGGCGTATTCACGGCATGCGCCTGCTGCCGTTTCTCGTGCTCATCCTGCTCGCCGGGTGTTCCCCGGCCCCGATCGGCGTGGTGTCCGCGCCCGTGCCGGTCGAGGTCGGCACGCCGGGCGCCGCGCCGGTCGAGTCGTCGGTCGCCGCGGTCAAGCCGTCGGCCGTGAAACCGTCCCCGGCGCCCAAGAGACCTGTCGACGTGACCGGCGCGGTGCGCGGAGTGCAGAAGTCGGCCACCGTCGGCGCGCTGGTGATCGACCGGCAGACCGGGGCGGAACTGGTGTCGGTCAACGCCGACCGCAAGTTCCACTCGGCGTCGCTGGTCAAGCTCCTCATCGCCCTGGACGTGCTGCACTCCGGCGGCGGCGACCGCGAACGGGTGGGGCGGATGCTGCGGCTGTCGGACGACCCGATCGCCGGCGAACTGTGGACACGGTCGGGCGGGGCCGCCATGGTCACCCGCACAGCGAAGCGGCTGGGGCTCACCGACACCCGCCCGCCCGCCGACCCGGGCCGCTGGGGCGACACGCTGCTCAGCGCGCGCGACGTCGCCCGCGTCTACACCCACGTGATGACGGAACTCCCCGAGGCGGACAAGACGTTCGTCATCGACTCGCTCGCCACGGCCCCGCGAGTGGCGGCCGACGGCTTCGACCAGCATTTCGGCATCCCGAGCGGGGTGGACGCGGACTGGGCGGTCAAACAGGGCTGGGGCGACAACGCGAAGGTGGACTTCGTGCACAGCACCGGGCTGGTCGCGCCACATCGTGGTGCTGCTGACCGAACATCCGCCGTCGACCCGGCTCTCGACGGCGGCGTCGTCGGTCACGGCAGGCGCGAAAGCCATCGGACGGTTGGTGTCCGAAACCGAGGGGTAGGCGTCCTTGCGGACATAGCGCCCGCTGTCAGAGGCTGGACGCATGGCACACAGGGTGGTCCTCGTCGTCTTCCCCGGCGTTCAGCTGCTCGACGTCGTCGGCCCCGCCGAGGTCTTCGCGGGCGCGGCAGAGCTGGAGCGGGACGCCTACGACCTGGTCGTCGCCTCCCCCGACGGCTCTGCCGTCCGCGGCGCTTCGGGACTGCGCCTCGATGTCGACGCCGCCTTGGCCGATGTCGACCACGCCGACACCCTGGTGATCGCAGGCGGTGAGGAATACGCGCAGGCGTGCGCACCTCCGGTGGTCACCCAGGTGCGTCGTCTCGCCGAGACCGCGGCCAGGGTGTGCTCGGTGTGCACCGGCGCGTTCGTGCTCGGCGCGACCGGGCTGCTCGACGGGCGGCGGGCCACGACGCACTGGGCGATGGCCGGGCGGCTGCGGTCGGCCTTCCCGGCGGTGGTCGTGGAACCCGACCGCATCTTCGTGCGGGACGGGTCGGTGTACACGTCGGCGGGGGTGACGGCGGGGATGGACTTGGCGCTCGCGCTGGTGGAGTCCGACCACGGCGCGGAGACGGCCCGGACGGTGGCGCGGTGGCTGGTGCTGTTCCTGCAGCGGCCTGGTGGGCAGTCCCAGTTCTCCACCCGCCTGGACTACGCGGTCGCGTCCGCGTCCCCACTGCGCCCGGTGTGCGACGAGATCACCGCCGACCCCGCCGCCGACCACCGCGTGCCCCGGCTGGCGCGGCGGGCGGGGATGTCCGAACGACACCTCGGCAGGCTCTTCGCGGAGCAACTGGGCACGACCCCGGCCCGGTTCGTCGAGCGGATCCGGGTGGAAGCGGCCCGCGGCCTGCTGGAAGCCGACTCGACCACCGTCGCCGCCGTGTCGGCCCGCACCGGCTTCGGCAGCCCCGAAACGCTGCGTCGGGCATTCGTCCGCGTCCTGGGCGTCGGCCCGGACGACTACCGAGCGCGGTTCCGGACCGCGGAGAGGATCTGACATGCAGGTCGCGATCGTGCTCTATCCCGGGGTGACCGCCCTGGACGCGGTGGGCCCTTACGAGGTGCTGCGGCTGATGCCCGACACGGAGTTGAGATTCGTCGGGCACTCCCCCGGGCCGTTGATGACCGACGCAGGCATCCTCACCCTCGGCGTCACCCACACGTTCGCCGAGACACCGGCGCCGGACCTCGTGCTCGTCCCCGGTTCGGAGCGAGGCACACAGGCCGCGATGGCCGACCCGGTGCTGCGGCAGTGGCTGGTCGACACCCACCGAACCGCCCGGTGGACGACGTCGGTGTGCAGCGGAGCCCTGATCCTGGGGGCGGCGGGCCTGCTGGAGGGCCTGGACGCGACCACCCACTGGCTCGTCCAGGACGCCCTGCCGCACTTCGGGGCACGGTCGTGCCCAGCGGAGCGGGTGGTGCACCAGGGGCGGATCGTGACGGCGGCGGGGGTGTCGGCGGGGATCGACCTGGCGCTGTGGCTGGCCGGGGAGATCCATGGTCAGGAGGTGGCGGAGGCCATCCAATTGACCATCGAATACGACCCACGACCACCGTTCGACGCGGGACACCCGTCCAAGGCGAGCGAGTCGGTGACCGCGATGGCCCGGGCAGGCTTCATGGAGCGCTGATCACCTCGGAGAGCACCGCTCACAACCGAGAGCGGTGTTCACTTCGCGCGATCAGGTTGCGAGGCTGGGTCAGTCAGCCAGTGATCGCAGGTGGTCGAGGAGCAACCTGAGGGCTCGGCCGCGGTGGGACTGGGCGTCCTTCTCCGCGGGTGCCAGTTCAGCCGATGTCCTCTTCTCGCCCTCAGGCACGAAGATCGGGTCGTACCCGAACCCGTTCTCCCCACGCCCGGCCCGGATCAGGGTGCCGCGCCATTCGCCGCGGACCACCACCTCCGGGCCCCCGGGAACCACCAGGGCCGCCGTGCACACGAACGCCGCTCCCCGACGCTCGTCGGGAACATCCGTCAGCTGCCCCAGCACCAAGTCCAGGTTGGCCTGGTCGTCCCCGTGCTTGCCCGACCAGCGCGCCGACAACACCCCCGGCATCCCGTTGAGCGCGTCGACCGCGATGCCGGAGTCGTCGGCGATCGACGGTAGGCCGGTGGCTGCCACCGCGTCGCGGGCTTTGGCCAGGGCGTTTTCCTCGAAGGTCGCGCCGGTTTCCGGGGCGTCCGGAAATTCGGGGACGTCGGCGAGGCCGACGATCTCGATGCCCGAGACGTCCGCGTCAGCCAGGATTCGGCGCAGCTCCCCCAGTTTCTTGGCGTTGCGGGACGCCAGCAGCACTCGGGTCATCCGGCCGGCTCACCCGGGTAGGGCAGCGCCAGGGCCTCCGCCTGGATGCGGTTCAGTTCCGCGCAGCCCGCGAGGGCGTAGTCGAGCATCTGGTCGAGGGTGGACCGGGCGAACGTCGCGCCCTCGCCCGTGCCCTGGACCTCGATGAGCGTGCCCGCGTCGGTCGCCACCACGTTCATGTCGACCTCGGCCCGCACGTCCTCCTCGTAGGGCAGGTCGAGCCGCACCCGGCCGCCGACCACACCCACGCTCACCGCAGACACCGCGCACGAGAACGGCTGCGGGTCGGCGAGCTTGCCCTTCGCGCCGAGGTACGTCACCGCGTCGTGCAGGGCGACGTACGCGCCGGTGATCGCGGCGGTGCGGGTGCCTCCGTCGGCCTGGATGACGTCGCAGTCGAGGTGGATGGTGTTCTCACCGAGGGCCGCGAGGTCGATGCACGCGCGCAGCGAGCGGCCGATGAGCCTGCTGATCTCGTGCGTGCGCCCGCCGATGCGCCCCTTGACCGACTCGCGGTCGCCGCGGGTGTTCGTCGCCGAGGGCAGCATCGCGTACTCGGCGGTGACCCAGCCGAGCCCGGAGCCCTTGCGCCACCGGGGCACGCCCTCGGTCACGCTGGCCGCGCACAGCACCCTGGTCTTCCCGAACTCCACGAGCACCGAGCCCGCGGGCCAGTCCTGGTAGCCGCGGGTGAGCTTGATGTCCCTGAGCTGGTCGTCGTTCCTGCCATCGCTTCGCGCCACACCCAGAGCCTAGATGTCGTACTTGGCGCCCTGTTCGACGAGGACCACTTCGCCGTCGTACGCGGCCCGGACCTCGGCGATCACCGCGTCCTTGTCCGTCCACGGCGGGATGTGGGTGACCAGCACCCGCTCGACCCCGGCGCCCGTGGCGAGGACGCCCGCCTCGTGGCCGGACAGGTGCAGGTTCGGCGGATGGTTCGGCGAGTGCGTCCACGACGCCTCCGACAGCAGCACGTCCGCCCCGTCGACGACTTCGACCAGCGCGTCGCACATCGCCGTGTCCCCGGTGTAGGCCAGCGACCGGCCGCCGTGGCTGATGCGGAAGCTGAACGACTCGCAGGGATGCGCGGCGGGCGCGACGAGCACCTCGAACGGTCCGATGTGGACTTTGCCGGGCCGCAGCGCGCGGAATTGGTACACATCGGACAAGTCGGTGACGGCCCGGTCGGCCTCGTCGGTGGCGTACGCGGCGATGAACCGGGTCGGAGCCTCACTCGGCGCGTAGACGTCCAGTTTGTTCACCCGCGGGTCGTACGGCGGTGAGGGGTGGTAGCGGCGCAGGACCGACAGGCCGGAGAAGTCGGAGCAGTGGTCGGCGTGCAGGTGCGAGAACATCAGCGCGTCGAGGTCGAACGGGTCGACCACTGCCTGCATCGCGGCGAAGGCACCGTTGCCGAGTTCGATTCCCAGCAGGAAATCGTCAGCGGCCAGCAGGTAGCCGGAGGCGGGCGCGTTCGGGCCGGGGAAACTTCCCGAACAGCCGAGGACGGTCAGTAGCACCTCGACAGACTGTCACAGCGAGCGGCGAGACACGATCACCGTCGAGCCAATGGAGCAACACTTGCCAACTCCGGCCCGAGAAATCTGCGTGCCAGGCGATGAAACGGCTCCGCGGGCCCGGTGGCGACGAACTCGTGCGTGGGCTCGCCCGCGTCCTCGGCGAAAAGGTCGTGCTCGGCGAGGACCCGGAACACGTCCTTCGCGCACTCCTCCGCGCTCGACACCAGGGTCACGTCCTGCCCCATGACGATCTGCACGACGCCGGTCAGGAGCGGGTAGTGCGTGCAGCCGAGCACCACCGTGTCCACCTCGGCCTCCTGCAGCGGTTCGAGGTAGGACTGGGCGAGCCCGAGGATCTGCCTGCCCGACGTGACGCCCTTCTCCACGAAGTCGACGAACCTCGGGCACGCCGAACTGGTCACCGTGACGCCGGGAGCGGCGGCGAACGCGTCGTCGTACGCGCGGGAGCGGACTGTCCCCGCCGTGCCGATGACCCCGACGCGACCCGAGCGGGTCGCCGCCACGGCCCGGCGCACGGCGGGCACGATGACCTCGACCACCGGGATGTCGTAGCGCTCGCGCGCGTCCCGCAGACAGGCGGAGGACGCCGTGTTGCAGGCGATGACCAGCATCTTCACGCCGTCCTCGACGAGCTGGTCGGCGATGGCCAGCGAGTGCGCGCGGACCTCGGCGATCGGCCGCGGGCCGTACGGGCTGTTGGCGGTGTCGCCGACGTAGCGCAGCCGCTCGTGCGGGAGTTGGTCGAGGATGGCGCGCGCGACGGTGAGACCTCCGACGCCGGAGTCGAAAATTCCGATCGGGGCCTGCGGTCGCGTCACGCGTTGAACGTACCGGGAGCCGTGGGCCTGTCCGCCATCGCGGCGAACCAGGCGGCCAGGACGCCGCCGATCGCCCCGAACAGGTGGCCCTGCCAGGAGATTCCGGTGTCGCCGGGCAGCACGCCGAGCAATGTCGTGCCCCAATAGGCGAACAGGACGGCGGCGACGGCGAGCTGCAGGATGCTGCGGTTGAACAGGCCGCGCACCAGCAGGAACAGCAGCCACCCGAAGCACAGCCCGGACGCGCCGATGGTGACCGTGTCCTCGGGACTGGTCAGCCACACGCCGACACCGCTGACCAGCCAGATCGTCGCCGTGACCATGATCCACTGGCTCAGTCCGTTGGCCATCGCGAGGAAGGCGAAGACCAGCAGCGGCACGCTGTTGCCGATCAGGTGCGACCAGTCGCCGTGCAGCAGCGGGGACCAGATGATGCCGTCGAGCCCGTCGACGCTACGCGGGATGATCCCGTTCAGCTCCAGGTCCGCGGGCAGCAGCCGGTCGGCGAACTCGATCAGGTAGAGCAGGACGGCGAAGCCGCCCACGACGATGCCTGCCTGGGCCAGGTTCGGCGGCAGGACGCGGTTGGCGGGCCGCTTGGCCGGGACGGTGCTCACGAGGTCGAGGTTACGTGCTCGCGGGCGGCAGCGGATCAGGTGAAACCCTGATGTCGTCCCCGAGCGCCAGGTCTACCGCCAGTTCGGCGTGCAGGCGGGCGGTCGGGAACACCGCACCGGGCTGTCGGCCTGGGTGAGGAGGAGTTCGATCTCGGTGCAGCCGAGGATCACCCCTTCGGCGCCCCGCTCCACAAGCCGGGCGATGACGTCGCGACACGCCTGCCGGGACTCGTCGCGCACGACGCCCAGGACGAGTTCGTCGTAGATGACCCGGTGCACCGTCGCGCGGTCGGCGGCGTCGGGGACGAGGACGTCGAGACCGTGTTCGGTGAGCCTGCCGGTGTAGAAGTCCTGCTCCATGGTGAAAGCGGTGCCGAGGAGCCCGACCCGCCGCAGGCCTTCCCGACGCACCGCGGTGGCCGTGGTGTCGGCGAGGTGCAGCAGCGGCGCGTCGATCCGGTCGGCGACCTTGTGCATGGTGTTGGTGCACAGCACAAGGATCTCCGCGCCCGCCCGAACCAGCGCTTGCGCGGCTTCGTCCAGGACCGCGGCGGCGTCGTCCCAGCGGCCCTCGACCTGCATGCGCTCGATGTCGGCGAAGTCCACGGAGTAGAGGACGCAGCGCGCCGAGGCGTTCGCGGACCCGCTCGTTGACGACCCGGTAGTACTCCGCGGAGGATTCCCAGCTCATCCCGCCGAGCAGCCCGATGACCTTCACGACGCCACGGCGCCCGGGAGGCGGTGCAGCGACTCCTCCATCCGGCCCGTGATGTCGCGGGAGCCGAACAGCTTCATGGCGATCTTCTTGAGGCCGTCCGCGGGTTCGCGCAGCAACCGGAGTCGGATCGTCGTGCCGTCGCCGTCGGCCTCGAGTTCGATGCGGAAGACGACCGAGGAGGCGTACACCGGGGCAGGCTTGCCGTCGACCCGCTCGGCGGTGTGCTTCCAGGCGATCAGCTTGTCGGGCACGAACTCGATGACCTCCTGCTCGATCTCGGAGGTCTTCGTGCGCCAGCGGCCGTGCTGCAGCCGCTTCTCGCCGCGGCCGCTGCCGGAGAGGACGTCGGTGCGCTCGGCGAAGCTGAACCAGTCGGGGGCACGGCGGGCGTCGGAGACCACGGTCCAGACATCGGCCGGGGATGCTAGGACATGGCCGGAGCGCTCGATCTCAATCACGGCGGTCAAATTACGCCATCAAGCGAGGTGACAGCACGCGTGCATCGATGCATACTTACTGCATGCAGACAAGCATGCGGGTGTCGGTGCACAACCGCGACGCGTTAGCGCGGATTGCGGAGACCGAACTGGGCGGCGTCAGCCTGGACGAAGCGCTGCGGATCGTGCTGTTCGAGCACGCGACGCGCGCCGCTTTGGCCCGCTTGGCGGCGGATCCGGAGGCCGCGGGCAGCTACGCCGACGAGGCCGCGAGCCTTGCCGAAACCGACGTGGCGGCCAAGGAGTGATGATTCGAACGCTCGCGCCATGGCAGGTGTGGTGGACGGACTTCAACCCGCAGATCGGCCGTGAGCAGGCCGGGCAACGTCCCGCCATCGTTGTCGGAACCTCACTGGCGTGCGAGCTGCCGAACCGGTTGGCCATCGTCCTGCCCTGTACGACCACCGACCGGGGACTGCCCTTCCACCCGGCCGTCGACCTTGGCCGACCGTCTTTCGCGATGTGCGACCAGATCAAATCCGTGAGCGTGGAACGGCTGGTCAGACGCCACCCCGCACGCCTGCGCGACGACGAGATCGAAACGGTCCGGTTCGCACTCCGGCAGATGATCGACTTGGCGTGACCCGCACTCGGAGACGGCGCGAGTGCGGGTGGCGGCTGGCGGTCAGGCCCAGAGGTGTCCGTCGAGGCGATCGGCGGCCTCGTCCAGCGTGCCCGCGTAGGCGCCGGTGGACAGGTACTTCCAGCCGGCGTCCGCGACGATGAAGGCCACATCCGCCGGTTCACCTGTCCCGGCCGCCTTCTCCGCCACAGCCAGCGCCGCGTGCAGGATGGCGCCCGTGGAGATGCCGGCGAAGATGCCCTCGACCTCCAGCAGCTGCCTGGTCCGCCGCAGGGCGTCGTACGAGCCCACCGAGTAGCGGCCCGTGAGCACGTCCGGGTCGTACAGCTCCGGCACGAACCCCTCGTCGAGGTTGCGCAGGCCGTAGACCAGTTCCCCATAGCGCGGCTCGGCGGCGATGACCTGGATGTCCGGCTTCTGCTCACGCAGGTAGCGGCCCACACCCACCAGCGTTCCGGTGGTGCCCAGGCCGGCGACGAAGTGCGTGATCGTCGGCAGGTCCCGCAGGATCTCCGGGCCCGTGCCCTCGTAGTGCGCACGGGCGTTGTCCGGGTTGCCGTACTGGTAGAGCATCACCCAGTCCGGGTTCTGCTCCGCGATCTCCCGCGCCCGGCGCACGGCCTCGTTCGAGCCGCCCGCCGCCGGCGAGTAGACGATCCGGGCGCCGTAGGCCTGCAGGAGCTGCTTGCGCTCCTCCGAGGTGTTCTCCGGCATGACGCAGACCAGGCCGTAGCCCTTGATCTTGGCGGCCATGGCCAGCGCGATCCCGGTGTTGCCCGAGGTGGGCTCCAGGATCGTGCTGCCCGGGACGAGCCTGCCGTCGCGTTCGGCGGACTCGATCATGGCCAGCGCGGGCCGGTCCTTGATCGAGCCCGTCGGGTTGCGGTCTTCCAGCTTGGCCCAGAGTCGGACGTTCGGTGCGGGCGCGAGATTCGGCAGCCCGACCAGCGGCGTGTCGCCGAGGGAGGCGATGAGCGAGTCGTACCGGGCCATGGCTGGAGCTCCTTAGCGGGAGCCGCCCGCGACCGCGGGCAGGATGGTGACGTTGTCGCCGTCGGCGACCTTGGCCTCGAGGCCGCCCGCGAAGCGCACGTCCTCGTCGTTGACGTAGATGTTGACGAAGCGGTGCAGCGAACCGTCCTTGACCAGGCGCGCTTTGAGACCGCCGTGCTTGTCCTCGAGGTGGTCGATGACCTCGGCGACGGTCGCGCCCGCGGCGGGAACGGACTTCTCGCCGCCGGTGTGGGTGCGCAGGATGGTGGGGATGGAAACGGTGACGGCCACGTGAAACCTCCGGTTTTGCCTGTTCGATCAGATATGACGTGCAGAGACGCGGCCGGTATTCCGGGTACCGCGCAAAGTCACAGAGCGCTTGGCTCGGGGATGTCGTCGGGGCCCGTGTGGGCGAACCGGTAGGACTCCACGACCTCGACGGGCTCCTCGGTGATGACGCCGTCGACGATCCGGTACGAACGCAGCTCATGCTCGTTCGCGTCGCGGGTGGAGACCAGCACGTAGTGCGCGTCCGGCTCGGAGGCATAGGACACGTCGGTGCGCGACGGGTAGGCCTCGGTCGCGGTGTGCGAGTGGTAGATGACCACCGGCACCTCGTCGTTGGCGTCCATCTCGCGGTAGAGCTTCAGCAGGTCGGCCGAGTCGAACTCGTAGAACGTCGGCGACCGGGCGGCGTTGAGCATCGGGATGAACCGTTCGGGGCGGTCACTGCCCTCGGGTCCCGCGATGACACCGCATGCCTCGTCCGGGTGGTCGCGACGGGCATGCGCCACCATCGCGTCCACCAGGTCTCGGCGTATCTCCAACACACCGCCCATCCTACGTGGTGGGTGGGCCTCTCCCACTGTGTGAGAGTCCGCACTTGGCATCCTCCCCCAGCCGATATAGGGGATTCCAACAGCACTACCGCATGAGAAGGTAATCCTGTCGAGGTTCACGGTTCTCGGGCTCGCGACCTTCGCGGGCGTGCTTGCGTTGCAACGCGAACGCCACACATTGCGCGACACTCGCCGCATATCGGCAGGGTTGACGGCCACGACCCGAAATCCTTCCCCCTGCCCGCGCCTGCGCACACCAGAGTCTTGATTCCCGCATCGGCGGCCACCGGAGACGCGAACCCCGGAGCAACCCAGAAAGGTGCTGATGACCTCGCGCTAGGACCAGACGTCCTGGTAGGAGCGCAATTCCCCGACGGTGCGGGCCGCCAGGACGCCGTGGACCATCGCCCTGGCGAACACGTCGGCGGCGGCCGCGTAGAGGGCGTCGAGCTCGAACGGGCCGGAGACCGGTCGCGCACCGGTGGCCGCGGCGAACACGGTGTCGCCGTCGAACAGGGAATGCGCTGGTCGGACCGCACGGGCGAGACCGTCCTGGGCGGCCATCGCGAGCCTGCGGCAGGCCGCTTTGTCGAGCTTCGCGTCGGTGGCGACGACACCGATCGTGGTGTTGAGGTCCGAGGCGACGGTCGGCAGCTCGGCCGCGCGACCCGGAGACGCCGGGAACTCGCCGGGCAGGCCCAGGTCGGCCGCCCACGGTGTGCCGGTCTTCAGGTCGACAACCTCTCCGCGCGCGTTCACCGCCGCGACAGCGCCCACGGTGAACTCGCCCACCCGCACGCTCGACGTCCCGATACCGCCCTTGAGCGACCCCGCGCGGGCACCCGCCCCGGCGCCGACGCAGCCCTGCTCGACCGACGTCGACGCCGCCGCGCAGGCCTCGTACCCGAAATCCGATGTCGGGCGGTTGCCCCAAGCCCCGCGCGGGAGGTCGAACAGCACCGCGGCGGGCACGATCGGCACCACCTCATGCGGCGCCGCGCCCACCGGGAACCCGCGGTTGTGCTCGGCGAGCCAGCGCATCACGCCGTCCGCCGCGACCAGGCCATACGCGCTGCCGCCGGACAGGCAGACCGCGTCGATCCGGTCGACCAGGTTCTCCGGGGCCAGCAGGTCGGTCTCCCGGGTGCCGGGCGCTCCCCCGCGGCCGTCGACGCCGCCGACCGTGCCCTCCGGAAGCAGCACGACCGTGGTGCCCGTGGCCCAGCCATCGCCGAAGCGGTGGTGGTGGCCGACGAGGACGCCGGGCACGTCGGTGATGGCGTTCATTCGGCCGACAGGGCTTGGACCAGTGACTCCTGCACCCAGGTCAGCCAGTGGTACACCGCGAGGTGGGGGCTGCGCGGGTCGTCGTCCGGCAGTTCCTCTGGCATGTCCTCGGTGACGTCGATGGCCGTGCCCAGGGCCAGCCGCACGTCGTTGAGCGCGGAGAGCCAGGCGTCGGCCTGCTCCAGCGACAGCCGGACCCCGCCACCGAACATCGGGCAGGTGTCGAGCACGACGCCCGCGACGCCGGTCTTCAGGTCGAGCAGCGTGGGCTCGTGGATGGAGCGCAGCGCGGCCGCGGAGTCCAGCTCGGCCTTGCTCGGGCTGTCGTCGTCGAGCCGGTGGAAGTCGGGCAGCAGCCGCGAGAGCACCGGGTCGTCCGGGGAGGTGGTGGGGCCGGTGCGGATGCCGGTCAGCTCGGCCAGCTCGTCCTGGGGTGTGTCCTCGATGCGCGCCTTGAGCATGTCGTCGATCTGCGACACCAGGCCCCGCAGGACTGCGGCCTCCTGCTTGTCGAGTTCCCCGAAGACCTTGTCACCCTTGCGCTTCCACGGCTTCAAGATTGATGCTCCATCGTCGCCCAGAGTCCGGCTGCGTGCAGTTTCGCCACGTCGCCCTCGACCTTCTCCTTGGATCCGTGCGAGACGATCGCTTTGCCTTCGTGGTGGACGTCGAGCATCAGCTTCGTCGCCTTGTCGCGGCTGTAGCCGAACAGCTTCTGGAAGACGTACGTCACGTACGACATCAGGTTCACCGGATCGTTCCAGACGACCGTCTGCCACGGCACGTCCTCGGAGACGACTGCGGCGCCAGTCGGGTCGGACTGTGTCTGTTCCATGTCGACGGGGGCGGTCATGGTGTCAATGGTGGCATGTCCGCTTCGCGCGGGTGCGGCGGATCTTCATTCGTTCGGAGTACAACATCACAGATCGCATCCACCCGCGCGAACGTGCCGGGCAATAGGCTTCCCGACCATGGTTGCGACCTCACCGAGCACGGCCCTGCTGACCGACCACTACGAGTTGACCATGTTTGCGGCCGCGCTCGCGGACGGCACGGGCGACCGGACCTGCGTGTTCGAGACCTTCGCCCGGCGGCTGCCCGACGGCAGGCGCTACGGCGTGGTCGGCGGCACCCAGCGGTTCATCGATGCCGTGGCCGATTTCCGCTTCGGCGACGACGAGCTGCGCCACCTGCGGGCGACGAAGGTCGTCGACGAGGCGACTCTTGACCGGCTGGCCGACTACCGGTTCGCAGGCGACGTGGACGGCTACCCCGAGGGTGAGCTGTACTTCCCCGGCTCGCCGATCCTCACCGTGACCGGCACCTTCGCCGACGCCGTGGTGCTGGAGACACTGGCCTTGTCGATCCTCAACCACGACAGCGCCATCGTCTCGGCGGGTGCGCGGATGGCGAGCGCGGCCAACGGCAGGCCGATCATCGAGATGGGCTCGCGGCGCACGCATGAGCACGCGGCGGTGTCCTCGGCTCGCGCCGCGTTCCTCGCCGGGTTCTCCACCACGTCCAACCTGGAGGCCGGGCGGACGTTCGCGATCCCGACCACAGGCACCTGCGCGCACGCGTTCACCCTGCTGCACGACTCGGAGAAGGCCGCGTTCGAGGCGCAGATCGCCGCGGTCGGCACGGGGACCACGCTGCTGGTCGACACCTACGACATCACCCAGGGCATCGCCACCGCGATCGAGGTCGCGGGCACGGAACTCGGCGCCATCCGCATCGACTCCGGCGACGTCGGCGTCCTGGCTCGCCAGGCCCGCGAGCAGCTCGACGAGTTGGGCGCGACCCAGACGCGGATCGTGGTGTCCGGCGACCTCGACGAGTACGCCATCGCCGCGCTGCGCGCCGAGCCGGTCGACGCCTACGGCGTGGGCACCTCCCTGGTCACCGGCTCGGGCGCCCCGACCGCCGGGATGGTCTACAAGCTGGTCGAGGTGACAGGCCGCCCGGTCGCGAAGCGCAGCTCGCACAAGGAGTCGCGCGGCGGCCGGAAGCTGGCGCTGCGCAGGCACAAGCCGACGGGCACCGCGCTGGAGGAGGTCGTCCACTTCGCCGAAGGTGAGCGGCCGGAGGCGGGCGAGCACGATCGGCCGCTGCAGATTCCCCTGATGCGGGCTGGACAGCCGGTGGCCGGACTGCCCACGCTGGAGGACAGCAGGCAGCGGGTCCGCCAGGGTCTGGTGAGCCTGCCGTGGGAGGGCTTGAAGCTGTCCGCGGGCGAGCCCGCGATCCCGACCGTCTACATGAACTAGGAGCGAGTCACCGATGACCGAGCGGACCGCGTTGATCGTCGTGGACGTGCAGAACGACTTCTGTGAGGGCGGGTCGCTGCCGGTGGCAGGCGGCGCGGCGGTGGCGGCGGCGATCAGCGCCCACATGGCGTCCGCGGGCTACGACCACATCGTCGCCACCCGGGACTACCACCTCGACCCGGGCCCGCACTTCAGCGAGAACCCGGACTTCGTCGACACCTGGCCCACACACTGCGTGGCGGGCACGGCGGGCGCGTCGTTCCACCCGGAACTCGACGTCACCGCGGTCGAGGCGGTGTTCTCCAAGGGAGCCCACGCCGCGGCCTACTCCGGCTTCGAAGGGGTCGGGCCCCAGGGCCGGTCACTGACGGAGTGGCTGCGGGACAAGGGAGTCTCGAAGGTCGACGTCGTGGGCATCGCGACCGACCACTGCGTGCGGGCCACCGCGGTCGACGCGGCGCGCGACGGGTTCGACACCACGGTGCTGCTCAGCCTGACCGCCGCCGTCTCCCCCGACACCGCGGAGACCGCGCTCGACACGCTGCGCGCCGCCGACGTGCGGCTGGTCGGCACCCTGGGCTGAGCCCGGCAGCAGCAGCCGCTCCAGCGCCACGAGGACCCGACGGGCGGCTGTGCCGTCGCCGAACGGGTTGCGGTCGGCCGGGACCCGCAGGTTCGTGCGGAGGATTCGGTCCGCGCCCGCGAGTAGGGCCGCGCGGTCGGTCCCGACGAGCCACGCGCAGCCCGCGCGCACGGCCTCACGTCGCTCGGTCACCTCCCGGGCGACCAGGACGGGGACGCCGAAGCTCGGCGCCTCCTCCTGGATGCCGCCGGAGTCGGTGATGACCAGCGCGGCCAGCCGCAAGGCCCGGACCAGGTCGGGGTAGCCGAGCGGACCAGTGATCGAGACCCGCTCGACGTCGCCGAGCGCGGCCCGGACTTGGGCGCCCACGGCGGGATTCGGGTGGGTGGGCAGGACGACGCGGATGTCGGGATGGCGTTCGACCATCGTGCGGACCGCGCCCAAGACCTCGTCGAGGGGCGCGCCCCAGGACTCGCGGCGGTGCACGGTCACCAGCACGAGCCTGCCGCCCGAGTCGGCGAGTTCGCGTTCCACGGCGGCCAGGCTCGGATCGACCGCGGGACGGTCCGCCGCGGCGATGTGCCGGACGGCGTCGACGACGGTGTTGCCGGTGACCACGATGTCCCGCTCGGCCACGGACTCCGCCCGCAGCGCCGCGGCGGCGTCCTCGGTCGGGGCCAGGTGCAGCGCGGCGATCCGCGCGACCATCTGCCGGTTGCCCTCCTCCGGGAAGGGCGCGGCGAGGTCGCCGGTGCGCAGGCCCGCTTCGAGGTGCACCACCGGGATACCGCGCCAGAAAGCGGAAAGCGCGCCCGCCAGGGTTGTGGTCGTGTCACCCTGGACGATGACGGCCGCCGGGCGGCGCCGGGTGAGCAGTTCATCGAGCGCGGGCAGCAGTTCGGCCACGAGTTCGGCCTGGGTGCCCGTTTCCCGGTTCACGTCGAGGGCTTCGGTGTGGGTCAGGCCGAAGGGTTCCAGTGCCTGCTCGACCATCCCGGCATGTTGTCCACTGTGGACGATGACCGATCGCAGCGCGGGGTGACCGTCCAGCGCGAGGGCGACCGGCGCGGCTTTCACCGCCTCGGGTCGGGTGCCGACCAGGAGCAGGACTTCCACGGTGCCTCCAGCTTTTGTCAGACAAGGAAAAGGGCCCCGGGCGAGGATTTCTCGCCCGGGGTCCTCAGTGGACTACTCGTTCTTCGCCGCGATGGATCGGCGTCGGTGCGAGTGCAGCAGCAGCGCGCCGGTGATGAGCAGTGCGATGCCCAGCGCCACCCACCAGCCGATGTCGGCGCCGGTCACCGCGAGTCCCGTGCCGCCGCCGATGACGGCACCTCCGCCTGGAGCTCGGTACACGCTCGGACCTCCCGCCGCTATCCGGTGACCAGCGTGCGCCGCTTGCGGATCACGCTGAAGCCGACCGGGATCGCGGCCGCGCCCAGCAGGCCGAGGCCGATCCACAGGCCGGCGCCGGACGCCATCGGGATCGGCGGCGCCGCCGGACCGCACTGCGTGTGGCCGAGGATGACGTCACCGGTGCCGAGCAGGGCGTTGAGCGTGATGTGCACACCGTTGACGGTCAGGCTGCCATCCGGGTTCGGGATCTGCTCGTTGAACGTGATCGAGACCAGCGACGGCGGGATCGGGCCCGGCGGAACCGCGATCACCATGTTCGGCGCCGGGTTCACCGGGACCGCGGCACCGGCGAGATTCACGTTCACCAGCGAGGTCGTGCCGGACGTGCCCGACTGGGTGGCGTCGCAGTCGACGTTGATCGCGCCGATGGCGCCCAGGTTCGCGAGCGCCAGGCTGACGTTGGCGAGATTCGCCTCGGCGTGAACCGCCCCGGTCGCGTCATCGCGGACGGACTGGCTGGTCACCAGGCCCGCGAAGACGACACCCGGCACCGAGATGTTCGCCAGTTGGGCGTCGGTCGGGCCTTCGGTGTTCGAGGGCGCGAGCGGACCGACAACGGCCGCGGGGGAACCGAGCTGCGTGAGGTTCACGTAGGCGACGTAGGCCGAACCGTCGCCGGGGGCGGCCGATGCCGGCAGTGCGCCTGCGAGCAGCGCGGCAGCGGCCAGCAGGCCCACCACACCGCCACGGCGCACCATGTGCTTGTGCATCAAATCCTCCGATTCGTTGGGGCGCATGCTCGTCGCTCGGGCCGATGGCCGAAGTCCGGGGAGCGATTGAGCTTGCGCCTTCGTATCGGAGATAACGGTTCAATTTCGACAACCGAAACAGATGACTACCCGATCAGGTGACATTGCCGGATTTGCGCACCCGATCTCCGACGAGCTCGTTGCGGCAGTGTTCGATCGGGTTGAAATATCACCCGATCCAGCGATGCAGTTTGTCCGCGAAGCCTCCGATAGTCACATGACGGGTCCGGAGCTCGACGCACGAGACGACAGGAGTGACGGGTGGCGTTCGCAGGGTCTCTGCCGGTTCCGACCACGCCTAGAACCACTGTGGGGTCCCGACTCCTGATCGGCGCGCTCGGCGCCATAGTGGTGGCGCTGATCGTGATGAACCGCGCCTACCGGACCGGGGAAATGGCGCTGGCGAGCGGCATTCTGAGCTTCATCACCTCCTCCGGGGTATATCTGGCGCCGCAGCGGCAATCGCTCTATTTCGGACTCGGCACGGATCACGCCTTCGGGCTGCAAATGAGCCCGGAATGCACGTCGGCATTCCTTGTCTTGCCGCTGCTTGTCGTCGGGGCGGTGATGATCGCGCTGCGGCCGAGAATCGCCGGTCGCGTCCTCGGGGCGCTCGCGCTGGCGACGGTCGCGGTGATCCTGGTGAACCAGCTGCGGATCCTGACCCTCGTCGGCCTGATCGACTGGCTCGGCACCGACCGCGGCTACTACTGGGGCCACACCCTGCTCGGCTCGATGGTGAGCATCATCGGCGGCGCGGCCGCCCTGGTCATGTTCGTCTGGCTCGCCACCCGCAAACCGAAGGCGGAGCGGTGAACCTCTCGCTCCTGCTGGGCCTGACGCAGGCGCTCGCGCTGACCATGAGCGTCGCGTTCGTGACCTACGTGTGCCTGATCGTCGTGCCGTACATGCGGCACAAACCGCTTCCCACAGGCGATCCCGCGCGGCTGGAGTGGCACTTCTTCGTGCCCTGCCGCGACGAGGAGCCCGTCATCGCCGACACGATCGTCTACCTGCGTACCACGTTCCCGCACGCGCACGTCTGGGTCATCGACGACGACTCCGAGGACGACACGGCCGCCGTGGTCACCTCCCTGCGCGGACCCAAGCACGGCGGCAGCGGCGACAAGCACCTGCACCTGGCGCAGCGCAGGCGACCGCTGGCCAGGACGGGCAAGGGCGACGCGCTCAACGCCGCCTACCGGGCGCTCAAGCACTGGATGGGCAAGCACGCCGACACCGACCGGGCGATCATCGTCGTGGTCGACGCCGACGGCAGGCCCGCGGCGAACTGCCTTGAAGTCTGTTCGGCGCGCCACCTCTTCGGCGACGGCCGGGTCGGCGCTGTGCAGGTCGACGTCCGGATGAGCAACCGCGGCACGGCGCCCGCCGAGGGCGGATTCCTCGCCAAGCGGTTCGGCTCGGCGCTGGTTCGCATGCAGGACTTGGAGTTCCGCAGCGCGATCGCCGCGATCCAGCTCTCCCGCGGCCACACCGGCACGATCTCCATGGGCGGCAACGGCCAGTTCACCCGACTGTCCGCGTTGGACAGCATCGTCGAGGGCGCGGGCCCGTGGCGCGGGGCGCTGCTGGAGGACTTCGAACTCGGCGTGCACCTGCTCACCGCGGGCTGGCACACCGGCTTCACCGTCGACACCCACGTCGACCAGGAAGCGCTGTACAGCATGCGCCGGTTCCTGACCCAGCGAACCCGGTGGGGCCAGGGCACCATGCAGTGCTCGCGGTACGTCCGGCGCATCTGGGACTCCCGCCACCTGTCCACCCTCGGCGCCGCGGAGATGCTCTATTACCTGGCGCAGCCGTGGATGCAGCTGCTGGGCACCCTGATCTACCCGATCCCGTTCATCCTCCTGGGCTTCCGCGCGGCGGAGAACCCGGTGGCGGTATGGGAGTGGTTCTCCGGCGGCGCGTGGCTGCTGTTCGCGACGTACGGGTCGTTCGGGCTGATGCCGTTCTTGATCTGGGGCCCGATCTACCGCAAGAAGTGCGAACCGGACAAGAGCTTCCTACGCGGTGTCGCCTGGGGTTTCGGCTACGCGCTCTACATCTACACGTTCTACATCACGTCATGGCGCGCCCTGATCCGGATGATCCGCGGCCACAACGGCTGGACCAAGACCAGGCGCAACACCGAGACGCGCACCTCGGTGGTTGCGCTGGACCACTAGCGCGGAGCACTGAAGAGCCGTCCTGAACGCAAGGCGAACCACCCAAACAGGCACCCGTCCACCTGGACGCGTCGGGGGTGACATGGCCTTGTCAGTACACCCCGGTACCGTCTTCGCTGTGCCGGACACCCTCCCCTCGTTGCGTGAGCTGCTCGCCACCGCGGTCACCGCGGTAGGCGGCGCCGAGCGACCGGGGCAGGTGGAGATGGCCGAGGCCGTCGACGCGTCCATTCGCACCGGTGATCACCTGGCCGTTCAGGCCGGGACCGGCACCGGCAAGTCCCTGGCCTACCTCGTTCCCGCAGTGCGGCACGCCGTGGCCAACGGCAGCACCGTGGTCATCTCCACGGCCACCATCGCCCTGCAGCGCCAGCTCGTCGACCGCGACCTGCCCCGGCTGGCGAAAGCGCTGGCCAAACCCCTCAAGCGCACACCCACGTTCGCCATCCTCAAGGGCAGGCGCAACTACCTGTGCCTGCACCGCCTCGACGGCGGGCCGCAGGACGAGCCTGAGGACCAGGCGCTGTTCGACCCGTTCGCCATCTCCCGGCTGGGCCGTGAGGTCACCCGCCTGCGGGAATGGGTCAGCGACACCGAGACCGGCGACCGCGACGAGCTGGTCCCCGGTGTGTCCGAGCAGGCCTGGCGGCAGGTGTCGGTGTCGGCGCGGGAGTGTCTTGGCGCGTCGAAGTGTCCGATGGGAACCGACTGCTTCGCCGAGAAGGCCCGCGCGGAGGCCGGTCGGGCCGACATCGTGGTCACCAACCACGCGCTGCTCGCCATCGACGCCCTGCAGGGATACCAGGTGCTGCCCGAGCACGACGTGGTGATCGTCGACGAGGCCCACGACCTGGTCGACCGGGTCACCTCCGTGGCCACCGGCGAGCTGTCCGCCGCCATGGTCTCCATCGCTTCGCGCCGGGTCGGGAGGCTGGTCGAGGAGGACAGGGCCGACCGCCTCAACGAGTGCGGCGACGGCTTGGCCATGCTGCTCGAAGACGTGCCCACCGGCCGCCTCGACACCATCCCGGAGCCGCTGCGGGTCACCATCACCGCGATCCGCGACGCCGCCCACCACTGCGTTTCCTCGCTCGGCCCCGAGCGGGGCGCCGACGCGGACGTGGTCGCCGCCCGCAAGCTGGCGATGTCGCTGCTCGAAGAGGTCCACGACAACGCCGTGCGCGTCCTGGAGGCCTTCGACACCGACGACGCGCACCGTCGCGACGTCGTCTGGATCACCGGGGACTATGGCTCGAACACCCCACGCCCGCCCACGCTGAAGGTGGCGCCGCTCGGTGTGGCCGGGCTGTTGCGGGAGAAGCTGTTCGGCGAGAACACGACGATCCTGACCTCGGCGACGCTCACCCTGGGCGGCAGCTTCGACGCGCTCGCCCGGCAGTGGGGCCTGCCCGGCCAGAGTGCGGGCGAGAAGGTCGACGGCATGGCGTCCGAAAAAGAGGTCGCCCCGGACTCGATCCGCTGGACCGGGATCGACGTCGGCTCGCCGTTCGACCACGCGAAGAGCGGCATCCTCTACACCGCCCGCCACCTTCCCCCGCCCGGCCGCGACGGGCTGCCCGAGGCGTACCTGGCGGAGCTGAAGTCGCTGGTGGAAGCCGCGGGCGGGCGCACCCTGGGGCTGTTCTCGTCGATGCGCGCGGCCAAGAACGCCGCCGCGGAGCTGCGGGAGCGGACCGACGTCGAGATCCTGTGCCAGGGCGACGATTCGACGTCGCTGCTGGTCAAGAAGTTCGCCGAGAACCCGCAGACGTGTCTGTTCGGGACACTGTCGCTGTGGCAGGGCGTCGACGTGCCCGGGCCCTCGCTGTCGCTTGTGGTCATGGACCGCATCCCGTTCCCGCGTCCGGACGACCCGCTCGCCTCGGCCCGCCAGCGCGCCGTGGAGGCCCGCGGCGGCAACGGTTTCCTGTCGGTCGCCGCCACCCACGCGGCGCTGCTCCTCGCGCAGGGCGCGGGCAGGCTCCTGCGCTCCATGGACGACCGCGGCGTCGTCGCGATCCTCGACCCACGCCTCGCCACCGCGCGCTACGGCGGTTTCCTGCGTGCGTCCCTCCCCCCGTTCTGGCCCACGACCGATGCCGAGGTCGTCCGGGCCGCGCTGCGCAGACTCGACGACGCGGCGAACTAGAATTCCCTTTTCCACTTTCGGAGGTCGCGTGTCAGGCAATCCCGGCGATGCAGGAATCACCGTCGACGGCGACGGCGTGCGCAGGCACCTCGCCGACGGCACCGAAGAGGCCGTGTCCTGGGCCGAACTGGCCGAGGTCGCGATCCGGACCACCCCGGAAGGACCGTGGAAAGAGGACGTCTTCTTCCTGCTGATGCGCGCGGGCGGCGGAGGCTGCGCCGTCCCGGCGGGCGACCCGGCCGCGGACGACCTGATGAGCCGCCTGCAGTCCATGCCGGGCTTCGACAACGACGCGTTCATCGAGGCCATGACGACCACAGAGGACGGTCTGTTCGTCGTCTGGCAACGCTGACCTCAGGCGCGCGGCAGGTCGAACTCCGGGTCCCACAGCATCCGGTGGACCAACGCCTCCTCGCCGCCCGCGCGGTCGGCGGCCGCCACGAGCGCGCCTAACTCGAAGGGGAAGGGGTGGAACGGACAGGACCCGAGCATTGCCGATCCTCGGGATGATGCTGATGGCTTCCGACGGCTGCCGCTCCCAGGACGACATGCCGATCTGCGACCCGAGCAACCAAACCATGGTGCTCCTGTTGCCGACGGCGGCGGCGACCGGAGTGCTGCTGATAGCCATCGGCGGCGGCATCGCGGTCCGACACCGCCGGACAACCATCCCATGGCAGATCGCAGCCTGGCTCCTGCTCCTCACGGCAGGGATAGTCGCGTGCGCCATCCTCACAGGCGGGCGCGACTAGCGATCCATCCACTGCGCCAGGATGGTCACAGTCCCCGGAGCCACCTCAGTGAACCCAGCATCCCGGACAGCCAACACTCCCCGGTCTTTCCACGCATGGTCAGGCGAATCCCCCGGGTGCAACGCCTCCCACGCCTCTTTCGACGGCGTCCGCACCGCACACCGAAACTCCTTGGCCCGCCAGCCTTCCAAAGAGGAAGGTTCCAGCAGCGCCGCCAGCAGCATCGTCGCGTGCCCGACCTGGGCCGCCGCCTTCCCTGCCGTCATCGGCACCGAAGGGTTGCACCACAACACCGGCACGCCTGCCGCAGCGGGCCCAGGCGAATCGGGCGGCAGATCGCTGCCCGAGATCTGCAGCTTCGCCACCTCCCGAGGCACCTCGGCCACCAACCCCGGCACCAACGCCCGGGCCTGGGCGCCGTCGACATCGATGGTCACCCCAGGAAGCGCCTGCACCGCCTCCCACTGCGCTCCCCTCGCCCGCCGTGACACCTTGCGGATTCGGCCGCGGACCCAGGCGTCGACGTCGTCGTGCCATGGCCCGTCCTGCGCGGCCTGGGGATCCAGGCACACCGCCACCGCGGCCGCGGCCGCCGCTTCCAGCAGCGGGGTCCGGGCGGGCGCGTCCCGTTCGATCCGCAGGATGACCGGCATCGCCCGCACGTGCTCCGGGTCTTCGTCGGCGGTGTCGCGGGTGGCCGCGGCGGGCAGCCCCAGCCACGAGGCGTACCGGGCGGCGAGCGGGTCGAGGATGCTCACAGGCGTTCGAGGTCCAGACCGTCGGCGAGGTCGGCTGCCTCGACCTCGGCGCGGGTGACGCCGAGCACGAAGAGCACGACGTCGAGGTAGGGGTGGGACAGTGCGGTGTCGGCGATCTCGCGCAGCGCGGGCTTCGCGTTGAAGGCGATCCCCAGCCCGGCGGTGGCGAGCATGTCGATGTCGTTGGCGCCGTCACCGACCGCGACGCACTGGGCCAGCGGCACCCCGAAGGACTCCGCGAACCGGCGCAGGGCCACAGCCTTGCCCTGGCGGTCGACAACCTCGCCGATCACCCGCCCGGTGAGCAGGCCGTCGACGACCTCCAGTTCGTTGGCGGCGGCGAAGTCGAGGTCCAGGTCGTCCACCAGCCGGTCGATGACCGCGCTGAACCCGCCCGACACCACACCGCAGCGGAAGCCGAGACGTTTGAGCGTGCGGATTGTCGTGCGCGCGCCCGGCGTCAGCTCCAAGTTCTTGGCGACGTCGTCGAGGACCGACACCGGCAGCCCCTTGAGGTGGCTCACCCGGTGGTGCAGCGACTCGCTGAAGTCGAGTTCGCCGCGCATGGCCGCCTCGGTGACCTCGCGGACCTGCTCCTCGGCGCCCGCCTTCGCGGCGAGCATCTCGATGACCTCGCCCTGGATGAGCGTCGAGTCCACATCGAACACGATGAGCCGCTTCGCCCGCCGGGCCAGCTGGTCACGCTCGACGGCGATGTCCAGGCCCACCCGGACCGAGACGTCCGCGAGCGCCTCACGCAGCCGCGCGTCGGCCTCCGGGGTGTCCTGCGCGACGGAAACGTGCAGTTCAAGGCCGGTGACCGGGTAGTCGGCGACCCGGCGGATGGCGTCGATGTTCACGCCGAGAGCGGCCAACCGGCGGGCGACCTCGGTGAACGCGCGCGCGGTCACCGGCCTGCCCAGGACCACAAGCACGTGCGACGAACCCTGACGGGCACCCGAGGCCGGGTCGGCGCCGACCTCGACCTCGACCCGCACAGACACCGTCGCCATGGCCTGCTCGACGGCCTCTTGGAGCCCCTCGGGGTCGCGCGTCGTGTCGACCAGGACACCGAGCACGAGCTGGCCGCGGATGACCACCTGCTCGACGTCGATGATCTCCACGCCATGCCTGGTCAGGACGGCGAACAGGACCGAGGAGACACCCGGCTTGTCCGGGCCGGTCACCGTGATGAGAACAGGGATATTGGGGCTGGCCACCACGATCCTCGTAACTCCGCGCGCGGGCGGACGGTGAGACGTTTCGGCGGCGCCGTTGCCGCGGCGGGAAACCCCATGTTACCCGCGGGTCAGTTGGGCTTGAGTGGGTCTTCCTTGTCGATCTCGGGCGGGTTCATCGCCGCGGCAAGCTCCTGGGACGGCGCCGGGATGGCGTGCCCGTTCTTGTCGTGGCCGATGTTCCGCTCGGCTTCGATGCGCTCCAGCATGTGCGGGTAGTGCAGGTCGAAGGCGGGCCGCTCGGAGCGGATCCGGGGCAGCTCGGTGAAGTTGTGCCGCGGCGGTGGGGAGCTGGTGGCCCACTCCAGGGAGTTGCCGTAGCCCCACGGGTCGTCCGCGGTGGTGATCTCACCGAAGCGGTAGCTCTTGAAGACGTTCCAGATGAACGGCAGCGTCGACGCGCCCAGGACGTAGGCGCCGAGCGTGGAGATCATGTTCAGCGTGGTGAAGCCGTCACTGGCCAGGTAGTCGGCGTAGCGGCGCGGCATGCCCTCGTTGCCCAGCCAGTGTTGGACGAGGAAGGTGCCGTGGAAGCCGAGGAACGTCAGCCAGAAGTGCAGCTTGCCCAGCGGCTCGTCCATGTACCGGCCGGTGATCTTCGGAAACCAGAAGTAGATACCCGCGAAGGTCGCGAACACGATCGTGCCGTAGAGCACGTAGTGGAAGTGGGCGACGACGAAGTACGTGTCGGACACGTGGAAGTCGATCGCGGGCGCCGCGAGGAGCACGCCCGTGAGGCCGCCGAAGAGGAACGTCACCAGGAAGCCGACGCTGAACAGCATCGGGGTCTCGAAGGTGAGTTGCCCCTTCCACATCGTGCCGATCCAGTTGAAGAACTTCACACCGGTCGGGACCGCGATGAGGAACGTCATGAACGAGAAGAACGGCAGCAGCACGGCGCCGGTCGCGTACATGTGGTGCGCCCACACCGTCATCGACAGCGCCCCGATACCCAGGGTCGCGTAGATGAGGGTGCGGTAGCCGAACAGCGGCTTGCGGCTGAAGACCGGGAAGATCTCCGACACGATGCCGAAGAACGGCAGGGCGACGATGTAGACCTCGGGGTGTCCGAAGAACCAGAACAGGTGCTGCCAGAGGATCACGCCGCCGTTGGCCGGGTCGAACACGTGCGCCCCGAGCTGGCGGTCGGCGAGCAGGCCCAGCAGGGCCGCGGTGAGGATCGGGAAGGCGAGCAGCACCAGGATGGTGGTGATCAGGATGTTCCACACGAAGATGGGCATCCGGAACATCGTCATGCCGGGCGCGCGCAGGCAGACCACGGTGGTCAGCATGTTGACCGCGCCGAGGATCGTGCCAAGACCGGCGACGACCAGGCCGGTGATCCACAGGTCCGCGCCGACGCCGGGCGAGTGGATCTTGTCCGACAGCGGGGTGTAGGCGAACCAGCCGAAGTCGGCCGCGCCACCCGGGGTCAGGAAGCCCGCCATCACGATCAGGCCGCCGAAGAGGTACAGCCAGTACGAGAAGGCGTTGAGCCTCGGGAACGCCACGTCCGGCGAGCCGATCTGCAGCGGAAGAACGAAGTTCGCGAAACCGAAGAGGATCGGCGTCGCGTACAGCAGCAGCATGATCGTGCCGTGCATGGTGAAGAGCTGGTTGTACTGCTCCTGCGACAGGAACTGCTGTCCAGGAATGGCGAGCTCACTGCGGATCAGCATCGCCATCGCCCCGCCCACCATGAAGAAGGCGAACGACGTGACTAGGTACATGATGCCGATTTGCTTGTGGTCCGTCGTGCTGAACAACCGCAGCAGGTACGAACCCTTGAGCGTCTCGCGGGCCGGATACGGCCGCGTCGCGATCGGCTGCGGGGCTACTGCAGTCACTCCTGCCTCCTGCGTGCCTCGAGGTGTGAACATGGGTGAGTTCGCCTTGGCGGCGGTTGCTCGGGAGGAATCCTAGCCCTCAGCTGAGGGCGTGGCGCGCCTGGGTTGGGCCCCTGTGACGTGGTACTCGCCACGTCACAGGCGGTGACTCAGGCCGGGACGACGGCGAACTGGCGCAGCACGAGGTCGGTGAAGGTGACCGGGCCGCGCGGACCGGGGACCCGGTCGAGGTTGATCCCGGTCTCGGGGACCCCGCGCAGCTTGAAACCGTCGAGCAGCCGGGTCGGCGCGTTCCAGAACACCCCGGTGCCGGCGTAGCCCGCCATGAACTCGGCGGCGGCCTTCTTGTCCGTGGTGACGATGCCCGCGGCCAGGCCGGAGGTCTCCTCGTTGGCGACGCGGAGCGCGTGTCGCAGGTCGTCGACCGGGGCGATGGTGACGGTGGCCTCGCGGTCGGAGTCCAGGGCCCACTCGTAGCCGATGGCGTGGTCGTGCGGGGGCAGCGAGGGCGTGACGCCCGCCTTGTCGAGTGCGGTTTGGATGCCGGGCAGTGCCGCGTCGTAGACGGCGCGGTGGACCAGGAGCAGGTTGAGGCGGTTGCACACGCCCAGGCGGTCGAGGCTGCGGGTGATGAGGTCCTCGGCGAACGCGGGGTCGGCCTTGGCGTCGTAGTAGAGGACGCCGCCGCCGTCGGCGTGGGCCAGGGTGCGCACCCCGTGGGCTGCGGCGCGGCGGTCGAGTTCGCGCGTGGTCTCGCCGCTGCCGCGCACGATGACCAGCGGGATCAGGTGCGGCAGCTCGACCAGCGCGCCCGCGGCGGCGCGGTCGGCGGTGGGCACCAGCTGGATCACGTCGGGGTCGATGTTCGCGTCGGACAGACCCGGTGCGATGACCTCCTTGAGCAGCGCCGAGGCCGAGCGCAACGCGGCCGAACCGGTGCGCAGGACGCCTGCGTTGCGGGACTTCACCAGCTGCGACGCGACGTCGACGGTGACGTTGGGGCGGGCCTCGTAGTTGGCGCCGATGACGCCCACGGGCCTGCGCAGCTCGATCAGCCGCAGGCCGCCGTCCAGTTCGCGCACGGGGGTCTCGCGCGCGGGATGCGGCACCGAGGCAAGGAGCCGCAGCTGCTCGGCCATGTCCTCCAGGCGTTCCTCGGTGATGCGCAGCCGGTCGAGGAGACCGCCGCTCATCCCCGACGCCTCGGCGGCGGCGACGTCCTCTGCGTTCGCGGCGAGGATCTTGGCCCGCGCCGAGGACAGCCGGGCGGCCATCTCGCCGATCGCCGCGTCGACCGCTTCGTCGGAGGCGCCTGCCAGGTCCGGCGCGGCGAGCTTCGCCTTCGACGCGCACCTGGCCACGATCTCGCCGATGGCTTCGGGGGTCTGCTCGCTCACGGTGATTCCCTTCGTTGGCCGGATTCAAAGTTTGACATCCTGCCCTTATCTGTTGCAGGGGGGATTCCAACAGCGACTACCCCACCAGCAGGACGTCGCGTTGAGGTTCACGGTTCGCAGGCCCGCCTAACATCTGGCCTCCCCGTGCAGCCACGGCATGCCCTGCCGCGAATCGAACACGGCTTGGCTCTCGCGCGCCCCCCGATCCACGACCCCACACGCCGAACAACGCTGACTCGTGAACCGCGGATCGACCTTCACCACCCGCCCCGGAGCCTTGTCCTCCAACCGGGTCACCAACAGCCCCCACCCGCCGGCCAGGATTCCCCGGTTCAGACCCGCCTTCTGCCGCACACCCCGGCCGGGCGCGTCGCGGGTGCCCTTCGCCGACCGGGTCATGTTGACGATCTTGAGGTCTTCGACGGCGATCACGTCGAACTCTCGGGCCAGGCGGGTGCTGATCTTCTCACCCAGTCCTTACGCCGATCACGTTCACGGGCCTTGAGCTTCGCGATCGCTGTCTTGACCTTGCCGCGCCGTTTGGAACCGCGCTTTGCCCGGGCAAGCTTGCGCTGCAACCGCGGCAACCGGGCCTTCTCAGTTCCCCGCAACGGGGGCACGCACAGCAGTTCCACGGTGGACAGGGCAGCCGACACCACGACACCCCGGTCCACACCTACCACCGCACCCATGCCGGGAGCGGCGATCGGATCGGGCACCACGGGCGAACGCCAGGTGCCGGCGACCCGCCCGGTCACGGGTGATCCGGTACGACTTCACACCGTCGGCGACCGCACGCGACCAGCGGAATCGCACCCAGCCCACCTTGGGCACCCAGCCAGCCAGGGGTTCGCCGACCGCGCCCGCGTCAACTGACGGCACTGCTCGGCGAACCCGGGCGCGGCCCTGCGTCCTGGCTTCCAGTGGGCGTGTTGCTCCACGGCAAGGTTCCATACGAACCGGGCATGCCCGCAGTGCTCCAACAACACCCGCTCCTGGGCTGGTGTCGGCTGGAGACGGAATCGGGACATGCCGATCAACCTAACGACCACCACCGACAGAACACGGAGACACCGTTGAAACCCACCAAGCCGGGGCAAGCCAATGGGATTCCCGTTCCGCGTGCGATTCCCTCCTGGCGGGAACCGCGAAAGATCCTCGGGATGTCCTGGTGACCACGCACGCCAAGCTGCTCGACCTGCTGGCCGAGCCGCCCGCCGATCCCGACTTCGCCGCGGGCTATCTGAACCTGCTCGGCGACGAGGTGCAGGCCGGGCCGCCCACCGGGCTGGTGCAGCGGCTGATGCGCACCAACCTGGTGCCCATGGTCTACGAGCGCTGGTGGCGGCCCGCGCTCGGCCGGGTGATCAAGGGTCCGAGTGGCCCGAGCATGGCCGAGGAGCACGACATCGCGGTGCGGCTGCTGCGGCTTGAGCCCGGAGGTGTGGCGCTCGACGTGGCCTGCGGGACCGGCGGGTTCACCCGGCGATTCGGCGCCGAGGTCGGTCCAAGCGGGCTGGCCGTCGGGCTGGACGCGTCCGCGCCCATGTTGGAGCGGGCGGTCGCCGCGACCGCGGCGGGCAGCCCGGTGGTGTACCTGCGGGCGGACGCGGTGCGGCCGCCGCTGCGTGAGAGCGTGGTCGACGCGGTGTGCTGCTTCGCCGCGCTGCACATGTTCGCCGAGCCCACGGTGGCCCTCACGTCCTTCGCGCGCGTGCTCAAACCGGGTGGTCGGCTCGCGCTGCTGACCTCGGCGCGTGAGTCGTGGGAGCCCGCGCGAACCGTGCAGACCGCGATGGGCTGGGCCTCCGGGCAGCGCATGTTCGCCCGCGACGAGGTGCGCGACCTGCTCACCGAGCGCGGGTTCACCGACATCGAGGTCCGCTTCGCGGGCGCCACCCAGTTCGTCGGGGCGACCGCGACCTGATCAGGGGATCAGTAGCCAGCCCGCGGCGACGAACAGCGCGCCGAGGTTGATCAAGGCGAAGGAGCCGACCCAGAAGAACCCGGGGGCGCCGGTCAGCCGGGCCAGTTGGTCCGCGTCGGAGTCCCTGGCCTGCCCGCGCCTGCGCTTGCTCTGCAGTTCCATGATCGGGCGGACACCGCCGAGCAGCAGGAACCAGGTGATGAGGTAGGCGAATGCGGCCTGGATCTCGTCGGTGGCGAACCAGGAGACGCCGAACAGGATCGCGCCCGTGGTCACCACGGACAGCACTCCATAAACATTGCGGATCATGACCAGCACCGCGAACAGCAGCACGGCGCAGGTAACCAGCAGCGCGGATACGCGATCCGCGCCCAAGAGGGCGGCGAAGCCGAGTCCGAGCAGCGACGGCGCGACGTAGCCCGCGAGCGCGGTGCACACCATCCCCGGGCCGTGTGGCCGCCCGCGCGACACTGTCACGCCCGAGGTGTCGGAGTGCAGGCGGATTCCGGCGAGCCGCCTGCCCGCGAGCACGGCCACCAGGGCGTGTCCGGCCTCGTGGACGATGGTGATCACGTTGCGCGCGGGCCGCCAGAGCACGTTGGTCAACACGACCGCGATGGCGACGCCCGCGGTCACGAGGATCATCGTCGCGGGCGGACGCCACTGGTCGCCGAAGACCTGCTGCCAGAGATCAGGAGAGGACTGCACACCCCCGATCTTCCCGCAAGCCGCTGACTCAGCTCGAAGTGGCCGGTTCCGCGGGCAGCGGCCAGTGCAGCATCCGGGCCAGGCCGCGCCGCATCAGCGACGCGGGCATCAGCCGCAGCGCTTGGTTGCGGATGGCCACCAGCGGCGGTGCGGACAGCTGCGCCATCCGAGCCGTCGCCAGGGAGCGTTCGGCGATGCGCTGGGCGCGTGGCCTGCGCGTCCGGTCGTACTCCTGGAGCGCGAGAGCCAGGTCCGGGCCGGAGGCGAGGATGGCCAGGCTGACGGCGTCCTCGATCGCCTGGCAGCCGCCTTGACCGAGGTAGGGCGCCATGGCGTGCGCCGCGTCGCCGACCAGGGCGACCTTGTCGCGGACGAAGGTGCGCAGCGGCGGCAGCGTGTAGACGTCGTGGCGCAGGACGGCGGCGGGATCGGCCGCGGCGAGGATCTGCGGGATGGGGTCGGGCCAGGCGCCGAACAGCCAGCGGAGCTCGGTCAATTCGTCGGTTCGGACACCTTCGGCCGCCCGCGCGCCCGCGTAGCAGTAGATCTGGTCTTCACCCATGGGGAAGACACCCAAAACGCGGCCGTCGCGCCAGGTCTCGCAGCCGTCGAACGGCGCGATGCCCTCGGCGGGCAGGGTCAGGCGCCACGTGGTGTTGCCGGTGTAGCGCAGCGGCTTGGCGTCCGGCCAGAACGCCTGGCGCACGCCGCTGCGGGCGCCGTCCGCGCCGATCAGGAGATCGACCGCGCCCAGCATGCGGTCGACCTCGGTCTGGTCGAACACCGCCGGGTCGAGTCGCGCGCCGACGTGCAGACACTCCGCGGGTACGGCGGCGAGCAGGATCTTGAGCAGGTCGGCGCGGTGCAGGACGAGGACCTCGTCGGGGTCGCCGGAGCCGCGCATGATCCAGTCGCCGCGACCGTCGCGGAACCCGCCGATGCCTGGGCGGGCGCCCACCGCCCTGACCTCGTCGCCCAGCCCGATCGCGTCGAGCGCACGCAGGGCGTTTCCCCAGATCGAGATCCCCGCACCGACCGTCTCGAAGGCCGCCGCCTGTTCGAAGACCTGCACCCGCCAGCCGCGCTGGGTCAGGCCTACCGCGGTGGCCAGGCCCGCGATGCCGCCGCCGATGATCGCCGCTGTCCGCATGCCGAAACCCCTTCCCCCTCTACATCCGTAGAGCCACTCTACACTTGTAGAGAGGAGGGTCCATGACGACTGCGCCACAGCGCCGCGACGCCATCGCCGACGCCGCCATCGCCACGCTCGCGGCCGAGGGGATGCGCGGCCTCACCCATCGCGCGGTGGACCGGCGGGCGGGGCTGCCGGAGGGCTCCTGCTCGTACTACTTCCGCACCCGTCAGGCGCTGCTGGAAGCGACCGTGCAGCGTCTGTCGACCCTCGACGACGAGATGGTCGCGCCGATATCGACCAAGCCTCGGTTGGCGGATCTGCCGGATCTGCTGACCGGCATGGTCGAGTTCGCCGTCACCGCCGGACGCGACTGGGCGATCGCCCGCTACGAGCTGTCCCTGGAGGCCACCCGCCGCCCCGAACTGCGCGCCGTACTGCTCGCCGCGGGCAAGAGATACCGCGATCTCGCGGTCGCGATGCTGGCCGAGGCGGGCGCGTCCGATCCGGAGCGTCAGGGCCGGGACATGGTCGCGTACGCCGATGGGCTGATCTTCGACACGGTCGCGGGCGCGGGCGGGCGGGAGTTCGACCGGGCCGGGGTGCGCAAGTCGATCGTCGAACTCCTCGATCAGGCCATCCCTGGCTTCCAAAGCTAGAACACGTTACATTTTTCGCACCGGACGAAGGGTGCGGGGAATGAAGTTCACGATGAGCGTGGCAATGAGCCCGCTGGAGCAGCTCACCGAGCTCGCACGGACAGCCGAAGACTGCGGGTTCAGCTCGATCGCCTTGCCGGACTCACTTTTCTACGCCGAGTCGGTGGCCGCGAAGTACCCCTACACCGATGACGGAAGCCGCTTCTGGGACGCCGACACCCCCTGGCCGGACCCCTTCGTGGCGGCCGCCGCGATGGGCGCGGTGACCAACAGGATCAGGTTCTATCCGCAGGTGCTGAAACTGGGGCCGCGGAACCCGCTGCTGCTCGCCCGGCAGGTCGGCAGCGTCGCCGTGCTGACCGGCGACCGCTTCGGCCTCGGCGTGGGACTCGGCTGGTCACCGGAGGAGTCCGAATGGTGTGGGGCGCCGTTCTCCGACCGCGGCGCGCGCGCCGACGAGGCGATAGAGATCCTGCGGCTGGTCCTCGGGGGCGGAATGGTCGAGTACCCGGGCCGGTTCTACCAGTTCGGGAAGCTGCGGATGAGCCCCGCGCCCGCCGCGCCCGTGCCCATCTACGTGGGCGGACACTCCCCAGCGGGCCTGCGTCGCGCGGCCCGCCTCGGCGACGGCTGGACCTCGGCGATGATGCGGTTCGAGGAACTGCGCGAGACGGTCCAGACCCTCCGTCGGCTACGCGAAGAGTATGGGCGCGCCGAGGAACCGTTCGAGGTCCAGGCGGTCTGCGTCGACCGGTTCGGCCTCGACGGGTACCGCGCGCAGGCCGAGATCGGCGTGACCGACGCGGTCACCGTGCCGTGGATGTTCTACGGCGCCGGGTTCGACGCGCCACTGCAAGCCAAACAGGACGGCATCCGGCGCTTCGCCGAGGACGTCATCGACCGGTTCCGGGAGGACCAGTGACCGCTGTTATCTGGGAGGCGACAACCGTCGAGCACCCCGCGCGAACGGCCGCGCTGGCATCGATGGGCGCCGTCAGCCGCAAGGACAAAGCGGGATGGCTCGAACTGTTCGCCGCGGACGGTGTCGTCGAGGATCCTGTCGGAAAGTCGCCTTTCGACCCCGACGGGCTCGGCCACCACGGTCATGACGGCATCTCCGCGTTCTGGGACAAGGCGATCGCGGCCGTGGAGCGATTCGAGTTCCGGATCGCCGACTCGTTCGCCGCGGGCGACGAGGTGGCCAACATCGGCACCATCACGGCGTTTCTGCCCGGTGGCATGCGGATCGATACCGACGGCGTGTTCGTCTACCGCGTCGGCGATGACGGGTTGATCCGGTCGATGCGCGCGTTCTGGGAACTGGAACGCGCGATGGCGACGATCCGACAGGAGCGACGTTGAGGGTTTCACCGGAAGGTGAACATGCTCGCTGGGACGCTTCGCTTGTGGTTGACTGACCGTGGTTGATCGCATCGCCGACGTGTTCATCGGTGGCGACCGCGTCGGCCGCAGGATGACAGGTGTCCGCAATAGCGGTCACAGTGAAGAACGCTAGGAGAAACGCATGGCCCAGGGCACCGTCAAGTGGTTCAACGCCGAAAAGGGCTTCGGCTTCATCGCCCCCGACGACGGAACCTCCGACGTGTTCGTGCACTACTCGGAGATCCAGTCGAGCGGATTCCGCAGCCTGGAAGAGAACCAGAAGGTGCACTACGAGGTCGGCCAGGGCGCCAAGGGCCCCCAGGCCACCGGTGTGACCGTCGTCTGACACCCGTCTCCTCCCGCGGCTCACGCCGCGTCTGAGACCTAAAACGGTTGGGCCCCGCTCGTGCCGGAGCGGGGCCCTTCCTATTTCGGGTCCACTTTTCCGTCCACAGAGGACTTTGCGGCCAAGTTGTCCACAGGCGCGTGCCCCTGCACCCCACGGTGCCCGGGTTTCCGACAGAATGGCCGTCGGAACCGAGACCAGGAAGCAGGAGTGCATGAGCGAGCAGGCTCTGGGGATCCATCAGCGCATCGCCGAGGAACTCGGTGTGCGCGAGCGACAGGTCGCCGCGGCGGTCGAGCTGCTCGACGGCGGCGCCACGGTGCCGTTCATCGCGCGATACCGCAAAGAGGTCACCGGCACGCTCGACGACGCGCAACTGCGCACCCTCGACGAGCGCCTGCGCTACCTGCGTGAGCTGGAAGAACGCCGCACCGCAGTGCTCGACTCCATCCGCGAGCAGGGCAAACTCGACGACGCGCTCACCGCGCGGATCATGGGCGCCGACTCGAAGGCCCGCCTCGAGGACATCTACCTGCCGTTCAAGCCGAAGCGGCGCACCAAGGCCGCCATCGCGCGTGAGGCCGGGCTCGAACCGCTTGCCGACACCCTGATCAACGACCCGTCGCAGGTCCCGGAGACCGTCGCGGGCGGGTACGTCGACGCCGACAAGGCCGTGGCCGACGTGAAGGCGGCGCTCGACGGCGCCCGGGCGATCCTGGTCGAGCGGTTCGCCGAGGACCCGGACCTGATCGGCGAGCTGCGCGAACGCATGTGGACCCGCGGCGCCCTGGTCTCGAAGGTCCGCGAGGGCAAGGAGACCGACGGGGCGAAGTTCGCCGACTACTTCGACTTCTCCGAGCCGTTCGGCAAGCTTCCGTCGCACCGCATCCTGGCAATGTTCCGCGGCGAGAAGGAGGAAGTCCTCGAACTGGCCATGGAGGCCTCCCCCGAGGTCGACCCGACCGTGCTCCCAGTGCCCCGCACCGAATACGAGGTCCGCATCGCCCAGCGGTTCGGCATCTCCGACCAGGGCCGACCGGGCGACAAGTGGCTGTCGGACACCGTCCGCTGGGCTTGGCGCACCCGGATCCTGGTCCACCTCGGCATCGACCTGCGCGGCAGGCTGCGGCAGGCGGCCGAGGACGAGGCCGTGCGGGTGTTCGCGACCAACCTGCGCGACCTGCTCCTGGCCGCCCCCGCGGGCACCCGGGCCACCATGGGTCTCGACCCGGGCTTCCGCACCGGCGTCAAGGTCGCCGTGGTCGACGCGACGGGCAAGGTCGTGGCCACCGAGACGATCTACCCGCACGTCCCGCAGCAGCGTTGGGACGAGGCGCTCGCCGTGCTCGGCAAGCTCGCCGCGCGGCACAAGGTGGAACTGGTCGCCATCGGCAACGGCACGGCGTCACGGGAGACCGACAAGCTCGCCGCCGCACTGATCGCCAAGTTCCCGGACCTGAAACTGACCAAGGTCATGGTCTCGGAAGCGGGCGCGTCGGTGTACTCGGCGTCGGCGTACGCCTCCTCCGAACTCCCCGACCTCGACGTGTCCATCCGCGGCGCCGTGTCCATCGCCCGGCGCCTGCAGGACCCGCTCGCCGAGCTGGTGAAGATCGACCCCAAGTCCATCGGTGTCGGCCAGTACCAGCACGACCTGTCCGAGGTGAAGCTGTCCCGGTCCCTCGACGCGGTCGTCGAGGACTGCGTGAACGGCGTCGGCGTCGATGTCAACACCGCCTCCGCCCCGCTGCTCACCAGGGTCTCGGGCATCGGCGCCGGGCTGGCGGAGAACATCGTCGCCCACCGCGACGTCCACGGTCCCTTCCGTTCCCGCAAGGGACTCAAGGACGTGCCGCGTCTGGGCGCCAAGGCGTTCGAGCAGTGCGCGGGCTTCCTGCGCATCCCCGCGGGCGACGACCCCCTCGACGCCTCCAGCGTCCACCCCGAGGCGTACCCGGTGGTCCGCCAGATCCTGTCGACCACGGGCGGCGACCTGTCCGCCCTGATCGGCAGCACCACCGCCCTGCGGTCGCTGCGGCCGGAGCAGTTCGTCACCGAGACGTTTGGTCTGCCCACCGTCACTGACATCCTGGCGGAACTGGAAAAACCGGGCCGAGACCCTCGCCCCGCGTTCAAGACCGCCACCTTCGCCGACGGCGTGGAGAAACTGGGCGACCTGAAGCCGGGTATGACCCTCGAAGGTGTCGTCACCAACGTCGCCGCCTTCGGCGCTTTCGTCGACATCGGCGTCCACCAGGACGGCTTGGTCCACGTGTCGGCGCTGTCGAAGACGTTCGTCAAGGACCCCCGAGACGTCGTCAAGTCGGGCGACGTCGTCAAGGTCAAGGTCCTAGAGGTCGACATCCCCCGCAAACGCATCTCCCTCACCCTCCGCCTCGACGACGAACTCCCCACCCCCGGCCAACCAACCCAACAAGGCAACCGCCGAGACAACACCCGCGGCGGCGGCCGCCAACAGCAACAACCCCGCGCCGACAACAACTCCCGCCGCGACAACACCCGCACAGACAACGCCGCCGCCGGCTCCATGGCCGACGCCTTGCGTCGGGCAGGTTTCAAGGGCTGACCCCACCTCGGTCCCGGTGCAGCCGGTCAGCACGGGACCAGCCGACCCAGCCCATCACCAACGCACGACTCGGCCCGCCCAGCCGGGCCGGCTCGGCCGGGCACGGCTCGGCATGGCACGGCACGGCTCGGCCCAGCTCTCGCCCGGCAAAGTCGGCGCGCCCGGCTCGCTGGCTCCACGCCGATCACCACGTTCACCTCACACGACCGGCCGTCGAAGCCCTTGGCCGACGAGTCGTAGCCGATCTCCGGGAAGCATCCGTTCGCTGCGGCTGAGGTCGGCGGCGGCGCGGCCCGAAGGACACGGTCGCCGTGCCGCCGGCACTTCCTCGAACACTCGTCGCCGGCGATGATGGCCCAGTTCAGGAT
>NZ_JBOHGC010000392.1:0-64599 GCF_050699995.1 Actinokineospora sp. | reverse complement strand
CCGGTGGTGGGCTCGTGGAACACCAGCTCCTCGGCGCTGCGCCCGCCCATCGCGAAGACGAGCCGCGCGATCATCTCCGAGCGGGTCATGAGGTCCTTGTCGTCCTCGGGCACGACGAGCGCGTGCCCGCCGGTGCGCCCGCGCGGCAGGATCGTGAGCTTGTAGACCGGCTCCAGGTCGGGCATCGCCCACGCGGCGAGCGCGTGGCCGCCCTCGTGATAGGCCGTGATCTTCTTCTCCTTCTCGGAGATGATCCGGCTCTTGCGCGCGGGACCGCCGATGACCCGGTCGACCGACTCCTCCAGCGCGGCGCCGTTGATCAGCGACCCGTTCTGGCGGGCGGTGAGCAGGGCGGCCTCGTTGAGGACGTTGGCCAGATCGGCGCCGGACATGCCGACGGTGCGCTTGGCCAGGCTGTGCAGGTCCGCGTCGGGCGCCATCGGCTTGCCCTTGGAGTGCACCTCCAGGATCCGCTTGCGGCCCATCAGGTCCGGTGCGGACACCGGGATCTGCCGGTCGAAGCGGCCCGGGCGCAGCAGCGCGGGGTCGAGGATGTCGGGTCGGTTCGTCGCCGCGATCAGGATGATCCCGCCGCGGGCGTCGAAGCCGTCCATCTCGACGAGCAGCTGGTTGAGGGTCTGCTCGCGCTCGTCGTGACCGCCGCCGAGGCCCGCGCCGCGCTGGCGGCCGACCGCGTCGATCTCGTCGACGAAGATGATGCAGGGGGAGTTCTGCTTGGCCTGCTCGAACAGGTCGCGCACTCGCGAGGCGCCGACACCGACGAACATCTCGACGAAGTCCGAGCCGGAGATCGAGTAGAACGGCACGCCCGCCTCACCCGCGACAGCGCGGGCGAGCAGGGTCTTACCCGTTCCGGGCGGACCGTAGAGCAGCACACCCTTGGGGATCTTGGCGCCGAGTGCCTGATACCGCGCGGGGTTCTGCAGGAAGTCCTTGATCTCGTAGAGCTCCTCGACCGCCTCGTCGGCGCCCGCCACGTCGGCGAACGTCGTCTTCGGCATGTCCTTGGGCAGTTGCTTCGCCTTGGACTTGCCGAAGTTGAGGACTCGGTTACCGCCGCCCTGGACGTTGTTCATCATCCACATGAGCAGCAGCAACAGCAGACCCAGCGGGATCAAGAAGATCAGGATCTGGGTCAGGAACGAGTCCTGGGTGACGATCGTCTTGAACTCGGTCCCGGTCTTGCCGATGATCGAGTCGAAGATCTGCGGAGTGGCACCGGCCGGGTACTGGGAGATGATCTTGGTGACCTGCTGCCCATCCTGGTCGATGGGTGTGTTCAGGGTCAGCTTGAGTTGCTGCTCCTTGTCGCCCAGTTCGGCGAGCTTGACGTTGCCGCCTTGGATCTGCGCGACGGCCTTCGACGTGGGCACTGACGTGTACCCACGGGTGTCGTCGAACAGCATGCTGAAGGCGAAGTAGAGCAGCAACACCGCCAGGATCCAGAGCAGCGGGTTGCGAAGCAGGCGCTTGCGGTCCATGCACTTACGGCCGGCGAGCGGCCTCCACCCTCCCTGACTTGCACGCGAGGGCAATGACGACCATTACCCGACCGGGCGGGGCACTCCGGTCCCACCAGAGTACCGCCCGCTTTGTCCCCCTCACCGAATGACGCCCGGTGAGGGGTCCATCGTTGTCAACGCCGACCGGGCGCCGACAGTTCCCAGGTCAGGTTTACGAGGTGTAGACCTTCGGGTCGAGGGTGCCGATGTAGGGCAGGTCGCGGTAACGCTCGGCGAAGTCCAGGCCGTACCCGACGACGAACTCATTCGGGATCTCGAAGCCGACGTACTTCACCGGGACGTCCACCTTGACGGCGTCCGGCTTGCGCAGCAGCGTGACGACCTCAAGGGACTTCGGGCTGCGCGAAGCGAGGTTCTTGAGCAGCCAGGACAGGGTGAGGCCGGAGTCGATGATGTCCTCGACGATCACCACGTCGCGGCCCGCGATGTCGCGGTCGAGGTCCTTGAGGATGCGGACCACGCCGGAGGACGACGTGGCCGAGCCGTAGGAGCTGACGGCCATGAATTCCAACTGGACCGGCACGGGCAGCGCGCGGGCGAAGTCGGTCATGAACATGACCGCGCCCTTGAGGACTCCCACCAGCACCAGGTCGGCGCCGTTCTCCGGGTAGTCGTCGGCGACCTGCTTGGCCAGCTCCGCGACCTTCTCGCCGATCTGCTGTTCGGTGATCAACACGGAGGCGATGTCGCCGTCGTACACGGTGCCCCTCTCAACGGTCATGCTTGTCGCAAATCAGCCTGCCATGCGCGCGCCTCGCCACCAAGCCGCCCGGCAGGGTGGTCCCGCCCTGGCCTCGCCAGTTTCCGACAAGCTCGTCGGCGGCGCGGAGATGCGCGTCGGTCAGTTCGGGGGTGCCCGCGCGGGTCAGCCAGGTGCGCAGGACCCGCCTGCGCAGCGCCGGGGGCGCGGACGTGAGGTCCGCCACTCGCAGGTCGTCGCCGTCCGTGGCGGCTTCAAGGAGGTCCGCGGCGAGGTCGTCCAGGGCGGCGAGGTCCTCACGCAGTTGCGCGGCGGTACGCGCGAGGGCAGCGCTGACGCCACCGTTGAGGACGTCCTCGAGCAGCGGCAGGACTTCCCGGCGGAGGCGCACGCGGGTGAAGCGGGGGTCGAGGTTGTGTGGGTCCTGCCAGGGGGTGAGGCCGAGGGCGGCGCACGCGGCCTCGGTGGTCTGGCGGGTCACGTGGAGCAGTGGCCTGCCCCAAGGCGGATCGATCGGGCGCATCCCGGCGATCGAGCGCGGGCCGGAGCCGCGGCCGAGTCCGAGCAGGACGGTCTCCGCCTGGTCGTCCCGGGTGTGTCCGAGGAGGACCAGGCCGCCATCGGACCCCGCGCGTAGAGCGCCGTAGCGGGCACGGCGGGCGGCTGCCTCCAGACCGCCCGCACCCGAGACGACGACCGGAAGGACACGCACGTCGTCCAGGCCGAGTCCGGTCAGTTGGTCCGCGGTTCGCATAGCCGTGTCGGCCGAGCCCTCTTGCAGTCCGTGGTCGACGGTCAGACCGACTACCCGCAGCCCCATTCGCGAACCGACGTGTTGAGTAGCAGCGGCCAATGCGAGCGAGTCGGCGCCACCGGAGACCGCGACACAGACGTGCGACTCGGGGCTCGCCTCGGTGAGCAGTTTGCGGACGGCCAGCCGGACCTCGGCGACGGCGGAGTGAGGCTTGCCGGTCACGGGTGCGCGACTCGCCGGAGCCAGGCGTCCGGGTCGGTGATCTCCGAACGCAGCGGGAGCGTCTCGGGCGAGGTCCACACCTTGTTGAAGCCGTCCATGCCGACCGCGTCGACGACGTGCTTCGTGAACCGCGCTCCCTCGGCGTACTGCTTCATCTTCGCGTCGACACCAAGAAGGGTGCGCAGCACGCGGTCCAGGACGCCGCCGCCGCGCCTGCGCGCGGTGAAGCGCTGGCGGATGGTCGCGACGCTGGGCACGACGAGCGGCCCGACGGCGTCCATCACGTGGTCGGCGTGGCCTTCGAGCAGGGTCGACAGGGCGATGAGGCGGTCGAAGATCTCGCGCTGCTCGGGCGACTGGAGCAGCTCCATGATTCCCATCGGGTCCGGGCGGGACCGCGCGGCCTTGAGGACCTCGGGCAGCCTGGTGAGGGCGTTGTTCGCGCTGTCGTCGAGCCCGCTGATGAAACTGCCGACCTGGTCGCGGAAGTAGTCGCGCAGCCAGTCGACCGCGGTGAACTGCAGCCGGTGGGTGCATTCGTGCAGGCAGACCCACATCTGGAAGTCGTCGGACGGCACATCGAGGGCGCGCTGCGCGGCGACGATGTTGGGTGCGACGAGCAGGAGCCTGCCGCTGCCGCCGCCGAACGGGTCGTACTGGCCGAGCACCCGGCTGCCGAGGTATGCCAGCACCATGCCCGCCTGCAGGCCCGCGCCGGCCGCGAGGACGCTGCCCGCGACCTTGCCGGGTCGCTGCGGCAGGGCGCCCGCGGTGAGCGCGGCGATGCTGTCGACGGCCGCCTCGACCCAGCCGTCGCGGTCGACGACGTCGCCTTCGAGCAGCGGCAGGTCGTGGCCCAGGCCGGTGAGGTCGCGGACGTGTCCCTCGGCCACCGCGGTGATCTCGCGCAGGTGGGCGACCGTGCGGTCGGCCTCCTCGCGGCTCACGACCGGGCCCGAGGGCACGAGGCGCTGGGCGGTCGAGACCGCCAGATCCCAGTCGACCGGCGAGACCTCGCCCGTCGACCCGGCCATGTCCGCACTGGTCGCCGCGTTCACACCCGCGACGCTACCCGTTATCGGCACCCGCATTGGCGAAGCGTGGCGGCGAGCACGTCCAGCGCGGGCTGGGCCTGCAGCGTGTTCGACGCGTTGGTCATCAGGGCGAACACCAGGAGCCTGCCGTCCTTGTCGAGCACGACGCCCGCCAGCGAGTTCACCTGCAGCGCGGGCAGCGTGCCCGTCTTGGCCCGGACCCAGCCCTTACCCGGCGCGGCACCCTCGGTGTAGCGGTTCGCGAGCGTGCCGCTGCCGCCTGCCACGGGAAGCCCGCCGAGCAGCGGACGCAGCTTGTCGATTCGCGGGTCGGACCCCTCGGGGGCGGCGGCGACCTTGAGCACCTCGGCGAGCAGCGCGGCGGTGACCTTGTTCTGCCCGGACATCCCGCTCGCGTCGTTGAGGGACACCCCGGTGACGTCGAAACCGTTGCTGCGCAAGGTCTCTATGATGGATTTGGTGCCACCGGCGAACGAGGTCTCCTGATTCGTGGCGCGCGCGACCTCGCGGGCGAGGGTCTCCGCCAGCACGTTGTCGGAACTCTGCAACGCGTTGTCGACCAACTCGACGACAGGAGCCGACCGGACCTCGCCGAGCACCTTGGCCCCTGGCGCGGCGGTCGCCTGCGCCTTCGCGGGGACACTGGCGCCGATGCGCTTGGCGAACGCCTCGGCCAGCATGCGGGCGGGGTTGTCCGAGCGCGCGGAGACAGCCTTCGTCGGGTCGGCCCGGGCGCCGTCGAGCATGGCGGGGACGATCGGCGAGATGTAGCCCGCGGGGACGTCGACCGGGTCCCAGCTGGGTTCGACGAGGGGGCCGGTGTAGCGGCCGAGGTCGACGTAGACGGTGTCGACGGGTCCGGCCGCCTTGACCTGGGCCACCAGGTCGTCGAGGTGCGCGGCGCCGGGGTAGACGGAGCTCTTGCCTTGCGGCAGCGAGGAAAGCGTCGGGTCGCCACCGCCGATGATGATCACCGACCCTGGCTTCTCCCCCGCCACCACGCGCGTCGTCAGCTGCTCGGCGTGCGGCAGCGCGAGGAGCGCGGCGGCGGAGGTGAGCAGCTTCGTGGTGGAGGCGGGAACCATCGCGGTGGTCGGGTTCCGCGCGAAGAGGACTTCACCGGACGTCGGGTCGATCACCGTGCCGGTGAGGGTGCCTAGAGCCGGATTGGCCGCGGGGCCGGCGAGCGCGGCCCGCACACCCGCGGCGGTGGGTGCTGGGACGTCGGAGCCAGGGCCGCGCAGGGTCGGGCTGAACTGGACGGCGGGCGCGGGCGGAGCGATCTCGACATCGTCGGCGCCGGCCAAGCCGATCTTCTCGGCAAGACCGGGAACGGCGACGACGGCACCGGCCGCGAGCGCGAGGACCGCGGCGATGACGCCACCGACCAGCAGCCCCTTGCGCTTGCGGGGCTCCTCGGGCCGCTGCTCGGGCTTCGGCTGGTCACCGCCGAGGGTGAACCCGGGGGCGTCGCGGAGCGAGTCGATGTCGGCGGGGTTGACCGGTTCGCGGCGGAGCGAGTCGGGACCGGTGCGTGGCCGAGGCGCGGGCTCCATACCGGGGTAGGACCGCGGTCCGACCCGGCGCGTGGGGTCGTAGGCCTGCGGGCCACGGTTGGGGCCTGAGCCTGGGTGGCCGTGGGCTGGGTGGCGTGGCTGGTTGAAGCCGGAATCGTGTGGGTGGCGCTGGTCGGTGCCGTCCGGCCGACCGCCGGGGCGGCTACCGGGCTGGTTGTCGAGTCGACCGTCGGGCCGGATGTCCGGTCGACCGTCGGGTCGGCGCGGGTCGGGGTGGAATTGGTTCGGGCGCGCCGTGCCGGGAGCGAAATTCGGGTCGCCCGGACGGGACTGGTCCCACCGGGGCGCCTCGTCGGGGTGGCGCTGATCCGGCCGGGCAAGTCCCGAATCAGCGGAGTGGCGTTCGGTGTCCTGGGGCCGCGACGGATAGGGCCTGCCGAACGAGTCGGTGCGCGGCGGGTCGAGTCCGGCGCCGGGCCGCTCGGCGGCAGGGAGGCGGGACAGGTCGAGGTAGGTGGTGCCTGCCTCGAACGCGGCATTGTCCGTGGACTGCCAGGTTCGGTCCTCGATCAGGTCCGGTCCGGGCCCTTGCCACGCCGGTTCCTGCGCCGCGGTGTCCGCGACGGCGGCCGCCGGGCGGTCCTCGGCGCGCCAATCGGGCTCATGGTCCGTGGCGTCTGGACGGTCCTCGCCACGCCAGTCCGGAGCCGGAGTGGCGTCGGGGGCGTCCGTCGTGTGCCATGGCGCGGGTGCCTGACCGTGGTCGGCAGGCTCCGCGATCGACCACGGCGACTCCTGGGCGGCGGTTTCGTCCGCACCGGAACTCTCGGCATGCGAGTCGGCGATAGACCAAGGCGAGGGCGGCGCACTGTCCTCAAAGGAGCGATCTTCGTGGAGCTCCTGCTCGGCCGAGCGCGGTTCGGCCCGGTGGTCATCCTCTGGGGTGTGGTCTTGTTCGGAGTCGGAAGGCCGCCGCACTGGCGCGAAGTAGGTGGTGCTGTCGGCGGCGGGAGCCTGCTCGACCGGCTCGGCTTCGACGGACTCCGAGCGCTGCCAACCCGTTTCGAGCGGCTGTGCCTCCTCGGCCCGCCGAACCGGTGCGAAGTAGGTGGTGCTGTCGGCGGCGGGAGCCTGCTCGACCACCGAATCGTCATCGACCGGCTCCGCGTCGACCGAATCCGGGCGCTGCCAATCGGTTTCGAGCGGCTGCGCCTCCTCGGCCCGCCGAACCGGCGCGAGGTAGGTGGTGCTTTCAGCAGCCGAAACCTCGACCGAGGAGCCCGCCGTGCGGTCCTCATTGGAGTCGGTACGCCCCCAGTCGGCCTCGGGCGGCTGAGACTCGTCCGGACGGCGAACCGGCGCGACGAACGTCGTGCCTTCGGCAGCCGGAGCCTGCTCTACCGCCGAGTCACCGTCATCGTCCCCGCGATGTTCAGCCTCTGGACGGTCCTCGCCTGCCTCCGCCCCAGACACCGATTCATCGAGCGCGGAGTCGGCGGCGAGGTCCGTACGGCGGTCATCCTCGGGGTGGCCCGCCTCGGGAGACTGGGTCTCTTCCGGACCGCTGACCGGCGCGAGGTACGTCGTGCCCTCGGCCACGGGCCCCTGTTCGACCGCGGACTCGACGCGGGCAGGCCCCGACTGCTCCGCATCGGCCGACTCGAACTCGTCAGTCGTCGCCTGGTCCGCGCCTGCCTCGGACTCGCTGAGCTCCGACTCACCCACGCCAGGCGGCTGGGTCTCGCCAAGCTCCGACTGATCCGTGCCAGGCGGCTGGGTCTCGTCGAGTTCGGGCTGGTCGTCCGGCTCGACAGTGTTCGTGGCGTCGGAGTCCGGGATCGGCGCGGCGAGCGTGGGGGCGGCGGGTTCGTCGGCGGTGGCCTCGGCCTGCGGATGGTCCGCCGCGCCGATGTCGGTGCCGATGTCAGTGCCGCGGGGCGGCTCTTCACTCTCGGGTCGCCGAACCGGCCTGAGGTAAGTCGTGCTCTCAGCGACGCCCGTGCCACTGTCATCGGCCTCACCTCCGGGCCCGGCGACATCCTCCGGCCGCGACGCGGTGACGTCCGGGCCCGCGGGACGGGCGGGCTGACGCGGCGGCTGGACGGGCCGGGCGGGAGGCTGGGGCAGGGACGGCCGGGCGATGAACTGGGTCGTCTCGGCTGTGTTCGCCGTGGCCTGCGGGGCGGGTTGGCGGGGCGGGCGCTTGGGCGTGGTCGGCCTGGGCAGCGGCGCCCGGACGACGGTCGGCGGCGGGACCGGTAGCGGGGGCACGGTCGGCCTGCGGGTGGGAATTGTCTTGCTCTCGGGAACCTGCAGCCGCGAGGTCTCGGCGGGTTCTAAATCCGCATCGGTCTCGTCAGTGGGGCCGTCCGCGGCCTCCTCGACTACCGAACTGTCGGGACCCGACACCTCCGGTGTGGGATCGACCTCCGGCTGATCATCCACCGACTGCTCCGGCTCATCGACCGAAACCGGGTCAGGCGCATCGACTTCAGGCTCGTCAATCGAGTCGTCCGGGCCGGACGGCGCCGGTGAGTGGTCGACATCCGGCTCATCGACGACGGACGGTTCATCGACGACGGACCGTTCATCGGAAGCCGAGGGCTCGCCGGCGGACGACTCATCGACAACCGATAGATCGTCATCAACGGGTGGGGCGTCGGAGGCAGGCGGCTTCTCGACGCTGGTGGGCTGATCGTCAGCCTGCGCCTGTCCGCCTGCCTCGGTCTCAGCCGAAACCGGTGGCTCATCGACAGCCTGCTCGACCACGAGCGCTTCCTCAGCGACCGGCGGCTCGTCGCCGACCAGAGACTGCTCGGGTTCATCAGCAGCCGAGGCCTCCGCACCAACAACTGCTTCGTCGGTTACCGGCCCCTCAGAAGCGACCGGTGGCTCCTCATCGACCGCAAGCTCAGCAACCGCGGTGGTGTCTGGGGCCTGTCCATCGTCAGGCTCGTCATCCGCCGCACCATCGCCGGGCTGATCAACAGGATCCGCCCCCACAGCGTCCACATCGACCGGCCGCACCGCAGCCGGGACCGGAAGTTCGGGGTCCACCACCGGGTACCCATGATCGTCCACCAGCCCCGGAACGGGGTCCGGGTCGACCGACGGGAAGGCCTCCACCCCGTCCTCCGTCGGCCACGCGGCCGCCGCGGCCGGCTCAGGCTCACCCACAGCGACCGAATCGGCTGTCGGCCAGGCAAAGTTTTCCGCGGATTCACTCGGCCGGGTGGTTGTCCCTGGGGGAGTTTGGGGGGCCTCTTCGACGTGGGTCTCATCACGTAACGGCGCGTGGTCGGCGGGCTTCGGCGCGGCGGGGACCTCGTCATCGTCGAGCGACGGCCACAGTTCGTCATCGCCCGCGGGCCAGGCGGGAACGGCCGAATCGGTGAGATCCGGGCGTTCCTGCTGCTCAGAGCCCTGCGTTTGAGATGTGCGTCGGTTCGGTTGAGCCGACTGGCCGTGCTCGCGCACCCGCGTTCCTCCCCTACCCCCCGCTGAATCTCACACCCCCACGGACCCAGTTCGGTTCGGGCCATCGGGATGTCGTGGTCCACACTAGTGGCGTAACGAGAACAGCCGAGACGATTGAGGGACGGCGTGGAGTTCGACGTCACCATCGAGATCCCCAAGGGAAATCGAAACAAGTACGAGATGGACCATGAGTCGGGGCGCATCAAGCTCGACCGCACCCTGTTCACCGCCACGCAGTACCCGGCCGACTACGGCTTCGTGGACAACACCCTCGGTGAGGACGGTGACCCCCTCGACGCGTTGGTCTTGGTGCAGGAGCCGACCTTCCCCGGCTGCCTCATCCGCGCCCGCGCGATCGGCATGTTCCGCATGACCGATGAAAAGGGTGGCGACGACAAGGTCCTGTGCGTTCCGGCGCACGACCCGCGCACCGAGCACCTGCGCGACATCCACCACCTGGCGGAGTACCACCGCCTGGAGATCCAGCACTTCTTCGAGGTCTACAAGGACCTCGAGCCCGGCAAGAGCGTCGAGGGCGCCAGCTGGGTCGGTCGGGTCGAGGCCGAGGCCGAGATCAACCGGTCCTACAAGCGACTCAAGGACGAGGGCGGCCTGCACCACTGAGCCACCACGAGAAGCCCCGCACACACCCTGTGCGGGGCTTCTCGCTGTCACAGGCTCCACACAGCGCACACCCAGGGTCCGGGCTGACGATGGACCCATGGACGACCACGACCGCGGACTCGCTTTCGACCTCGCGATTCTGGGCAGACGCCGCATGCTCACCTTGCTGGGCGGAGCCGGACTGAGCGTCCTGGCCGGGTGCAGCACCCCGACAGCGACCCAGCCGACAACGGGGACGACCAGCCCACAGCAGTGCGCCGAGAAGATCCCCGAGGAGACCGCTGGTCCTTATCCGGGCGACGGCGCCAACGGCCCGAACGCCCTCACCGAGTCCGGCATCGTCCGCACGGACATTCGCTCCAGCTTCGGCTCGTCGACGACCACCGCCGCCGGTGTCCCGCTCACCATCGAGCTGACCGTCACGAAGGACTGCGCCCCGCTCAGCCAGGCCGCCGTCTACCTGTGGCAGTGCGACATCGACGGCCGGTACTCGATGTACTCCCCCGGCGTCACCGAGGAGAACTACCTGCGCGGTGTCCAGGAGACCGACGGGTCCGGCAAGGTGCGGTTCACCAGCGTCTTCCCCGGCGCCTACGCGGGACGGTGGCCGCACATCCACTTCGAGGTCTACCCGAGCCTCGCCGAGGCCACGAAGGCGGGCGAGCCGACGGTGACCTCACAGCTGGCCCTGCCCGAGGACGTCTGCGAGACGGTCTACGCCACGGACGGCTACGCCCAGAGTGTCCGGAACCTGCAGCGCTCGTCGCTGGAGTCCGACATGGTGTTCCGCGACGGCCACGACACCCAACTGGCCGCCACGTCAGGCGACGTCGGCAGCGGCTTCACCGCCACCCTCACCATCGCCATCTGAAAAGGCCCCCGGCGCGCGTGAACCGGGGGCCATTCCAAACAGCAGAGCGATCAGTGCACCGCGACCGGCGTGGGGGCGTCCTCCTCGGCGATCCGCTGCAGACCGGACTTGGTCGACAACGGGGTCTCCTTGAGGAACCAGATCAGCGCGAACGCCGCCAGCACCACCACACCGCCGACCAGGAACACCGTGTCCAGCGAGCTGGAGAACCCGGTCAGGATCGGCCGGGCGAGCGTCGGGTCGAGGGTGTTGAGGAACGACGTGTTGTTCAGGTCGATCCCGCCCTGCAGCGACCCGGCGAACTGCGGGTTCTGCGTGAGCGCCTCGGTGAACGCCGGGTCGGTGCGCACCGAGCCGAAGGCGTCGGAGATCCGGTCGCCGACCACGGTGAACAGGATGGACAGGAACACCGCGGTGCCGACCGTGCCGCCGATGGACCGGAAGAACGTCGCCGTGGAGGTGGCCACGCCGATGTCGCGCGGGTCGACGTCGTTCTGGATGGCCAGGATCAGCGGCTGCATGCACAGGCCGAGGCCCGCGCCCGCCAGCACCATGATCAGCATGGTCGCCCACAGCGGGGTGTCGACGCCGATCTGCGCGAACAGGAACAGCGACGCGGCGGTCAGGCCGAGCCCGACGACCGGGTAGATCCGGTACCGGCCGGTCCGGCTGATCATCCGGCCGCTGATGATGGCGGCCGCGAGGATGCCGAACGTCAGCGGCAGCGTCATCAGACCGGACTCGGTCGGCGACGCGCCCTTGACGATCTGCAGGTACAGCGGCAGCGACATCATCATGCCGAACATGCCGACACCCATGACGAAGTTGACCGCGTTGATCAGCGAGAACTGCTTGCCGAACAGCCGCAGCGGCAGCAGTGCGGCGTCGCCCATCCGGCGCTCGTTGAACCAGAACGCGATGAGCCCGACCACGCCGATGCCGTACATCGCGAGGGCGCGCCCGGAGGCCCAGCCCCACTCACGGCCCTGTTCGGCGATGATCAGCAGCGGCACCAGGCCGACGGTCAGCAGGATCGCGCCGAGGTAGTCGACCTTCTGCGGAACCGGCTTGTGCGGCACGTTCAGGTAGCGGGCCACGACGGCCAGCGCGACCAGGGCGATCGGCACGTTGAGCAGGAACACCCAGCGCCAGCCCTCGATGCCCGCGAACGTGCTGAGCCCGGCGAAGAACCCGCCGACCACCGGTCCGGCCACACTGGACAGTCCCCACACGCCCATGAAGTAGCTCTGGTACTTGCTGCGCTCGCGGGGCGCCACCATGTCGGCGATGATCGCCAGCGCCAGCGACATCAGGCCACCGGCGCCGAGACCCTGCACCGCGCGGTACGCGGCGAGTTCGTACATCGAGCCCGCGATGCCGGAGAGCACCGAGCCGAGCAGGAAGAACGAGATCGCCGTCAGGTACATCGGCTTGCGGCCGAAGATGTCGGACAGCTTCCCGTAGAGCGGGGTCGAGATGGTGGCCGTGATCAGGTAGGCGGTGGTCGCCCACGCCTGGATCGTCTGGCCGTGCAGCTGGTCGGCGATCGTCTTCATGGCCGAGGCCATGATCGTCTGGTCCAGGGCCGCGAGCAGCATGCCGAGCATGAGGCCGGACAGGACCGTGAGGATCTGCCGGTGGGTCAGTTGCCCTGGTGCCGCGTCCGAGGTCGTCGGTGCGGTCATTGGTGCCCCCCTTCGGAACGCACCGGTTGGGCGCATTCGCTGATCAGAGTCGGTAGGTAGTCGTCGTGGTCGCTGAGGAAGCGCTCGAACAGCTCGATGAACTGGTCGAGGTCAGCTGGTTCCCAGTGGCGCACCATCCGGGCCAGGGACACGGCGAACCGTGCCCGGTTGGCTTCCAGGAGGGCGAGGCCTTCGGGGGTGGCGGCGAGCAGGCTGGCGCGGCCGTCTTCCGGGTCCGCGCGGCGTTCGACAAGGCCGTCCTTGACCAGGGTGGCTACTTGTCGGCTGACTGTCGACGGGTCGGAGTGGATCGCCCCCGCGAGCACACTCGACCGAACCGGGCCCAGCATCACCAGTGTCTTCAGGACGATGATCGCCGAGCGGTCGACGCCCGCCTTGCTCATCCGCGCCGAGACCGTGGCCTGCTGTTTGCCGAACGCGAAGAGCACGCTCGCCAGTCGCTGGCCGTTTTCCAGGTCGCGGTCAGTGAGCGGCGCTGTCTCGACTTCCGAGGCGGCCATGACTGCTCCTACTTGCTTGCATCATCCAATTAGTTGGTCGATACAAGCATGCACTTTTAAGTTGGTGCATGCAACTTGTTTTTCGTGTGACGTCAGACCCAGCCCGGCATCGGGTAGCCGGCCAGCAGTTCGCGCACCTCAGCGGCCACGGCGTCGATCTCGGCCTCGTCGCTCGCCCCGACCGCGCGGTCGATCCACTCCGCCAGCTGCGGCATCTGCTCCACGCCCAGGCCGCGGGTGGTGATCGCGGCGGTGCCGAGCCGGATGCCGGACGGGTCGAACGGCTTGCGCGGGTCGAAGGGCACGGAGTTGTAGTTCAGTTCGATCCCCGCGCGATCCAGCGCCTGCGCGGCGGGCTTGCCCGCGACGCCCTTGCTGGTCAGGTCGACCAGGATCAGGTGGTTGTCGGTGCCGCCGGAGACCAGGTCGAAGCCGCGCTCGGTCAGCGCGCCGGCGAGAGCCTTGGCGTTGGCGACGATCCCGGCCGCGTAGTCGCGGAAGTCCGGCCGGGCGGCCTCGGCGAGCGCCACGGCGATGGCGGCGGTCGTGTGGTTGTGCGGACCACCCTGCAGACCGGGGAACACGGCCTTGTCCAGGGCCTTCGCGTGCGCGGCGTCGGACATCAGGATCGCTCCGCGCGGACCGCGGAGAGTCTTGTGCGTGGTGGTCGAGATGATCTGCGCGTGGCCCACCGGCGAGGGGTGCGCGCCACCGGCGACCAGTCCCGCGATGTGCGCGATGTCGGCGACGAGCACGGCGTCGACCTCGCGGGCGATCTCGGCGAACGCCGGGAAGTCGATCGTGCGCGGGATCGCGGTGCCGCCGCAGAAGATCAGCTTGGGCCGCTCGGCGAGCGCGAGCGCACGCACTTCGTCGAAGTCGACCCGGCCGGTGTCCTGGCGCACGCCGTACTGCACCGGGCGGAACCACCGGCCGGTGGCCGAGACGCTCCAGCCGTGGGTCAGGTGGCCGCCCGCGGGCAGCGCCATGCCCATGACGGTGTCGCCGGGGTTCGCCAGAGCCAGGTAGACCGCGAGGTTCGCGGGTGAGCCGGAGTACGGCTGCACGTTGGCGTGCTCGACGCCGAAGACGTCCTTGGCCCGCTGGATCGCCAGCTTCTCGACCTGGTCGATGTACTGCTGGCCCTCGTAGTAGCGCTTGCCCGCGTAGCCCTCGGAGTACTTGTTCGTCAGCACCGTTCCGGTCGCCTCGAGCACCGCGGTGGAGACGTAGTTCTCCGAGGCGATGAGCCGGATCTTCTCGAACTGCCTGCGGGCCTCGCCCTCGACCAGCTCGGCGATGGCGGGATCGGACGCGGCGAGGCGCGACAGCGCGGGCTCATGCATGTCCCCGATTCTATCGCGGGTGGCCAACCGAAGTTACCGGCGAGTAATGTGCGCTCCATGAGCACTGACTACGGCTGGGTCGCCGACGCTATGAAGAAGACCGTCCCCTGGGTCACCACGGCGGGCGTGGAGTTCACCGAGGTCGCCGCCGACCGGGTGGTGTGCGAGCTGACCGACGTCGAGAACCATCGCAACCACGTCGGCGGACCGCACGCCGCGGTGATGTTCGGGCTGGCCGAGACGGCGTCCGGCGCGGTCGGCCTGGCGTCCTTCTCCGAGCAGATGGGTCGCGCGACCCCGCTGGTCGTCAGCTCCGAGATCCGCTACAAGAAGCTCGCGCGCGGCAACCTGACGGCGGAGGCCGTCCTGGCCCGGCCCGCCGCCGACGTGATCGCCGAACTCGACGCCGGACAGCGCCCCGAGTTCGCCGTCGACTGCACGATCCGCAACGCCGAGGGCGTCACCACCGCGGAGATGACCGTGCTCTGGACGCTCAAGCCGATCAAGGCCTAGCGAACTCAGCTCAAGACGGTCTGCTGGGTCGGGGTAGCGCGAGGGCCGCGTCGAGATCGGTGTGGGCCTCGGGGTGCTTGTCCCACCACTTCCCGTACGTCGGGTTGCGTTCCACGATCGAGCGGTAGGCGTGGGCGACGCAGGCGTAGACCTCCTGCCTGCGGGCGGCGAACATCCCGTCGAGCCGGATGACCACGACCACGGGCACGGTCAGGACCGAACCACGCAACGGCCGGATGACGAACCCCGGCCCGCCGAGTGAGGCGGGCTGGGCCAGGCAGACCGCGCCCGCCGCGGCCAGCGCCATCGCCGTGCGGCCCTCGGTGACGTGGTGGGTGATGCGCGGGGTGAAGCCGAGCGACTCGCAGGTCGAGCGGAACCGCAGGCGCATGCTGTCCTGGTCCGGCGGGGGCACGACCCAGTCGAGGTCGGCCAGGTCGACCAGGTCGATCTCGTCCTGCTCGGCGAGCGGGCTGTCGGCACTGAGCGCGACGAACTGCGGCTCCTCGACGATCGTGCGGACTTCGACGTCGGTCAGCGTCCGGTGCTCCATGCCCTCGAACTTCTCGAAGATGGCGAGGTCGGCCTGCTTGGCGACGACAAGGTCGAGCAGCGCGGGGGCCGACGAGTCGATCTCCGTGCGCAGTTCGGCGGCGAACCAGGCCCGCAGTTCGCTGATCAGCGCGCTGGTGAACAGCAGCGGCGTCGAGGCGATGACCAGGGGCGTCTTCCCCGGCTGGCGCACGTGGGAACGGGCGGTGGCCAGCAGCGCGGACATGTCCTCCAGCACGATCCGGGCCGAGCGGACCACGCTGCGGCCCAGCTCGGTCGGCACGCTTCCGTTGGGTGAACGCCGGAACAGCTCCCCGCCGATAAGCCGCTCGATCGAGCGCAGCTGCGCGGTCAACGCGGGCTGGGTGACGCCGAGCCGGATCGCGGCCCGGGACACGCTGCCCTCGTCGGCGATGGCGCAGATCGCCCGCAGGTGACGGATCTCAAGTTCGGCCATAAGACCAATTGATACCTGGATCGGATGTGAGCCGGCTACCGGAACAGCCGATATTGCGAACACAACTTCATTGCTGTTCGCATCCCTTCGCCCCGGGCTTGGCCGGCCGCACCCGGCCAGGCCCGAGGCGAAGGGCTTTGTAGGGTCGGATGATGAAGCTCGACTCCGGCGGCTACACCAAGACCGTCTCCCAGGCCGCCGACGCGATCGTGGCCGCCGAGGCAGCCGGGTACGACGGCGCCTGGGTCGCCGAGACACAGCTCGACCCGTTCCTCGCGCTGGCCGTCGCCGCGGACCGGACTTCGGATCGAACTGATCACCGGGATCGCCGTGGCCTTCGCCCGCAACCCGATGACGGTCGCCGTGCAGGCCAACGACTTGCACGGACTCTCCGAGGGCCGGTTCGTGCTCGGGCTCGGGTCGCAGATCCAGCCGCACATCACCAAGCGCTTCGGCATGCCGTGGTCGAGCCCGGCCGCCCGGATGCGCGAGTTCGTCCTCGCCGTGCGCGCCATCTGGCGGGCCTGGGAGACCGGCGAGCGCCTGGCGTTCCGCGGCGAGTTCTACAAGCACACGCTGATGACGCCGTTCTTCGACCCGGGCCCCAACCCGCACGGCAACCCGAAGATCTACCTCGCCGCCGTCGGCCCACGGATGACCGAGGTCGCGGGCGAGGTCGCCGACGGCATGCTGTGCCACAGCTTCACCACCGAGCGGTACCTGCGCGAGGTCACCCTCCCCGCGATCGAACGCGGCCGGGCCACAGCCGGGAAGCCGTCGGCGGGCTTCGAGATCAGCGGCCCGTCGTTCGTCGTGACCGGGTCGTCGGAGGAGGAGATGGCGTCGGCGGCCGCCGAGGTGCGCAAGCAGATCGCCTTCTACGGCTCGACCCCCGCGTACCGGCCCGTCCTCGAACTGCACGGCTGGGGCGACCTGCAGGACAACCTCAACGCCCTGTCCAAGCGCGGACGCTGGGACGAGATGGCCGCCCTGATCGACGACGAGGTGCTCACCACGTTCGCCGTCGTCGGCGCGCCGGAGGAGGTGGCCACCGAGGTGGTCCGCCGCTACGGCGATGTGGCGCACCGGATCACGCTGACGGCCGCGCACGCACCGGACCCCGCTCGCTGGGAGCGGGTGTTCCGGGCGATGCGGTCTAGGTGAATCGGATCAGTGCGGAACCGGCGAGGACGAAGAAGACCAGGATGACCAAGGTGCTCGAACTGCCGCCCATGGAGCTGGTGACGAGCTGGTCGACGGCGCCGGTCAGAAGGATGCCGCACTCGGCGGCGATCAGGTGGCGGCCGGGCACGATCTTGCTGAACTGGACCTTCGTCCGGAACTCGCCCTGACCGTCCGCGACGGTCGCGCCGACCTTCTCGCCACCCGACGTGAGCAGGACTGTGTGATTAGGATCACAGCCGCGGCCGGTGGCTTCGAGGGAGTCGCCGGGCTGAATGGCCTCGCGGTCGAGCTTGAGATCGCGCTTGGGCTCGGGGACGTCGGTGATCACGGGTGTCGTGGTGGGAACGTCCGTGGTCGACGGCGTGGTTTCCGTCGTCGTGGTGACCGGCGTGGTCGTGGTCGTCGTCGGCCGCGTGGTCGTCGTGGTCGGCCGGGGACGGGATGTCGTGGTCACGACCGGCGGGTTGGTCGTGACCACGGGCGGATTCGTGGTCGTGGTGACCGGCGGCCTGCTCGTGGTCGGGGGCGCGGTCACTCGGAACGCGGCCTTGCCGAACGAGGTCTTGCCGGAGCAGGAGAATTCGACGGTGTGCGAACCCACCGTCGCGTTCGACGGCACCGTGGCGGGCACTGAACCGCTGATCGCGACCATCTCGGCGATCTGCGCGCCATCCCACAGGATCCGGATGTCGCGGCAGGGGGCGTTGCTCCAGCTGGCGGTGAAGGAGCTGCCCACCGGACCGTAGTTCGGCTTGATGGCGTACGTGGGCGACGGCTGCTGCGAAGTGGTCTGGGCGGAGGCCTGGGTCACTGGCAGAACCACTAGCGTCACGACAACTGTCGCAACGACGATGGCCACTAAGCGTCTAACACTGCGCACGGCTACTTCCCTCGTCCGATGGAACGCTCCGGCGAGTATCAACTCGCTGTAGCATTCCGCCTCAATCGGGCCCGTTCAACTAGGGGTTATCCCATGGGACGTCTTATCGCGGCGGCGGTTGCCCTTGTGACGGCAGCGCTGGTCTTGGGCGCGTCCCCAGCTGCCGCCCAGGATGGCGACGAGCCACTCAGAGTCACCGTCACCATCGATGGCAAGAACATCGATGGCCGGACCGTCACGCTCGACCCCCGCAAGGTCGCCGAGCTGTCGATCACGGCCGAGAACCCCGGGTCGAAGCCGCAGAAGGTGCGGCTGATCAGGGTCTCCGGTGTGGCGCTCGCCCTGACCTTCTACGCCTACGACACCACCCTCCCGTTCGAGGTCCCGGCCCGCGGCCGGACCACCCGGACGTTCCCGCTCGACGTGCGTGACCTCGACGGGCAGGCGATCGGGCTGCTCCCGACCTCGGTCACCCTGCTCGACGACGACCGCAACGTGCTCGGCGGCGCGAAGACCGTGGCCGACGTGCAGGGGTCGTTCTGGTCGGTCTACGGCGTGTTCGGCTTGGCCATGCTGGTGCTGACCGCGCTGACCTGGGCGGGCGCCCTGCTCGCCCTCGCCCGCCACCGCCTCTCGCCGAACCGGTTCCGCCGGGCGCTGCGGTTCCTGCCCGCGGGCATCGGCACCGGCCTGGTCGCGGTCGTCACGCTGTCCGTGCTGCGCCTGGTGCCGCCGGAGGTCGAGGTGGAGATCCCGATCGTGCTGGGTGCGGCGCTGATCGCGATGGCCTTGGGCTTCCTGACCCCGCACCCGGTGCCGGACGCGCCCGCCGCCGCCCCGGTCCCCGACGACGGCCGGACCGTGAGCCTGACGACCCAGCACCTCGAGCCCCAAAGGTGGCCTGAATGACCGCACCCGCGGGTCTCGCCTCGGCACTGCCGCAGTACAGCGTCGGCGACAAGATCGGCTCCGGCGGCATGGGCGTGGTGTACGAGGGCGTGCACCGCTCGCTCGGCAGGCATGTGGCGATCAAGCAGCTGCCTGCCGACCTCATCGGCGACCCGGACGTCAACGCCCGGTTCGACCGTGAGGCGCGGGTGCTCGCGAGCCTCGACCACCCGCACATCGTGCCGGTCTACGACTACGTCCAGACCGGCCGGGACAACCTGCTGGTCATGGAGAAGCTCGACGGCGGCACGGTCTACTCCAAGTTCCACGACGAGGGGCTGACCGGCGAGCAGTCCTGCGCGATCGCGCTGGCGATGCTGGGCGGCCTGCACGCGGCCCACGCGGCGGGAGTGCTGCATCTCGACGTCAAGCCGAAGAACTTGCTCTTCACGTCGGCGGGCGTGATGAAGGTGGCCGACTTCGGGATCGCCCAGGTGGTCAGCGAAGGCGCCACGATGATGACCCACGCGGGCGAGGTGCTCGGCACCCCGGCGTACATCGCGCCGGAACAGGCCATGGGCAACCCGCTCAGCCCGGCCGCCGATGTGTACGCGGCGGGCACAGTCCTCTACGAACTGCTGTGCGGCGAACTGCCCTACGACCGCACCCGCGGTGCCGTGAGCATGATGCGGCAACGCATCTTCAACGACCCGCAGCCGCTGCCGAGGGTGCCGGACCCGCTGTCCACAGTGGTCATGCGCAGCCTCGCCCGGGACCCGCTGCACCGCTACCGCGACGCCGAGGCGTTCGCCGTCGACCTCAGCGCGGCGGCGACCGCGGTGTTCGGCCCGGGCTGGCTGGAGCGCTCCCGCGTGCCGGTCCACCTGGGGCCGCGGGTCATGGGCAGCATCACCCAGCAGCTGCACCGCCAGCCCGACGCGGCCACCATCGTCACCCCGCCGGTGCGGGGCACCGTCCACGAACCGACCCGCTCGATCGACTTCGCCGAGGCCCGCGGCCGTGGTCTGCGCCCGGCAAGCGAACTGCTCAGCCAGGGCCCGTCGCCGCTGTGGCCCGGCCTGGTCGCCGCGGTCGCGGTGATCGTCTTGGCCGTCCTGCCGTTCATGGCTCCGAAGACGTTGGCGCACAAGGACGACGGCCAGGGAATCACGATCGACGGTCAGCCGATGAGCGCACAGGTGTCGCTCAACCTGAGCGAACCCATCGTCGTCACCGGCAAAGCCTCCGGCCCGACCGGCATACTGCTCGAACTCAACGCGGCGGGGATCCCGATGGGCGGGCGCCAGTTGCCGGAGGTCGTGCCGAACGCGGACGGCACGTTCCAGGCGACGGTGAAACCCGACGCGATCATGCGCTGGACGGTCGGCGGCGCGGCGACCGGCGAGATCACGATCGGCGACCAACCCGTGCAGCGATTCACGGTGGTCAGCGAGCCGCACCCGATGGCCAGCGTGATGGGTTCGGGCAGCCTGTTGCTCGGCCTGTTCGGCTTGGCCTACATCGAGTCGACCATGCGCACCCTGCGCCGAGGACACCGCCGCCCGGCGGCCCCGTTCACCGCGCTGCCGCTGGGCGCGCTCGTGGGCGCCGCCGTGTGGCTGCTGGTCTCGGTCCTGACCACCCGCGAACCGTCCCTCACCTACGGCATCGCCGCCGCCGCCGTGGGCGCGCTCGCCGCCTCGAGCCTCGTCCTCGCGACCGCGTGGTCGGCCCGCAGGCGGTCGGCCTAGGCGAGCCGGTAGCGCAGGCTGTCGATCTGGTCCTGCTCGACCTGCGCGAGCGTGAGGTTCGGGTCGCCCAGGTGCGCGAGCGTGACCTCGGCCGGGCTCGGCTGCGCGTCGGCGGCGGGCCAGGTCTCCGGCTTCCACACCCCGGACCGCACGAACGCCTTGGGGCAGTGGGTGAACACCTCGTCGGGCGTCACCACCAGCGCCGACCGCGGCGGCTTGCCCACGTTGGTCAGCTCGGCGAGCAACTTCGGCCGCGCCGAGACGCAAGCGCGCCCATTGACTCGCAACGTCTGCCCGCGTCCGGGAATCAGGAAGATCAACCCGAGCCGGCCGGTCTCCACCACGTTGCGCAGGGTGTCGATCCGCCGGTTGCCCGTGGCGTCGGGAATGACCATGGTGCCGTCGTCGAGAACGGACACGAACCCGGCGGGCCCGCCGCGCGGCGTCACGTCACAGCGGCCCTGGGCGTCGGCGCTGGCCAGGAACACGATGGGCGAACAGGCGATCAGCCTGCGCGCCATCTCATCGAGCGCGGGGATCTCCTTGCTCGCGGCCGCGCCCGACGGCAGCTCGTAGATCTCACGGAGGGCGTCGGCGCTGGTGATCGCGTCGGAGAACAGATCATGAGTCACTCGCTTCAACCTACGTGGTGCGAGGACAGCCGAGAGGCGACGAACCTGTGGAACGAATCACAGGGACTGCCGGTTGGGAGGCGCCGAAAGCGCGACCGCGCCTCACTCGGGCGAGTGATCCTTGCCGACTGCCCACACCCCGGCCGGGCGCAGACAACCGAACCGGCTAGTCGGGCAGTTGGTCACGCAAGACGAGTCAGGCCCCGTCCACACCAGCGCGTGGACGGGGCCTGACCTGCGAGCCGCCTAAGGGAGTCGAACCCTTGACCTATTCATTACGAGTGAATCGCTCTAGCCGACTGAGCTAAGGCGGCGTGCCGACGGCAACTATACCGGGTGCGAATCGCGTCACCGGAGGGGCCTAGTGTCGTTCAATCCATAGCCGGTCCGCGTGGATCCGCCCGAGGAGGACCCCGACGATGTCCCGACGCAAGTCCGCCGCGCTGGCGCTGCCCGCCGCGGCCGCGGTCCTGGTGATGGTCGCTTCCCCGGCGGCCGCTCAGCCCACCACCCCCATCCCGCCGCCCGCGAACCCGAGCGCGCCGCCGCCGTCGGCGCCGATCGGGCCGCAGCAGCTGGGGCACGCCATCGGTGACGCGGGCACGGGACTGGCCATCGTCCGGCTGCTGCCGAATTCCGCGCCGACCAAGACGATCATCCCGGGCGCCGAGGAGAAGTTGCCGAAGCAGGCGGCCGCGGAGATGGGCTTCGGGCTCGCCAGCGCGCAGGCCAACTCCGAGGCCTACCTGTCGTTCGAGAAGGCCATCGCGCAGTCCGCGCCGGGCGGGTTCGCCTTCCAGGGCGTCAGCCCACAGGCGCCTGGCGCGCTGTCGCAGACCGCGCCGCCGAACAACACCCAGCCCAAGAGCGCCGGGCTGAACCTGCCTACCTCCCCGCTCGACACCCTGGTCAAGGCCGGGCTGCTCAACGGCCAGGTGCGGGCGCAGTGGAGCGACACGCTGGGTCCTTGTGTGGACACCATCGCCGACGCCGCCACCGAGCTGGCGAGCCTGTCCGCACTCAACGCCATCCCGACGCTGCCCGGCGGCACCGACCTCACCGGCGTGTTCGACGCGCCGAACCTGGACGCCAACGCCGACAAGGCGATCATCGACGGCATCAAGGGCCTGGCGGGCCCGCTGAGCACCCTGGGCGGCGTCCTGGGCGGCCAGGGCGCGAAGACCGCGGACGGCAAGGGTTCGCTGCTGAGCCTGCCGAACACGCTGTCGGCCCGCTCGGTCGTCAGGCTGGTCCCGATCCCCGGGTCGGCCAACAAGGCGGTCCAGTCGACCTCGACGCTGCAGGTCGCGGCGGTCAAGCTGCTCGCGGGCACACCGTACGAGGTGTCGATCAACGTGGTCAGCCAGCCGACGCTGCAGGTCACCTCGACCGGCGACGAGAAGACCTCCACGGTCAAGTACACCGCCCCGGTCCTCGAGGTCGTCCAGGGCGGCAAGAGCCTGGGCAAGCTGGACGCGGCGAACCCGAAGATGGACCTCCCCATCGGCATCCCGCTGCCCGGCGCCCCTTCGATGCCCGGCGCCGACAAGCTCCCGATCATCGGTGGCCTGCTGGGCAACGGCAAGGGCGCGCAGGAAGCCATCGCGGGCGGCCTGCAGAAGCTCGACCTCGGCGTCATCCGCCTCTCCGTCGCGAACCTGACGCAGAAGGGTGAGAACGCGACGCAGCCGTTCAAGGGCTACCAGCTCGGCGCCACGGCCCGCATGCTCGACCTGCAGGTCCTGCCGACCGACGCGCTCGGCCTGCCGAACCTGCCGTCGGCGCTGGCCCAGATCTCGCTCGGCGAACAGATCGCCCGTGCGTTCGCGCCGACCGGTGGCGTGGTCTGCGGCACCGCGACGCCGACCCAGCCGCCCGCCCCCGCGCCGCAGGGCAAGCAGACTCCGCCGCTGGCGTACACGAGTGCCGCGTACCAGTCGGTGCCGATGTTCTGGTCGGGCACCGCGATGCTGTTGGTGGGAGTCGTGCTGGTCGCGGCGCTGCCCCGCCGCCCCCGAGTCACACAGGTGAAGATCACGCCGGACCGGTACGCCGACTGATCGAGCAAGGGGCCGCACCCCGTCTGACTTCGGTCAGGCGGGGTGTGTGTGTTTGGGGCTCAGCCTGAATAGAGCACGGCCACCATCGCCTCGATGGCGATCTGCGGCTTCACGTTCTGCTCCAGCGCCTCCCGGCATCCCAGCACCGCCTCGAGCCTGCGCAGTGCCGACTCCGGCGACCAGTTCTGGGCGGCCTTGACCGCGCTGTCCGCGTGGTCCGGGTGATTCAACGTCGTGTCAGAGCCCGCGTGGACTACCAGGACATCCCGGTAGAACCCCGCCAGGTCCACCAGAGCGAGATCCAGCACGTCGCGCTTCGTCCGGGTGGCGCGGGACTTCTGCCGCTTCTCCAGCTCCTTGATCGCGCCCGCGCTCCCCCGCGACGCCGACGCGGTGCCCTTGCCGGTGCCGCCGTGGCCCATCGCGGTCCGCAGCGCGTCCTTCTCGGCTTCGTCGCGGGTCTCGCTGACCTCGGTCGCGTCGGCTTCCGCGGCCTTCACGAGTTCACCCGCGGCGTCGAACACGTCGGCCATCCGGCGCAGCTGCACGGGGATCTTCAGGACCTTCTCGCGGCGGTCGCGGGCCGCCGGGTCGGTGGCCAGTCTGCGGGCGCGGCCGACGTGGCCGCCGCAGACCGAGGCGGCCCAGTTCGCGGTGTCGGCGTCGATGCCGTCGCGCAGGCGCAGGACTTCGCTGATCGCGGCCGCGGCGGGCGTTCGCAGGGCGATGCGGCGGCAGCGGGAGCGGATGGTCACCGAGACGTCGTCGGGGTGGTCCGATGGCGCGCACAGGAGGACCACCGTGCGCGGCGGTGGCTCCTCCACCGCCTTGAGCAACGCGTTCGCGGCGCCCTCGGTGAGCCGGTCGGCGTCGGTGATGATCACGACCTGCCAGCGGCCGCCGGTCGGCCTGCGGGCCGAGGTCTGCACCAGCGCGCGCATCTCGCTCACCGAGATCGTCAGCCCCTCCGGGACGACCATTCGCACATCGGCGTGGGTGCCACCCAGCGCGGTGTGGCAGCCCTGGCACTCGCCGCAGCCCAGCACCTCCTGGCCCGCCGTGCATTGCAGCGCGGCGGCGAACGCGCGCGCGGCGACGGAGCGACCGGAGCCGGGTGGGCCGGTGAACAGCCAGGCGTGGGTCATCCCGGCGGCCGAGCCGGTGCCCTCGACAAGCCGGGCGCCCGACTGGGCGGCCGCGCTGAGGACCTCGACGGCGTCCGGCTGCCCCACGAGCTGCGACCAGACTCCACCCATCAGGAAGCCCGCTCCGGCGCGAGGTCGCCGAGCCTGCGGCCCGCGAGGGTGGTCCGCACCGCCAGGCGGATCCGGTCGGCGACGTCTTCCATGGTGCCGTCGCCGTCGACCACCACATAGCGGTCGGGGTCGGCCGCGGCCATATCGGTCAGCACGCTCTGCACATGCCAATGATGCTCGGTGTTGCCCGGCCACTTCGGGAGGGTGCCCGGATCTCGGTCGAGCAGGACCGTGATGTCGGGCCGCAGCCGTGACGTCGCCCAGTCGGCGAGGCCCTCCAGCTCCGCCGGGTCGAGCCCGGCCGCCACCGACAGGTGGGCGAGCGGGCTGTCGACAAAACGCTCCATGACGACCAGCGCGCCGCGCTCCAGGGCCGGGCGGATCTCCCGTTCGACCAGGTCGGCGCGGACCGCGGCGGCCACCAGGGCGTGGGCGCGGGCGCTGGACAGCGAGGCGCCGGTGAGCACGGCGTGCAGGCGTTCGTCGTCGAGTGCCGGGTCGGTCGCGAGGAAGACTTCCTGGCTCCCCGGGCTGCGCAGCCAGTCGGCGAGCAGCTGGGCCTGCGTCGACGTGTCGAGGTGCGTGTCGCCCTCGACGGCGATGAGCACGCCGGTGGACCGCCGCGGCTTGCCGCGGATGGCGGCCACCAGGTCGGACAGGATGGTCTCGGACCGGCGGTCGTCCATCTGCCGATAGGCGACGATGCCGACGAGCGCGGCGATCAGGCCCGCGCCGAGCAGGACGGGCCGGGTGCCGTCGACCGTCATCTGCTTGCCGAACATGCTGATCTCGTGCGGCCGGACCAGGCCGACGAGCACCGGCGTCGCGGCCATCGCACCGGCCAAAATGATCTTCATCAGCGACTGGTAGATGGCGTTGATGCGGCCGCGGATAGCGTCTTCGACCTGGGTGCCGATGATGGTCACGCCGGTGAGGAACGCCGCGCCCGCGCTGGCCCCGAGCACCGACACCGTGACCAGCGAGACGGCCAGGTGCGGCGAGAGCGACACAAGGATCAGCGCCAGCCCCGCGACCACGATGGCGATGCCGAACAGGCGGTTGTGCGGCAACCTGCGGGCGAGCTTCGGCGACCCGGTCATGCCGGTGGCGAGGCCGATGAATAGGGCGACGAACAGCAGACCGAACGCCGACTGGCCACCGCGCAGGCTGCTGGCGTAGAGCTGGGCGGAGCCGACGAGGGCGCCGGCCGCGGCGAAGGCGCCGATCATGCCGACGAGCAGGCCGCGCACGATCGGCGTGGTCCGCACGAAGTGGCCCGCGTCCTTGACCATGGCCACGAAGCCGCTCTTCTTCGGCTTGTCCTTGTCCTCCGGCTTGGGCGCCACCGGGGCCCGCTTCGACAGCTCCGGGATGCGCGTGGCGACGATGATCGCGCTGGTCAGGTAGAGCAGGCCGTTGATCGTCAGGATGAACCGGGCGATGCCCAGGTCGCTCGTGCCGAACGGCAGGTTGAGGTTGGTGCTGATACCGGTGATGAGCGAGTACAGGCCCGCGCCGCTGATCACGGCGATGCCGTAGGTCATCACCATGCCGAGCTGGTTGGCCGTCTCGACCTGGTCGGGCCTGCGCAGCAGGTTGGGGACCGCGGCGTCCTTGGACGGGATCCACAGCAGCGCGCAGCAGCCGATCAGGAAGTTGCCGATGAACAGCCACACGGTCGAGCCGACGACCGCGATGGACAGGAACAGCCCGCACCGCGCGATGTCGGCCAGGACCATGACCTTGCGCCGGTCGAACCGGTCGGCGAACAGGCCGCCCAGGGGGGCGAACAGCAGGCCGGGCAGCAGCTGGGTCAGCACGACGCCGGAGAAGGCGAAACTCTGCGCCTTGTAGTCGTGCGTCAGCGACGCCACCAACCCGGTGAGAGCGAGCAGTGACAGCCAGTCACCGACGCTGCACAGGTAGGTGACTCCCCAGAGCCTGCGGAACGGACGGATCGCCAGGACACTGCGGGCCCGGTGCGCCATTGACGCTTCCGCGCCCGAGGGCTGCTCCTTGGTCCTGAGCTGTCCGTTCGGGCCCCCGCTGATGCCCTCCACCCCATCTCCACGCCAAGTGTCAAGCCCAGCGTAGCTGGGATGTCGGGACAGGCTCGCACAAACCGGACCCGATCGGACTCACTTTGCGTGATCTAGTTGACAAGCCCATTGATCATCCCGAGGAAACCGCTGACTACCTGGTACGCGATGAAGACCAGGACGGCGGTCGCGAGGATCACCAGGATCACGCTCAGCTTGATCCTCCGCACCCCGGAGCGCCGCTCATACGGCCACCCTGGGTGCGGCGGATACTCGATCAGGCCGGGCCGCACAATCGGGGCGACAGGCGGCCGGACGGCGCGCGGGAGTCGGAACCGAGGGGGATCCAGATCGCGCGCGTCGTCAGCACGGAACGATTCACCCATTCGGGGCCCCCTCTCGGGCGGGTTACCCCTTGCAGGCTAAGCGTTCACCCCGTTTGAGCGACAGAGGGCTACGACTTCGATTTCGCCGGAGCCTTCTTCGCGGGCGCCTTACGCCGAGCGGGTGCCTTCTTCGTCACCGGACCCTTGGCCCGCTTCTCGGCCAGCAACTCCGCGGCGCGCTCGTCGGTGAGCGTCTCGACACTGTCCGCCTTGCGCAGCGACCCGTTGGTCTCGCCGTCGGTCACGTACGGCCCGAACCGGCCGTCCTTGATGACCATCGGCTTGCCCGACACGGGGTCGTTGCCCAGCTCGCGCAGCGGCGGGGCCGACGCGGCGGCCTGCCGACCGCGCTTCTTCGGCTCGGCGTAGATCTTGAGCGCGTCCTCGAGGCTGACGGTGAAGATCTGGTCCTCGGTGGTCAGCGAGCGCGAGTCCGTGCCCTTCTTCAGGTACGGCCCGTAGCGCCCGTTCTGCGCGGTGATCTCCGCACCGTCCGCCGGGTCGGTGCCGACCAAACGCGGCAGCGACAGCAGCTTCAGCGCGTCGTCGAGGGTGATCGTGTCCAGGGACATGTCCTTGAACAGCGAGCCCGTGCGCGGCTTCGGCTTGGCGGGCGCCTTGGCCCGGGTCTTCTTCGCGCCCTCGGCGGGCGGCGGCGGCTCCTCGGCCTCGGGCAGGACCTCGGTGACGTACGGGCCGAAACGGCCTTCCTTCGCCACGATCTCGTGCCCGGTCACCGGGTCGTTGCCGAGGCCGCGGCCCTCCATCGGGGTGGAGAACAGCTTCTCGGCCAGCTCCAGGGTCAGCTCGTCGGGCGCCAGGTCCTCGGGCACGTTCGCCCGCTGCGCCGCGCCGTCGACCTCGCGCTCCAGGTACGGCCCGTAGCGGCCGACGCGGACCACGATCGCGCGGTTCTCGGTGTCGGTGAACACCGGGATGGAGTTGACCTCCTTGGCGTCGATGTGTTCGACGCCGGAGCCGACGAGCTTCTTGAGCCCACCCGAACGGCCGACCGAGCCCTCAGGGCCGATCTGGCCGCCGAAGTAGAAGCCGGTGAGCCAGTTGGTGCGCTGCTGCTCGCCGACGGCGATCCGGTCGAGCTCGTCTTCCATCGCGGCGGTGAAGTCGTAGTCGACGAGCCGCTCGAAGTGCCGTTCCAGCAGGCCGATCACGGAGAACGCGATCCACGACGGGACGAGGGCGGAGCCCTTCTTCCACACGTAGCCGCGGTCCTGGATCGTGTTGATGATCGAGGTGTACGTCGACGGTCGGCCGATGCCCAGGTCTTCCAGGGCCTTGATCAGGCTGGGCTCGGAGTACCGGGCGGGCGGGCTGGTCGTGTGGCCGTCTGCGGACAGGTCGGCCGCGGTGACCGACTGACCCTTGACCAGCAGCGGAAGCCTGCGCTCAGCGTCGTCGGCCTCGCCGCCGGTCTCGGTGTCGACGGCCTCGACGTAGGCGCGCAGGAAGCCGGAGAAGGTGATCGTGCGGCCCGAGGAGGAGAAGACACACTGCTCGCCGCTCGCGGCGGCGCCGCTGATGCGCACGGTCATCGTCGTGCCGCGCACGTCGGCCATCTGGGAGGCGATGGTGCGCTGCCAGATCATCTCGTACACGCGGAACTCGTCGGTCTCCAGCTCACCCGCGACCTGGCCGGGCGTGCGGAACACCTCACCGGCCGGTCGGATGGCCTCGTGCGCCTCCTGGGCGTTCTTGACCTTGCGGGTGTACTGCCGGGGCTGCGGCGAGACGAACTGGGCGCCGTAGAGGTCGGTGGCCTGCTGGCGGGCCGCGGCGATGGCCGTCTCCGAGAGCGTGGTGGAGTCGGTACGCATGTAGGTGATGTAACCGTTTTCGTACAGCCGCTGGGCCGCGCGCATCGTCCGCTCGGAGGAGAAGCGGAGCTTGCGGCCCGCCTCCTGCTGCAGCGTCGAGGTCATGAAGGGCGCGTAGGGCTTGCGGGTGTAGGGCTTCTCTTCGACGCTGGAGACGGTGAGCGCGGCGCCCACCAGGCTCTCGGTGAGGCGACGGGCCTCGGCCTCCTCCAGCAGCAGCACGTCGGTGCCCGCCTTGAGCCGGCCGTCCTGGCCGAAGTCGCGGCCGGTGGCCAGGCGCGTTCCGTCGACCGACAGCAGCCGCGAGCCGAACGTGGGCGGCTCGGCCACCCCATCAGAGCGGCCCGCGGCTGTGTCGATTGCCATTGTCGCGGAGATGTCCCAGTAGGTGGCGGCGACGAACGCCATGCGCTCGCGCTCGCGCTGCACGACGATGCGGGTCGCCACGGACTGCACGCGGCCCGCCGACAGGCGCGGCATGACCTTCTTCCACAGGACCGGGCTGACCTCGTAGCCGTAGAGGCGGTCGAGGATGCGGCGGGTCTCCTGGGCGTCGACGAGGTCGCGGTCGAGCTCACGGGTGTTCTCCGCGGCGGCGCGGATAGCGGGCTCGGTGATCTCGTGGAAGACCATCCGGCGCACCGGCACCTTGGGCTTGAGCGCTTCGAGCAGATGCCACGCGATGGCTTCGCCCTCGCGGTCACCGTCTGTCGCGAGGTAGAGCTCGTCGACGTCCTTGAGCAGGCCCTTGAGCTCGGTGACCGTGGCCTTCTTGTCCGGGGTGACGATGTAGATGGGCTCGAAGCCCTGGTCGACGTTGACCCCGAGGTTCGACCAAGACTCGCCCTTGTACTTCTCCGGGACCTCCGCGGCCTTGCGCGGGAGGTCACGGATGTGGCCGCGGGACGACTCGACGACAAAGTTCCGGCCAAGGTAGGACGCGATCTTGCGCGCCTTGGCGGGCGACTCGACGATCACCAGCCGACGAGGCTGAGCGCCGTCGGTGCCACCACCGTTCTTCTTCGTCCCTGTCGAGCCAGCCACGCTTTCCCGCTCTCTATGAAGCCGTATTGAGCCCCGTGTCAGCCAGTCAGTGTGCACGCCGCACAGCCGATGCCCTATTTCAGGGGCTCTCCGTGCCCGCCTGGATAGGCCGAACGAGTATGAACCTGTACCACCTGTAGCACGCTCAGGACACGACGCGCATCCGGGAAACATCGGGCCACTGGCCCCCGCAGCCCGGGTCGACCAGCGGCCCGACCAGCTCACGGAGCCGAGCCAGCCGCCTGCGTCCGACGATCTTCAGACCGGACCCGTCGACCTGCGTCGTCGCAGGCAGACCGCACCGCGCCAGGCTTTCGCGCAGTGGCTCATGGGTGTCCGGCACGGCCTGGTCGACCGGCAGGACATAGCCGTTGTTGTCCCAGCGCCCCGCCGCCAGCACCCACATCCGCAACGTAGCGCCATCTGGCGTGAACCCGCCAGGCACCACCTTGCCATCCCCCTCGGACCAGGCGGCGGCTAGCGGCGCCAAGTCGACCCGGAACGCGGTGCACACGATCGTGGCGTGCTCATCGACCCGGACCTGCGCGCGGACCCCGCGCTCAGCGCACGCGGCGACCAGTGCCCGCGCCCGCCAGACGTCGTCGACCGGAACGATCAACTTGGCCGTGGCCTTGGCGAACACCACGGTCCGACCCGGCCCGCACAGCACCCCCGCGAGATCGGCCACTCGCGGCTGAGTCGCCTCGGCGGAGAAGAACGACAGCTGCGCCACGGCGGCCAGAATAGAACAGAAGTTCGATCAGCGTAAAGGACTTCGGTTACCGAACACGTTCGGGTGATGACGTCACGAGGTCGGCGCCGTCATCCGGGTCCGCGCGAGCGCCTTGCAAGTCGGCGCCGTATTGAACGCATCGACGGCCTCCGGGAGATGGCTGATCGACCCCGCGGGGTCGAGCTTCACCGCCGCCTGCAGCTTCTCGCCTACCTTCGTGATCCCAGCCTCGAACGTCGCGGGGTCAGTGGTGCCGATACCGACCAGCTCGGCCTTTCCGTCAGCCATCTCGGCCCTTGCCATCCGCATCGCGCCGGTTGAGCGGGCTTGGCGAACCTACAGGGTGAAATTCAGGAGGTCGGCGCGCCGCTGGTGGTGGGCTCGTTGAGCGCCTTGCACTTCTCCGACTTCTCGAAGGCGTCGTTGAGTTCCTTGTTGCCGCGCAGGCCCTTGGTCGGGTCCTCCATGTCGGCGAGTCCCTGCAGGTCCTGGCCGACCTGTGCCATCCCGGCCTGGAACGCCTGCGGGTTGCTCGCGTCGACCTTCGCCAGGTTGTTCTTCGCCTTGACGACCGTGGCCTTGGCGGTCTCGAGCGAGTTCTCCACGGCCTTGGCGGCGGCGTCACCGTCGGCCACCGGGGGCGTGCCCGCGTCCCTGATCCCGGAGACCATCCGGTCGAGGGCCTGCGCCATCCCGTCGAGGTAGGTGACGAACCCGTCCTTGGTCGCCTGCAGGTTGTTCGGGTCGCCGGTCGGCGTGTCCTTGAACTTCTCGACCTCGGGGGCGACCGCGGAGCAGACCTTGTCGGCCCACGCGACGGCGTCCCCGTTCGCGGCGGCCGCCGTGGTGGTCGTGGTCGTGGTGGTCGTGCCGGAGGTGCTCGGCGAGTCCGATCCGCATCCCGCGAGACCGAACGACAGCGTCACGGCGGCCACGGCGACTGCGGCGAGACGACGAACCATGGTTCTGCTCCTTGCTTGGTGCTCCCGGTGCGACCTCGATGCTCGCACGCCCCCGGTACGCCCGCAGGGCGGCGACGCGAACGGGGCCGGTTCCGCCCTGTTCGGCGGAACCGGCCCCGTCATGTCGAAATCAGACGCCGTTGGACACGGTCTCCGCGGGGGTGTCCGCGATAGCGGTGCCGCGACGCTTCGACACGACCACCGCGACGACGATCAGCACCACGGCCACTGCCGCGATCGTGACCCGAAGACCCGTGGAGGCGTCCGGGCCGACCGAGAACGTGACGATGGCGGGCGCGATCAGCAGCGAGACCAGGTTCATCACCTTGATCAGCGGGTTGATCGCGGGACCGGCGGTGTCCTTGAACGGGTCGCCAACGGTGTCGCCGATGACCGTGGCGGCGTGCGCCTCGGAACCCTTGCCGCCGTGGTTGCCGTCCTCGACCAGCTTCTTCGCGTTGTCCCACGCGCCACCGGAGTTGGCCAGGAACACCGCCATCAGCGTGCCCGCCGCGATGGCGCCGCCGAGGTAGCCCGCGAGCGGGCCGACACCGAGGCCGAAGCCGACGGCGATCGGGGCGAGGACCGCGAGCAGACCCGGGGTCGCCAGCTCACGCAGCGAGTCGCGGGTGCAGATGTCGACGACCTTGCCGTACTCCGGCTTGCCGGTGCCTTCCATGATTCCCGGGATCTCGCGGAACTGGCGGCGCACCTCGAAGACGATGGCGCCCGCCGCACGGGTGACCGCGTTGATCGCGAGACCGGAGAACATGAAGACCACGGCCGCGCCGATCAGGATGCCGACCAGCACGTTCGGGCTGAACACGATGAAGTTGTCGACATCGAAGGTCGAGTTCGCCTTGGCCAGCGCCTCGACGATCGCGGTCTGGTACGACCCGAACAGCGCGGTCGCCGCGAGCACCGCCGTGGCGATCGCGATGCCCTTGGTGATCGCCTTGGTGGTGTTGCCGACCGCGTCGAGCTCGGTGAGGATCTGCGCGCCGTCGGGGGTGACGTCGCCCGACATCTCGGCGATGCCCTGGGCGTTGTCCGAGACCGGGCCGAAGGTGTCCATCGCGACGATGACGCCGACGGTGGTCAGCAGACCACAACCGGCGAGGGCGATCGCGAAGAGCGAGACGATGATCGACCCGGAGAGTAGGAAGGCGCCGTAGACCGCCGCGCCGATAACAATCGCGGTGTAGACAGCGGACTCGAAGCCGACCGAGATACCCGACAGCACGACGGTGGCCGCACCGGTCAGCGAGGTCTTGCCGACCTCCTTGACCGGCTTGTGGTCGGTGCCCGTGTAGTAGCCGGTCAGCCAGAGGATGACGCCGGCGAGCACGATGCCGATGATCACGGCGATGGACGCGATCAGCGCCGGGCTGCCCGCCTCGGTCGTCGTGGTCGGCGCGTTCGTGAGTTCCGCGAAGGAGTTCGGCAGGTAGATGAACGCCGCCGCGGTGCAGAGGACCGCCGAGAAGAGCGCCGAGATGTAGAACGAGCGGTTGATCGCGGTCAGACCGCTCTCGCCCGCGCGGGCCTTGGTGATGTAGACGCCGAGCATCGCGGTGATCACGCCGAGCGCGGGGACGATCAGCGGGAAGAGCAGGCCCTGCACACCGAACGCGGTGCTGCCGAGGATCAGCGCGGCGACCAGGGTCACCGCGTAGGACTCGAAGAGGTCCGCGGCCATACCGGCGCAGTCACCCACGTTGTCGCCGACGTTGTCGGCGATGGTGGCGGCGTTGCGGGGGTCGTCCTCGGGGATGTTCTGCTCGACCTTGCCGACGAGGTCGGCGCCGACGTCCGCGGCCTTGGTGAAGATGCCGCCGCCGACACGCATGAACATCGCGATCAGCGCGGCGCCGAAGCCGAAGCCCTCCAGGACCTTCGGGGCGTCGCCGGTGTAGACGAGCACGACGATCGCGGCGCCGAACAGGCCGAGGCCCACGGTCGCCATGCCGACCGCGCCACCGGTGCGGAACGCGATGCGGGTGGCCTTTTCCCGACCGCCCTCGTCGTTCGCCGCGGCCGCGACGCGCAGGTTCGCCTGCGTCGCCAGCCACATGCCGAGATAACCGATGGTGAACGAGAACACCGCGCCCACCAAGAAGAACAGGGACCGGCCTATCCGTTCGCCGCCGCTATCCGCGGGAAGTAGGAACAACAGCAAGAACACCGCGCTGCCGAATACCAGAAGCGTGTTGCGCTGCCGCTTGAGATACGCCGCCGCGCCCTCTTGCACCGCTTTGGCGATGTCCTGCATCTTCGTGGTCCCTTGGCCTGCGGCCAGGACCTCCTTGAGCAGGACATAACCAACGGCAAGAGCGGCGAGGGCGATCGCGGCGACCACGACGACAACACCTTTGTCGCCGCCGGTGAGCGTCAGGTCTGCCGCGAGGGATTGCCCGGACATCCGTCCTCCTGATGATCTGCCTGTTTCAGCGCCGACATCCGCCCGAGCGTGCATCGACTCCGATTTCGACGTGTGCACCACCACAATCGGTGGGATGACGGCGGAGTCTATTGGTAAGCCGGATCACAGACGCGAGCCGTCCCATAACGTGCACTGTCCGTGACGTTACTTGGGCTTATTGTGACCAACATCTCGTGATCATCTCTCGCTGCTTCGACTGCCGAGCAACAACGTCACACCCGTGTGCGAAGCTCGACCCGTGGGTTCGGAACGCGGCGGCGTGCTGCTCAAGCGGGTCCTCGCCGGGGTGCCGGACGGGGAAGATCCACTGACCCATGTCGCCGAACTCCCCGAGCGCGCGGCGACCTTCGTGCCATGGCCGTCGTGGACTCCCTCGCGGGTCCAGGAGGCGTTCGCCCGGTGCGGTGTGCATGAGCCGTGGGCCCATCAGGTCGCTGCGGCCGACCATGCGCACGGCGGCCGCAGCATGGTGATCGCGACCGGGACCGCGTCCGGCAAGTCGCTGGCCTACCAGCTGCCGGTGATCTCCACCCTCGTCGACGAGCCGCGCGCGACAGCGCTGTACCTGTCCCCCACGAAGGCATTGGGCGCCGACCAGCTGCGCTCACTGCGCGCCTTGGACCTCAACGACCTGCGAGCCTGCGCCTACGACGGCGACACCCCGATGGCCGAGCGCGATTGGGCGCGGGCGCACGGGCGGTGGCTGTTCACCAACCCGGACATGCTCCACCGCGGCGTGCTCCCCGCGCACGGCCGCTGGGCGACCTTCTTCCGACAGCTGCGATACGTGGTGGTCGACGAGTGCCACACCTACCGGGGCGTCTTCGGCTCCCATGTGGCCCTGCTGTTGCGGAGGCTGGCCAGAGTCGCCCGCAAGTACGGTTCCGACCCGGTGTTCATCCTGGCCTCGGCCACCGTCGCCGACCCGGGCGCGTCCGCCACCCGTCTGTCCGGAGTGGACTGTGTGGCGGTCACCGACGACCACTCCCCACGCGGCGCCCGGACCATGGCCCTGTGGGAGCCGCCGCTGTTGGCGGACTTGGCCGGCGAGAACGGCGCCCCGGTCCGCCGCTCGGCGGGTGCCGAGACCGCCCGGATCCTCACCGACCTGGTGATCGAGGGCGCCCGCACGCTGGCGTTCGTCCGCTCCCGCCGGGGTGCCGAAATCACCGCGCTGAGCGCTCGCCGCGCTCTGTCCGAAGTGGACCCTGAGCTGGCCGAGCGGGTCGCGGCCTACCGCTCCGGGTACCTGCCGGAGGAGCGGCGGGCCCTGGAGAAAGCCTTGGCCTGCGGCGATCTCCTAGGCGTGGCAAGCACGAACGCGCTCGAACTCGGCGTGGACATCGCCGGGCTCGACGCCGTGGTGGTCGCGGGATTCCCCGGCACTGTGGCGTCCTTCTGGCAGCAGGCGGGCCGCGCGGGCCGGGCGGGCGACGGGTCGCTGGTCGTGTTCGTGGCCCGCGACGACCCGCTGGACACCTACCTGGTGCACAACCCGTCGGCGATTCTCGACAAGCCGATCGAGGCCACGGTCACCGACCCGGGCAACCCGTACGTGCTCGCGCCCCAACTCGCCTGCGCCGCCGCCGAACTGCCGCTGACCGCCGAATGCCTGCCCACGTTCGGCCCGGGTGCGCGGACGGTCCTCGACGGTTTGGTTGAAGACGGAGTCCTACGCAAACGCCCGGCGGGTTGGTATTGGACGGCGCGGGACCGGCCGCACGGCGACGTCGACATCCGCGGGTCGGGTGGCGAGCAGATCGCGGTGGTGGAGTCGGACTCGGGGCGGATGCTCGGGACGGTGAGCCCGGGCAGCGCGTGCACGTCGGTCCATCCGGGGGCGGTGTACCTGCACCAGGGGGCGTCCTATGTGGTGGACGATCTCGACTTGGAGTCCGGGCTCGCGATGGTGCACGCGGAGAACCCGGAGTGGTCGACGCAGGCACGCGAGATCGTCGACATCTCGGTTCTGGGCACGCAGTCCCGGGTGGTGCACCGGGCGGGCATGGGAGAGGTGACGGTGTGCCTCGGTGAGGTCGCCGTGTCGTCGCAGGTCGTCGGCTACCTGCGACGACTGCCGTCCGGTGAGGTCATGGACCAGGTGCCGCTCGACTTGCCTGAGCACACCCTGACGACCCGCTCGGTCTGGTACACGATCAGCGAAGACCTGCTCGGCTGCGTTGCCCCGGCGACGGTTCCGGGGGCTCTGCACGCGGCCGAGCACGCCGCGATCGGCCTGCTGCCGCTGTTCGCCACCTGTGACCGCTGGGACATCGGCGGTGTGTCGACCGCGCTGCACCCGGACACCGGCAAACCCACGGTCTTCGTGCACGACGGACACCCCGGCGGCGCGGGTTTCGCCGACCGCGGGCACGCGGCCCTGGTGCCGTGGCTCACCGCGACCCGCCAGGCGATCAGCGGCTGCGAGTGCCCCACCGGGTGCCCGTCGTGCGTGCAATCACCGAAGTGCGGCAACGGGAACGAGCCGCTGGACAAGGCGGGCGCCGTCTCGGTGCTGTCCACGGTCCTGCGGGTGTTGAAACCCTGACGCCTACGCAGGCAGCGTCGGCCACAGCACCTCGGCAAGCGCCCGCTACAGCCCCACCGCGATCCCCCACGGCAGTCCTCACAGCAACTTCGAGTTCCAAGCTCGGTCCCCCGCGCTCACCGAAGTCCTCACCCCGCGGTCCCCACCCATCCTGGTCCGGCACTCGGCGGGCGCGATCCCACTCCTGCTGATCTACGTGAACCTGGCTAGCGCAAGAGAGAGCCGTTCGGTGGCTGAAGGGCCAGCCAACGATGCGCCGGACTGGCCGCCGACTTGGAAGGCCGAACGATAGACGGTTATGGCACCGCGGGAAGGCCAGCGTGGCGGTGAATCCGACTGGCAAGAGAAGGGCCGGCCGTTACCGGCTCAATCGTGAACCTGGCCGAAACGCGGCAGGCGCCGGGGGCGTCGGTAGGGACACCGACGCGCAACCCCGGCGCACTGCTGTGCCGCCGAGCGTGCGACTGGCCTGCTACCGCAGGGCCCTCGGGGTGCCAAGACCATCGGCGGGGAGTACTCGCTCTGCGCTGGGACACCTGGGAGGCGGTCGGTGTCGGGCAGGCGGTTCGTCCCGGGCGGGGTGTCGCCGAGTGCGGCTGGTGCCGCTGGTCTGTTGTTCCGTGGGCCGTGCGGGAGGCCGTCGCCTCCAGGTGTTGCTCGGCTGGCTGCCTGTCCGTCGCGCCCGCCGAGGGCGGGAGGTGGCGTGTGGCGCGTTGGACCGGCATTGGCGGGTGGCCTTCACCGCTCGCGGGAATGTCGAGCGTGAACTGGCCACAGTGGTCAGGTGGACTAGTCCGCCCCGATGAGCTGGGTGACCAGTCGATCGCGGGTGGGTTCCTGCAAAGCGTCGAGCAGTGCGTCCTGAACGGTGCGCGAGGTCGGGATCTCCCAGCCGCACACCTCAGGCTTGACTCGCCAGTGGACGACACCATGCTGGAAAGGGCTGGGCGGCAACGTGATCCAGCTGCCGTGCGCGTGCAGGGTGATGGTCGGGGCCGCCGCGAGTTCGTGGTTGAGCCGCGCGCCGGACTGGGTCAGGAAGAACCAGCGTCGGTCGGGCGTCGCGATGATCGGCACCGGCATGCCGACCGAGCGGAGCACGCCCGCCGTACGCCTGCCGAGGTCGTCGTCGACCTCGATCGCGTCGTAAACCTTGCCGGTGGCCAGAAGCAGGCTGTAGGGACGGCCGGTCCACCAGGTGGCGACCTGCTCGGCCTTGGTGCCGATGCGTTCCTGCCAGTCGCGGTGGACAGGCACGGGGCCGGAGTCCTCGACGCCTTCGCGGCCGGCCCAGTGCTCGCCTGCCGGATAGGTGCCCGGCAGAACGGGCCAACCGCGGAACGCGAGGCCGATCGCCTCCGCTCGCAGTTCGACGCGGAACGCTCTCCGCCAGCTCTCCGACCTATCGGTTTCCAACATCTCGGGCAGTGCCTCCTCGCGGTGCGGGCGCCGCGCTCGGCGGCCTATGACTACTAGACGACATTCGACGTGCGATACGTAACTTGCAGTCGACAACTGGTCGCTTTGACGAGGTGAGCGAAACGGCGGCGGAATGGCGGGTGAAGCTCCGCCAACCGGTCATCGTCGACGACGGGCGGGCGCAGGCGGAGTCCTTCCAGGCCGCGGTGACCTCTTCGTCACCCCGCGCGACCAGCTCGCCGACCTGCGGAAATGAAGATCAACACAATGATCATCCGCTGCGGGAAGCTGCCGGCCAGCCACTGGCTGTGATGCCGTTCACCGTGCGAGGCCGACCGTTTGACCGTTGCCGACCGGCCCCGCCCGTGCGGCGGATTCAGCCGGACCGAACGCCTCGACGAAGCTCGGCGGCCGGGCGGCAACATGCACGGACACGTCCCAACCGCTCAGCCGACAGCCGACCAGGTCGACACCCATCCGGTCGGCCACCCACCGAGCTCGGGCACACGCGGCGTCCTCACCGGACACCGCGTGCGTGGCACCCGACAGCGCGGCCAGGTCGGCAGCCGCCTCGGCCCGGTGCCTGGTCACCAGGGCGGCGCCTACCCCCGCGACCAGGCCGCCGAGCACCAACATCATCGCGATCACACCCGCGGCCCAGACGGTCGCGAAACCTTCGTCACCTGATCCCATGGTTCGTCCCAGGCTCCATCTCACGGGTCGCTCCCAGGCTCCGCGATCACGTGCGCGTCAGCCCGTAAGCGGAAACCGGCAGAGGATTCGGCGCGAACCTCGACGAAAATCGCGTCGCCTTCCCGGCGGATCAAGATGTCGGCCCCACGAGGCGCGAGACCTGCCGCGACCGTTCGCCCTCGGTCCGGCTCACCGCGCGCGGCCAGCCGAGCGGCCTCCCGAGCGGCGTCGATGCATCGCATGTGGTCGGTGACGGCCAGCAACGCGCCGACAACCAGCGTGAGGACCACCATCAGCGCCGACATGACGATCGCGGCCTCGACCGTCACCGCTCCGCGGTCGGACCTCACGCGCCACCTCCCATCGCCCGGGCTATGAGCGCGTTGAGCCCGCTCATGACCGCGTCGCTGTTGACGACGGCCAAGAGAATCCCGGCGAACGCGGCGGCGGCGATGGTCCCGATCGCGTATTCGACGGTGCTCATGCCGTCGTCCGACCGGCGGAGGCGGCGCAAGAAGTGGGTCATGTGGATCTCCGTTCAAAGGTGGTTCGACAGGACACCCGCCAGCCCGAGCACGATCGGCACAACGCCCAGGCACAGGAAGGCGGGAAGAAAACAAAGCGCGAGCGGCCCACTGATCAACACGGCCGCCCGTTGTGCTCGCGCCTCAGCGGCCTCACCGGTCCGCGCGCGAGCATCGGCGGCAAGGGCCCTGGCGACACCGGCGAGCGCCGCCCCCGACCGCGCCGTCCGACGGGCACCCCGCGCGAGCCCCGCCGTCGCCGGACACTCCAGCGCGAGCGACCACGCCTCGACGGGGTCGCCGCCGAGGGCAAGGAGGTCGGCGGTGTCCCGCAGGACCTGCCCGGTCAGTTCCGGCAAGTCGACGGCAACCGCCCGGATCGCCGCCGGAACCGCCATCCCCGACGACAGACAGCCGGCGAGCAAGTCCCAAGTAGCCGCATGCGCCCCGTGGTCGGCCGCCCGCACCCGCCTAAACGACCTTCGCGCGACCCGCCGAGTACCGGGGGCGTTCGCGGTCGGGAGGCCGAATAGCTGACTGAGCCGTGATGCCGCGAACCTATGTGGAATACCGACCAACACCGCTGCGGCAAGCAGAAGGAAAGGGGTCATATAGCGACCACCCGGGAGGCCGGCCACGAACACGACGAGGGGCCATCGACCCGAAGAATCGCGGATCGACCGGGCACACCGATTGGCCCCGCGACCGCGAACAGCAAGATCCCGGTCATACGGCCACCACCCGACAGGCTGACCACACCGACGACACATCCACCCGGGCCAGTCGAAGTGCCGTCGACCGGGTGCGTGACAAACCGACGGCGACGATCGTGGTGGCGGTGGCGGTGGCGATGAGCGATCGGTACTCGGTCATGGCGCCACCACCCGGCTGGTCAAACGCGCCGACCACATGACTCCCGCGCACTCCAGCGCCACCCCGACGACGAGCAGGACTTGGCCGCCGGACGAGTTGGTGAGCACCGCGAGCGGGGCAGCGCCCATCGCCTGGCCCAGTAGGAGGCCGATGACCGGCAGTCCCGCGAGGACCATGGCGCCGGCCCTGGGGCCCGCCATCCGGGCCATGACGTGTCTCGCGAAGCCGACCTGGTGATCAAGTTCCGCGCGGACCGCGTCCAGGACGTCCGCGAGCGCCAAACCGTGCCGAGTGGCAAGCCGCCATGCCCTTGCGACCGCGGCCTCAGGCCCGGCCGCACTGAACGCGGCGTCGATATCGCCGCCGAGGCGCACGGCCGCTGCCGCAGACCGCAGTGTCGCCGCAACGGCGGGGTCCGCGTCGCGTGCCGCGCCTTCGGCCGCGTCGGCTGGGTGGGCACCCGCCCGCAACTCGGCGACAAGCGAGCGGATTGCTTCGGCCAGCCCTGCCGTGGCGGCGAGACGGGACCGGAGTCGTCGGCGGCCCTGAATCTGGTGCCGCACGGTCAAAGCGACCATCGCGGCCGCGATGCCACCTCCGGGACCAACCACTGCGGCGAAGACCAGAGCCCCAGCCACCGCTGCGATGAGACCCACCTGCTTCGGCTTCCGCAGGAGCGTCGCGCGCGGAGGATTTGTGAGGCGTCGCAGTCGGAGGGAAGCCAAGTCGGACGGCCAAGCGATCGCGGCCGCGGCCAGCAACAGAACGGGTGGGATCACCATTGGCGATCACCTACTCGCTTGAGCAGGGTCAACCGCGACCTCGTGTTTCGCCAGTGGGCAGCTCGCGACAACGACAACGACAACGACAACTTGACTTCGGCGAGCGGTGAAAGCCGCGCCCAACGCGCGGCCGGATTGGTCCCACGCGACCAGGAGGACGTGAACGATCTGCTTGGCCAGAAACTCGGGCGAAGATGGCCGGCCGACCACGCGGCTGAACTCGACCACAGCGACCTGATCGAGTTCAGCCGCGAAGAGATCACTCCGGTATGCAGACCGCCGTCCACAGCAAGTCTCCGCACGCGACCGACGCCCCGGCGGCTCCGCGCACCGAGCCGGGCTTTCGAGGCGGCTGCTCGCGTCAGCATGGCGTCGGGGGCTTGGGTAGGTGAACACCCGCGTTCTGCAGCAGGGTGCTGAGGGCAGGGGCATCCGGGGTCCACGCGCCGTCCTTCCATACGGTGGTTATCGCCAGGCCGGTTGGTGATCTGCCGAGCAGGGCGATCTGTTGCAGCTGGCGGACTCCGGCGGCTGACCGTCGCATGTGGAGGATCAGGTGGATGGCGGCGGCGGCCTGGCTGTGCAGGGCGGTGGCGGCGAGTCCGCCCAGCGCCGCCAGCGCTTCGAGGCGTGCGGGGACTTCCGCGGGTGAGTTGGCGTGGACCGTTCCAGCGCCGCCGTCATGACCGGTGTTGAGGGCAGCCAGGAGGTCGCACACCTCCGCGCCTCGGACTTCGCCCAGCACCAGCCGGTCGGGGCGCATGCGCAGGGCTTGGCGGACGAGGTCTCGCAGGGTGATCTCACCCGCACCCTCGATGTTCGGTGGTCGGGTGACCAGGCGGACGAATTGGGGGTGGGCGGGCTGCAACTCGCCGGCATCCTCGACGCACACGATGCGTTCTTCTGTTGGCACCTCGCCTAGCAGGGCTGAGAGCAAGGTCGTCTTGCCGCTCCCGGTTCCACCTGAGACCAGGAAAGCCAGCCTGGCGTGGACGATCGCCCGGAGGACGTCGTGGAGGTAGTCGTCGAATGTCTCGAGGCGGCGCAGGTCGGTGAGGCCGTGGGCGGCGGGGCGGAGGACGCGTAGGGAGAGGCAGGTGCCTGCGTCGGCTATCGGGGGAAGCACCGCGTGCAGGCGGGTCCGGGTAGTGGTGGCAGCGCTTGGTAGCCAGCCGTCGACGTAGGGCTGGGCATCGTCGAGGCGGCGGCCCGCGGCCATCGCGAGGCGCTGGGCGAGGCGACGCACGGCGTCTTCGTCGCGGAACTGGATGTCGGTACGCCGGAGGCCTTTGGGGCCGTCGACCCAGACCTCGTCCGGCGCGGTGACAAGGACGTCGGTGGTGGCCGGGTCGCGGAGCAGGGGGTCAAGTGGGCCTGCGCCGACGAACTCTTGGCGTAGCAGCGTCAAGGCGGTCAGGACGTCATCGTGGCCGACGACCCCGCCCGCCTCGTCGCGAACGGCTTGGGCCACGGCAGCCGAGGTGATCTCCCGCGCACCACCGGCCAGCCGCCTCCGAACCCGGTCGACAAGGTCGCTTGTCACCGCCGTACCTACGGTCATGATCGGAACTCCGCTGTGGTCGGACGCGTCACTTGGGCGAACGAGCCGTTGGTGGCTCGAGCAACTGCCGCGGCGGCTCGGTTGACGGGGACGGTTGTCACTGCTGTGCCTTTGGTCATGGTCGTAGCTCCGCGAGGACCGCGCGGGCAGCGCGGGCCAGGGAGCCGCGGACTTGGAAGGCGCCGTGGTCGAGGGAGTGCGCCAGAGCGCGGTCGGCGCGCAGGGTTGCGAGGAGGGGGAGGCCTACTGCCTCCGCGATGGCAGGCGAGGGCAGGCGGGTCGGGGTGGAGCCGCGGACTATCACCGCCGCGCGGATGCCGCGGGCGGCTATTCGGGTGGCGACGTTGCGGGCGGCCGCGCAGGCGCGGACTTCGGCGGGGACGATCACCACCGCGAGGTCCGCGCGGTCCAAGGCGGCATGGGCGGCGTCTCCGGGGGCACGCGGCAGGTCGCAGACGACGGTCTCGCCGCCGCGCCTGCCCGCGTCGATGACCGCGGCCACGGCCTCGGGGCTGGGCGCCTCCCCCGACCTGGCGCCGGACAGCAGCGTGAGACGTGCGTCGCCCTTGGTGCGGCCAGGCAGCGCGGACCGCAAGCTGGAGACCGGGATGCGGCCCGATTTGAGGCGCAGGTCGGGCCAGCGCATCCCAGGGATCTGCTCCGCGCCCAGCACCAGGTCGAGGCCGCCACCGAGTGGGTCGCAGTCGACAAGCAAGGCGTCGTGACCGAGATCCAGCGCCGTGACGCCAACGGCGGCAGCGAGCACCGAGGCGCCCGCACCGCCGCGGCCACCGATGACGGCGACGACCCGGCCCGCTTTGTCGGCCGGGCTCTCCGTGGTGTCCGCAAACGCTTCCACCAGCCAGGATTCACCGTCCGGCAACGTGACCACCCGGTCCGCGCCGAGGGCCACCGCGTCGGACCAGGTTGTCGGTGGAGGGGCGCACGCACACACCAGGACCACGCTTTCCCTGCGCGGCAACGCGATGGTGAGGCATTCCGCCGCCGCTTGGGCATCGAGGATGACGAGGGGAGCGTCCTGCCAGCGGGCTCGGAGATCCGGGACGTCGACGACTCGTTCGACCGCGGAGCCCGCCGCCGCGGCCACCCGCAGGACCTCGTCGAGCAGGCTGTCCTCCTGTACGCACGCCACCGGTCGGGCCACGACGACCAGCTCCCTTCGGATCGGGGCGGCCGCCAGCGGCCGCTGTGATCACGATCGGCCGAGCGGGCGTCAGGAACAATCCCCGCCGGTCGGGCTGTGGACAGGTCGCGGTCACTGTGGACAGACCGGTGGCGGGCGCCGAGTTTTGTCGGCGGGTGCCGGCAGGCTGGGAGGGGGCCGACTTGCCGCGGATATAGGACGGCCCCCGCCAGGGGGGGGAGGGGCGGGGGCCGTCAGAGGTTCAGCCCCGGGGGGTCGGACTGAACCGTCCCGGCACTAGGCCGGTTATGGATACTGTATCCCCTTCCCTGGGTGTCTTGGCTACAGAACAGCCGAAGACACTGGTGCAGTTCACCCTGTGGGCATACCGCGACGGCTCGCCCGCACCCCGCTCCTATGCTGGCGGCGTGACCGATTCCGGCAGCAGCGCCGACCCAAGCCCACCGGGCCGGGTCGCGGCGTTCTTCGACCTGGACAAGACGGTCATCGCGAAATCCAGCACGCTGGCGTTCAGCAGGCCGTTCTTCCAGGGCGGCCTCATCAACCGTCGCGGAGTGCTCAAAAGCGCTTACGCGCAGTTCGTTTTCGCTGCTTCCGGGGCGGATGCGGACCAAGTCGAGCGAATGCGCGAGCACCTCACGTCGCTGTGCGCAGGGTGGGATGTCGAGCAAGTTCGCTCGATCGTGGAGGAAACCCTGCACGACATCGTCGACCCGCTCGTGTACGCGGAGGCGGCCGAGTTGATCGCCGAGCACCAGGCGAACGGTCATGAGGTCGTTGTCATCTCCGCATCCGGCGAGGAGATCGTCGCCCCTATCGCGGAGATGATCGGCGCGACGCACAGTGTCGGCACGCGGATGGTGTCGGCCGAGGGGCGGTACACCGGGGAGATCGACTTCTACTGCTACGGCGACAACAAGGCCGCCGCGATCCGCGACTTGGCCGAGCGGCACGGATACGACCTCGCCGCGAGCCACGCCTACTCCGACTCGAGCACCGACCTTCCGATGCTGCAAGCGGTCGGGCACCCGTCGGTGGTCAACCCGGACCGTGGACTCCGCAAGATCGCGACCGAGCGCGGCTGGCCGATCCTGACGTTCTCCAAGCCGGTGTCGCTGCGCTCGCGCTTCCACGCACCGTCCGGCACGACGGTGGCTGTGACGGCGATCGGCCTCAGCGCGGCGGCCGCAGCGGCGGGCGCAGCCTGGTACGGCTACCGCAGGCGCAGGCGCTGACCGGACTCGGTGTCGCGCAAGGAAGTTTCGGATGCACCCGACTGGCGGTACCCACATGATCCAGTCCGGGTAAGACGCAAACAGAGCGTCCAGCCTACGCTCACGGACGGTGCTGGTCGATGCTTTCCGTGCTCTTTACCGGTGCACCCGAAAGTGCCCTTGAAGTGACCTTCCTCACTGGGTACAAATGGAGGTGCGGACTTCGAGCCGGCCAGGGACGAAGCGAAGAGAAGCTCCGATCCACCCCGAGCGAACTCCGTGCGCGAGCACCGAGCACCCACGCGCAGCACGCCGCGGGAGGCATGTCGTCAAGGGACTGCGGACCGGGACGCCGGACGCCGAGGCCATGTTGATACGACAAAGTTGAACGCTTGGTAACCCGAGTGTTCGCGCGGAGGTTTGGGCGGTTCCGCTCTCCGGAGCGGAGCCGCCCAATTCCGTTTCAGGGGTAGTTGTCCACAGGCGGCCAACACCGCGTTGACCCGGTGATCGTGACGTGAGTAACTTCCGTGTAGGCGTTGTTATTAGTTAACAAGCGCCGACACGACCCACCGGGAGGCAGGGTGCGTACTCCACGGCCACTGGCCGCGCTCCTCATCGCCGCCGCCACCATGGCGACCGTGACCGTCGTCGCGAGCGCGATCCCAGCCAAGCCCGCGGAGGACGAGATCCGCGCACGCTCCGTGGATGCCTGGACCGACGACCTTCTGGGTCGGATGACCCTGGAGCAGAAGGTCGGCCAGCTGTTCGTGGCCAGTGTCTGGGGCAAGTCGGCCGACGAGGTCCACTCGATGAACCGCGCCACCTATGGCGTGGACACACCAGCCGAGGTGGTCAAGCGGTTCCAGGTCGGCGGCGTCATCTACTTCAACAGCAGCGGCACCGACAACGTCGACAGCCCGGTGCAACTCGCCACGTTCTCCAACGGCCTGCAGCGGGCCGCGATCGACTCCGGCGCCCGGCTGCCGCTGGTGGTGGCGATCGACCAGGAAGGCGGCAACGTCACTCGCATGGAGGCGCCCGCCACCGAGTATCCGGGAAGCATGGCGATCGGCGCGGGGCGCAACGCCGCGGACGCGCGCACGCTGGCCTCGATCAACGGCCACGAGCTGCGTGCGATGGGGGTCAACCAGAACTTCGCGCCGGTCGCGGATGTGAACTCCAACCCGCTCAATCCGGTCATCGGCGCTCGGTCGTTCTCCGCGGATCCGGTTCTCGCCAGTGAGATGGTCGCCGCCGAGGTGCGCGGCTACCAGGAGAGCGGCAGGCCGATAGCGACGGTTTCCTCTTCCGCGAAGCATTTCCCCGGACACGGCGACGCGGCGACCGACAGCCACACCGGTCTGCCGATCATCAACCGGTCGGCCGCGGAGTGGCAAACCTTGGACTTGCCGCCGTTCCGGGCGGCGATCGCCGCGGGCATCGACTCGATCATGACCGCGCACATCCAGTTCCCGAGCCTGGACCCGACCCGCGTCCCCGCGACCGTGTCCAAGCCGATCATGACTGACTTGCTCCGCCAGGAGATGGGCTACCAGGGCGTGATCGTGTCCGATTCCCTTGGCATGCAGGGGATCCGGGAGATGTTCGACGACGCCGAGATCCCAGTGCTGGCGATCGAGGCGGGCGTCGACCAACTGCTCATGCCGCCGGATCTGCGGCTGGCCATGGATTCCCTGCTCGCCGCCGTGCACAGCGGCAGGCTCACGGTCGAGCGCATAGAGCAGAGCGTTCGCCGGATAGTGGCCCTCAAAGCGAAGCGCGGCATCCTGGCCCGACCTTTCGTGGACGTCGAGCGCGTCCCGGCCCTGGTGGGCTCGGCGGAGAACAAGGCCGCGATCCAGCGGTTGACCGACCGCACCGTGACGGCGCTGCGCGACGACGCCGGTTTGCTGCCCCGCCGGACACCGGCGCGGACGCTGGTCGCCGGCGTGGGCGACACGGTCAACTCGGCCAAGTCCCCAACCCTGCTGGCCGCCCACCTGCGCGCCAGGGGTTGGGACGCGACGCCGCTGCCGACCGGCACCAGACCGGTGGACACCAAGATCACCGAGGCGGTCGCGGCGGCCCAAGGCGTCGACCTCGTGATCGTGCTGACCAACAACCTGTCGGCGAACGTCGCCCAGCGCACGTTGCTCACCCGCCTCCTGGAGACCGGCAAACCGGTGATCGCCGTGGCCGCCCAGGTCCCGTATGACGCGGGCTTCGTCGACGCGCCCACGTGGCTGGCGACATACTCGTGGCGCGAGGTGTCCCTGGAGTCGCTCACGAAGGTGATCACCGGGGAGATCCCGCCGAAGGGCAGGCTGCCGGTCGCGGTCCCCGACGGCGTCGACCCGAGCGAAGTGCGCTATCCGTTCGACCACGGCCTGAGCTGGTAGCCGGGATGGACCGCCGACGGTTTCTCGCCGCGTCCGCCCTCACCGCTCCCCTGCTCAGCGCCGCCGCGGCGCCCGCCACCGCGCAGCCCCTAGGCCGGATTTCACCCGCCGCCGACACGCTCGCCGCCCAGGGTTGGCGGCGCCTGGCCGGGCGGCGCCTCGGGATCGTGTCGAACCCGACGGGCGTGCTGCGCGACGGCACCCACGCGGTCGACTCCATGGTCGCCGCCGGCGTGCGCCCGACTGCTGTGTTCGGGCCCGAACACGGTTTCCGAGGCACAGCGCAGGCAGGAGGGTCGGAGGGCGACTACCTCGACCCGCGCACGGGCATCCCCGTCTACGACGCGTACGGCGCCACCGCCGCCAAGCTCGCGGCGCAGTTCACCAAGGCGGGCGTGGACACGGTGGTCTTCGACATCGCCGACGTGGGCGCCCGGTTCTATACCTACATCTGGACTATGTACACGGCGATGAGCGCCGCCAAGGACCTCGAGTTCATCGTCCTCGACCGCCCCAACCCGATCGGCGGCTCCCCGCGCGGGCCAACGCTCGACCCCGCCTACGCGTCCGGCGTCGGTCGGCAGCCGATCGTGCAGCAGCACGGCATGACGGTCGGCGAGTTGGCCCGGCTGTTCGGTGGCGAGTTCCTGAGCCGGGAGGTGACGGTCGAGCGCGTCACGGGCTGGCGGCGCGACCACCTGTTCGCCGACACCGGGCTCACGTGGGTCCCACCAAGCCCCAACATGCCGACGCCGCAGACCGCGCTCACCTACCCGGGCACGTGCCTGTTCGAGGGGACGGTGCTCTCGGAGGGCCGGGGCACGACCCGCCCGTTCGAGATCATCGGCGCGCCGGGCCTCGACTGGCGGTGGGCCGAGGAGCTCAACGCGCTGGGGCTGCCCGGAGTCCGTTTCCGCGAGCAGTACTTCGTCCCGACCTTCGGCAAGTTCGTCGGCGGAGCGTGTGGAGGCGTGCATGTGCACATCACCGACGAGCGGCGGTTCGAGGCAATCCGAACCTCCGTGGCGATGCTCGTGACGGTGAAACGGCTGTTCCCAGCGGTGTTCGCCTGGCGGCCGGATCTCTTTATCGACAAATTGACTGGCTCCGACCGGCTCCGGCGGATGGTCGACGCGGGAGCGGACACGGCCGAGATCGTCGGCGCGTGGCAGGCGGAGCTGGCCGATTTCCGGCGACTCAGGGAGCCCTACCTCCTCTATCGGTGAAACGGGGTGCGATGGCACGGGTGGCGGCCGCGGTGGTGGCGGTGGTGCTCATGGCAGGCGGTTCGGAGGCGATGGCGGAGAGTGCGGCAGGCCGGTTCGACCGGCCCTGGCAGGGGTTCGCTCCGGCGAGCACCGTGCTGCGGGCCGACTCCCCCGAGGCCGTCGGCCTCGATCCGGGCCCACTCACCGAGGCCGAACGGGCGATCGAGGCGTGGACGCGGCCGAGCCCAGCCAGGCCGCTGTTCGCGGGCGCGGTCACGCTGTCCACGCACAACGGGGTGATCGTGGCGCGGTCCGAGGCAGGCCAGGCGGTGCGCCACGCCGACGCCTCGGGCACCGAACTGCCCGCCGACAAGCAGGTGCCGATGCGGGCGGACACGATCTTCGACCTGGCGTCGGTGAGCAAGCTGTTCACCTCCATGGCGGTGTTGTGCCTGGTCGAGGACGGCATGGTGGACGTAGACGCGCCGGTGGCGGCCTATTTGCCCGAGTTCGGGGCCAACGGCAAGGCCTCGATCACCGTCAAGCAGCTCCTCACCCACACCTCCGGTCTGGAACCCTTCATCCCGCTGTGGCGCGACTGGCCCGACAAGCCGTCCCGGATCGCCGCGGTGCTCGACCGGGCCCCGAAGTACCCGCCCGGGTCGAGGTACGTCTACTCCGACCTCAACCTGATCACCCTCGGCGTCCTGGTCGAGCGGAGGTCCGGCAAGCCGCTCGACATAGTGGTCGCCGAGCGGATCACCGGCCCGCTGGGCCTGCGCGACACCGGCTATAACCCGCCCGCCGCGAAGCTGCACCGCGTCGCCGCGACCGAATTCCAGTCCTCGCCCCCGCGGGGGATGGTCCGCGGGGAGGTGCACGACGAGAACGCGTGGTCGCTGGGCGGTGTCGCCGGGCACGCGGGCGTGTTCTCCACCGCAGGAGACCTCGCTGTCCTCGCGCAGACCATCCTCAACGGCGGCGCCTACGCGGGCAGGCGGATCCTGCGGGCCGAGACGGTGCGCGACATGCTGACGAACCACACGCCGGAGTTCCCCGGCAACGACCACGGCCTGGGATTCGAGCTGAACCAGCGTTGGTACATGGGGGCACTGTCCGGCCCGCGGACAGCCGGGCACACCGGTTTCACCGGCACTTCGCTGGTGATCGACCCGGCGTCGCGGTCTTTCACCATCCTTCTGACCAACCGCGTTCACCCCTCCCGGGCGTGGGGATCGATCAATCTCGCCCGGGAGCGGCTCGCGAGCGGGCTGGCCCGGTCGATGGCGGTGCGGCCCAGGCACGGTCCGGTGGCCTGGGCCACCGGCTGGGCCGACTCGACCACGTCGACCCTGACCACGCCCCGACTCGCCGGGACGGGCTCGGCGAGAGTCACTTTCGACACGTTCGTGGATACCGAATCGAGTGATTCGCTCCGACTGGAGTTGAGCGCTGACGGCCAGACGTGGCACGCGCTGCCGATGCGGGCGGCGGGCCGGGGCGCACCGCCCGGCGAAGTGGACGTTTTGGCCGGTGCGGGCCACCGGAGTTGGTGGACGATCAACGCCGACGTTGCCCGCGGCTGGTTCGTTCACGGTTCGCTGGCGGGCGAGCACCGATGGCCGGTACCTGGGCCGCGGTTTCTACGTCGACCGAATATTGGTCACCGATGGTGATCGATCGCTGCTTAACGGTGAGAAAGAACCCCACCTGATAGCGCCAGATGGGTGGCGGCTCCAAACTTGTTGACCGTTTGACGCTAACAATCCGCAGCCGACCAGCGATTCCGTGAGCAAGCCCCACCCAGGCCCGCAGCTGAAACTGACACGTTTGGGTAGCGTTGCCGACAAAGGTGACGCACCACCTTGTCCTACCCCATCACTGTTAGTAAGTTTCCCACGTGAGTGCGAGTCAAATGACAGCAGAACACAGCGAGTCAAGTCCGTTGGTCCGCATTCGTTCGCTCCTGCCGGGTCTGGCCCGAGCTGAGCAACGGGTGGCCAAGGTCGTGCTCGAGAGCCCGTCCACCGTCGCCCGCCGCAGCATCACGGAGGTCGCCGAGGCCGCGGGCACCAGCGAGACGACCGTGACCAGGTTCTGCAAGGCGATCGGCGTCGGGGGCTACCCCGAGCTGCGCATCGCGCTTGCCGCCGACACCGCTCGGTCCGAGGCGCACGCCGACCGGGACCTCGGCGGTGACATCAACCCCGACGACGACCTCAAGACCGTCGTCGGGAAGGTCACCTTCGCCGACTCCCGGGCCGTCGAGGAAACCGCGGACCAACTCGACATCGATGTGCTGGCCGAGGTCGTCAGCGCCGTCGCGAACGCGGGGAGGGTCGACGTCTACGGCGTCGGGGCCAGCGCGTTCGTGGCGCTCGACCTGCAGCAGAAGCTGCATCGGATCGGGCGGGTCAGCTTCGCGTGGAACGACACGCACATCATGTTGACCTCGGCCGCGGTGCTCAAACCCGGCGATGTCGCGGTGGCCATCTCGCACACCGGCGCCACCGCCGACACCGTCGAGGCCCTGCGGGTCGCCCGTGAGCATGGGGCGACCACGGTCGCGCTGACGAACTACCCGACCTCGCCGATCGCCGAGGTGGCCGACCTGGTGCTGACCACGGCCGCGCGGGAGACCACTTTCCGCTCGGGCGCGACGGCCAGCCGGATCGCGCAGCTCACGGTGGTCGACTGCCTGTTCATCGGCGTCGCGCAGCGCCACCTCGACGAGACGATCAAGGCGCTCGACTCGACTCGGGACGCGGTCGGACCGCACCGGCTCGAGACCCGGCACGACGGACGGCGCAAGCCGCGAGACACCGGGAAGTGATCAGTGGTGCGCGGGTCTGACCGCTTCGGGAAGGGATTGCGTGAGATGACGGTGCCTCGGCAAACCGTGCATGTCGACTCCCCGACGGAGCGGAGGAACCCGCGCACCGCCGACATCGATCAGATGTCGACGGTCGACATCCTGCGGACGATCAACTCCGAGGACCGCGTGGTCCCGGACGCGGTGGCCGCCGCGCTGCCGCTGTTGGCGCAGGCGGTCGACTTGGCGACGGAGGCCCTACGCGCGGGCAAGCGCGTGCACTACGTCGGCGCGGGCACCTCCGGTCGCATCGCCACCCTCGACGCCGCCGAGCTCGCACCGACGTACAACACCCCGCCGGACTGGTTCCAGGTCCACCACGCGGGTGGCCCGGGGGCTGTCCACCGGTCCGCCGAGGCCGCTGAGGACGACGACCTGGCCGCCGCCGAGGAGATGAACCGCGATGTCCGGCCCGGCGACTTCGTTCTGGGTCTGACGGCTTCAGGCCGCACCCCGTACGTGATCAGCGCGCTGGAGACCGCACATGGCCTCGGTGCGACGACGGCCCTCGTGTCCAACAACCCCAACGCCGCGCGGACTTCGCAGCTCGACCTGGTGATCGTGGTCGACACCGGGCCGGAGGCGATCTCCGGCTCGACGAGGATGAAGGCGGGCACGGCGCAGAAGCTCGTGCTGACCGCGTTCTCCACGGCGGTCATGGTCAAGATGGGTCGCACGTACTCGAATCTGATGGTCAGCATGCGCGCCAACAACGCCAAGCTGCGCGGACGCACCCTGCGGATCCTGCGCGAGGCGACCGGCTTGGGCATGGCCGAGTGCTCCGCGGCGCTGACCGAGTCGCACGGCGACCTCAAGGTCGCGCTCGTCCACCTGCTGTCCGGTGTGGACACGCCCAGCGCCCGACAGGCGCTCACGGAGACCAGCGGCCACGTCCGGCACGCGTTGGGCTTGCTCGACGCGCACGCCGTCTAGAAAGCCCCGTGGCGCACCCAGCGGGTGCGCCACGGCGCACTGTCTACTTGCGACCACTGCCCAGGAGTCCACCGAGCAGGTCGCCCAGGTTGCCGAGACCGCCGCCGCCACCGGAACCGCCGCCGAGCAGGCCGCCGAGGAGATCCCCGAGAACGCCGCCGCTCTGCTGCTGGGGCTGTTCCGGCACCGGCGCACCGAGTTTGCCACCGAGCTTCTTGGCCAGGTAGGACATCACGATCGGGGCGAGCAACGGCAGCAGCTTGGCGATCAGCGCCTTGCCGTCGACGCCGGGCAGCCCGCCGAGGGTGTTGACCACCTCGGACTGCTGCGCGCCGAAGACGTTGTTCACGATCTTCGAACCGTCCGAAGTGTCCACCCGTTCGAGGTCCACGCCGCCCTCGACGAGGCTGGGATCGTGCTGCCCCAGCGCTTTCAGCAGCGACTGCTCGCCCGCCGGGTCTTGCACGTTGGCCTGCATACCGCCCAGCAGCGCGGGCAGTGCGGCGCGGGTGGCCTGTTCCGCGGTGCCCTCGTCGACGCCCAGTTGGGCGGCGAGCTGGGACAGCGGGATCTGGCCAAGGATGTCGTCAATCGCGCTCACGGGTGGATCCTCCTCAGGCGCCGGGCTCGGCTCCGGCCAGCGTAGCCACGCCTGCCGGAGCGCGCCTGCGGAAGATCACTCGGACGGATGGACTACTCGGCGAGTGACGCGTCCGCGATGCTCGTCGCTTCCCGCGCGCCCGCCTCGACGGCTTCGCAGCAGAAGATGATCCACGCGCCCACCGCTTCCGGTTCGCCGGTGGCGAAGCCCGCGGCGGCCGCGCGGTAGCGGTTCTCGCGGCGCATGAACGACACCTCGGGGACCGAGAGGCCCTTCGGGTCCAGTCCGGTGCCGATCGACGTCAGGCGGGCCGCGGCGCGGGCGATGACGCCATCGGCGGTGCCGAAGGGCGCGAGGGTGAGCAGTTCGCCGTGCACCACGGCGGCGAGAACCGGACCCGGCACCTTCGTCCCGCCCGCGACCAGGCCGCCGAGCAGGTCGAGCCGGGGTGCGGCGCCGGACTTGGGCCTGCCCAGGGCCTCACCGTCGGTCAGGTCGGCCGCGGCGAGCAGGTGCAGCTTCGCCAGCGCCTGCAGCGGAGCGCGTTCCCACGTCGGCAGCAGCGGCCCGAGCGCCTCGGCGACGCGCAGGGCGCCGGCGAGAATCGGGTCGCTGACGTCGCCGACCTCGGGGATCTCCGGGTCGCCGCCGTCGAGGACAGCCGACGCGCGGGCCGCCCGCACGGACGCCTCGGCCGCCGTCGCGGGCCAGCCGCGGCGGTTCGTCGGGTGCCGGTGGACTTCGGCGACCGAGTCCCGCGCGGAGCGCACGGCGTCCTCGACGCCGGGAAGGGCGAGCAGCGGGGCCAGGGGATCGGTCACCTACCGGACAGTACCGGGCACGTCGGGGTGGTCCGTGACACGGTGAGAATTGGTCTAAACCTTTATCGCGAAGGACTGTCGGGGTGACCCGGATCGCTATAGGTTCGACCTTGTCAGGCAACTACCTAGGAGGTCAGGTCCCATGACCGAGCAGTCCGGTCAAAGTCGGGCGTTGGACAACTTGTCGACGGAGAGCCGGGTCTTCCCGCCGTCGGCCGAGTTCGCGGCGCAGGCGAACGCCACGGCGCAGTGGTACGACGACGCAGACGCCGACCGCGACGCGTTCTGGGCCAAGCAGGCCGAGCGCCTGACCTGGGCGAGCAAGTGGTCGCGGGTGGTCGACTGGGACGACGCGCCGTTCGCGAAGTGGTTCGTCGGCGGACAGCTCAACGTCGCCTACAACTGCGTCGACCGGCACGTCGAGGCGGGCCTGGGCGACCGGGTGGCGATCCACTGGGTCGGCGAGCCCGGCGACTCGGTCACGATCACCTACGCCGACCTGCAGCGCAACGTGAGCAAGGCGGCCAACGCGCTCGCCGAACTCGGCCTCAACGCCGGTGACCGCGTCGCCATCCAGATGCCGATGCTGCCCGAGGCTATCTACTCGATGCTCGCGTGCGCGCGACTCGGCCTCGTGCACAGCGTCGTCTTCGGCGGCTTCTCCCCCACCGCGCTGCGCTCACGCATCGACGACGCCCAGGCGCGGCTGCTGATCACCTCCGACGGCCAGTACCGCCGCGGCAAGCCGGCGCCGATGAAGGAGTCGACCGACGAGGCCACCGCGGAGACGCCGAGCATCGAGCACGTCCTGGTCGTGCGCCGCACCGGCGCCGAGATCCCGTGGACGCAGGGCCGCGACCTGTGGTGGCACGACGTCGTCGACAAGCAGTCCGAGGCGCACACGCCCGAGGCCTTCGACGCCGAGCACCCGCTGTTCATCCTCTACACCTCAGGCACCACCGGTAAGCCGAAGGGAATCCTGCACACCAGCGGCGGGTACCTGACCCAGGCGGCCTACACCCACAACGCGGTCTTCGACGTCAAGCCCGAGACCGACGTGTACTGGTGCACCGCCGACATCGGCTGGATCACCGGGCACACCTACATCGTCTACGGCCCGCTCGCCAACGGCGCCACGCAGGTGGTCTACGAAGGAACGCCCAACACCCCGCACGAGGGCAGGCACTTCGAGATCATCCAGCAGCACGGCGTGACGATCTACTACACCGCGCCCACCCTGATCCGCACGTTCATGAAGTGGGGCGAGCAGATCCCGGCGGGCTACGACCTGTCGTCGCTGCGCCTGCTGGGCTCGGTCGGCGAGCCGATCAACCCCGAGGCGTGGATCTGGTACCGCAAGCACATCGGCGGCGACCGGATCCCGATCGTCGACACCTGGTGGCAGACCGAGACCGGCGCGATCATGATCAGCCCGCTGCCCGGTGTCACCGAGGCCAAGCCGGGCAGCGCGCAGCGTCCGCTGCCGGGCGTCGGCGCGGCCATCGTCGACGAGGCAGGCAAGCAGGTGCAGGCCGGTGGCGGCGGCTACCTCGTGCTCACCCAGCCGTGGCCGTCGATGCTGCGTGGCATCTGGGGCGACGAGGAGCGCTTCCGCGAGACCTACTGGTCCCGCTTCGCCGATCTGGGCTTCTACTTCGCCGGCGACGGCGCCAAGTACGACGCCGACGGCGACATCTGGCTGCTCGGCCGCATCGACGACGTGATGAACGTGTCCGGCCACCGCATCTCCACCACCGAGGTCGAGTCCGCGCTGGTGTCCCACCCGACAGTCGCCGAGGCCGCTGTCGTGGGCGCCACGGACGCGACGACGGGCCAGGGCATCGTCGCGTTCGTCATCCTCCGCGACCGGCCGGAGGGCACTCCGGAGGCGGCGGTCAGCGAGTTGCGCGACCACGTCGCGAAGGAGATCGGGCCGATCGCGAAGCCGCGGCAGATCCTGGTCGTCACCGAGCTGCCGAAGACCCGCAGCGGCAAGATCATGCGCAGGCTGCTGCGTGACATCGCGGAGAACCGCGAAATCGGCGACACGACCACTCTGGCCGACAGCGCGGTAATGAACCTGATCACCCAGGGACTGAGCAACAAGCCGTCGGAGGACTGACAGGCAAGCCTTACTTAAATGAGGATTGCCTATTCATATTGAGGCGATACTCCGTTACGCGGACTATTCCCGGCCGTGCTTTCATTGAGGTGTGACACAAATGGAAGCGCGGCCGGGCCCACACGCGGCCGAACCGCACTCCGGCGGCGTCGGCGAACGGCTCAACTGGCTGCGCGCGGGCGTGCTCGGGGCCAACGACGGGATCATCTCCACCGCGGGTCTGGTGGTGGGCGTGGCGGGCGCGACCTCGGACAACCGCGCGATCCTCATCGCCGGAGTCGCGGGCCTGGTCGCGGGCGCTCTTTCGATGGCGGGCGGCGAATACGTATCGGTGAGCACACAACGTGACACCGAGCGGGCGCTGCTGCTCAAGGAAAAGCGTGAACTCACCGAGATGCCCGAGGCCGAGGAACGTGAACTCGCGGGCATCTATGTCGAAAAAGGACTTTCGCCGGAACTGGCCGCCGAAGTCGCCCGGGAATTGACCGAGAAAGACGCCCTCCGCGCGCACGCGGAGGCCGAATTGCAGATCGACCCGGACAACCTGACCAGTCCCTGGCAGGCGGCTTGGGCGTCGCTGGTGTCGTTCGCGCTCGGCTCACTACTGCCGCTGCTGGCGATCGCGCTCCCCCCGGTGAGCCTGCGGGTGTGGACGTGCGCGGCCGCCGTCGTCATCGGCCTGGTGATCACCGGAGCCGTGAGCGCCCGACTGGGCGGCGCGAATGCGAAAGCGGCGGTGATCAGGAACGTCGGGGTCGGCTGCCTGGCCATGGCGGTGACCTACTGGATCGGCGTCCTGTTCGGCGTGACGGTCCTTTAGCGAACCGGTGGGCGCTCACCGCGGAGTTCGGCCAGCAGGTCCGTTATGGCGCCCATGATCCGCTGGGTCGCCTCGTTGAGCGCCTCGCGGTCGGTGCCCGTGATGTCGGAGAGGTCGACAGGATCACCTGCCACGATGTCGATCGTCTTGCGCGGGAACAGCTTGGGGAACTTCGCCTTCGCGGGAAGCAGCGCGTGGGTCCCCCAGTTGACCACCGGCACCACGGGCGCGCCGGTCTCCAGCGCGACGCGCGCGACACCGTTCTTCACGCGCGTGGACGGCCAGTGGTCGACGTCGCCGGAGAAGCCCGCCTCAGGGAAGAACAGCACGCACTCGCCGCGGCGGACCGCGTCCACCGCGCCGTGATAGGCGCCGCGTGCCTGCGCGGTTTCCCGTTCCACCGGTATATGACCGCCGCCGCGCGCCACGTTCCCGATCACCGGCACCTTCCACAGGCTCGACTTCGCCAGGAAGCGCGGGATCCGACCCTCGTGGAGCGCGAACGCGGTCACCGTCACCGGGTCGGCGTTGGACAGGTGGTTGGACGCGAGCAGCACACCACCCTCCTTGGGCAGGTCGCCGCGGAAGCGCAGCCGGGTGCTGACCGCCAGCAGCGGCCACAGCAGGTCGATCGCCAGGCTGTACCAGAAGCCGCGGCCCCGCCGGGGCAGCAGGAACATCAGCTTGATCGCCCGGAACACGCCGATGTGTCTGTTCGAGTCAGTGCGCACCCGCGCATCATCGCCTAACGGCCCGACGGTGGGGGCCGTGTCAGCGTTTTCGCTGGTCATGATCGTCCTATAAGGTCGTTGTGGGTGTGCCGGGAAGCCTGGTCGGCGTGAGCCGGAGGTGTCCGCCGAGCAAGGAGTAACCCGTGTCACAGCGACGTCGTAGCGCCGCGCCCAAGGTCGTAGCCGAGTTCGCACGATTCCTTCGGACCGAGACGGTCGGCGGCCTCGTGCTCCTGGCGGCCACCGCGGTCGCCTTGATCCTCGCGAACACCCCCGCTTCCGGTGTCTACACAACTATCCGTGACACCGAGATCGGGCCGCACTTCCTGCACCTGAATCTCACCGTCGGGGCGTGGGCCAAAGACGGTCTGCTCGCGCTCTTCTTCTTCGTCGTGGGCCTAGAGCTCAAGCGCGAGCTGGTGATCGGCGAACTGTCGCGTTTCAAGGCAGCGCTCTTGCCCGCTCTAGCCGCTATCGGCGGGATGGTCATCCCCGCGGTGGTAGCGCTATCGGTCGCCTGGGGAGACCCGCGGGCGGGCGATGTCTGGCCGATCCCCGTCGCCACCGACATCGCCTTCGCGCTGGGGGTGCTGGCGCTGACCGGGGCCGGAATGCCCAGCAGCGCCCGGATCTTCCTGCTCAGCCTGGCCGTGGTGGACGACCTCGGCGCCATCCTGATCATCGCCGTGCTGTTCACCGCGTCGTTCGACCTCGTCGCGTTCGGCATCGCGCTGGCCCTGCTGGCGCTGTACTGGTACCTGCAGCACAAGCGGGTCACCGCGTACTGGATCTATATCCCGCTGGCGGTCGCGATCTGGGTCGCCGTGCACTCCAGCGGCGTCCACGCGACGGTCGCGGGCGTCGCGATGGGCCTGCTGACCCGGGTCCGGCGCGACAAGTTCGAGAAGGAGTCGCCGTGCCTGCGACTCGAACACCGGCTGCAGCCATGGTCGGCGGGCTTCGCGGTGCCCGTATTCGCCCTCTTCGCCGCGGGCGTGCCGGTCAACGGCGAGGCGTTGGGCAAGCTCTACACCGACCGGATGGCGCTCGCGGTGATCATCGGTCTGATCGCAGGCAAGTTCATCGGGATCGTCGGGGCATCGCTGGTGGCGGTGTGGACGAAGGTCGCGGTGCTCCCACCCGGCCTGGGTTGGCGTGACATCAGCGCGGTGGCGATGCTGGGCGGCGTCGGATTCACGGTCAGTCTGCTGATAGCGGAACTGTCGTTGGGCAAGGCCGACGCCGAACTCGCCAAGGCCGCGGTGCTGGTGGCCTCCGCGGCGGCGTCTTTGTTCGCGGCGGCGCTATTGGCCCGGCGCAGTCGCGTCCACCAAGCCGAATAAAGCCCGGATTTACCGGCCGGTCGGCCTGGTTCCACCGAGCATGGCACGATGACGCTCGTGAGCAGCGCGCACGCAAACGGAGACCGCAATGGTTCGGGGCTGCCCAAGGTGCCCTCGATCCCCCTTGCCGACGACCGGGCCTACGCCGACGCGGGCGACCAGTCGATAGGCAACCTGGTCAAGGACGCCACGACGCACCTGTCGACGCTCGTGCGCGCCGAGGTCGAGCTGGCGAAGTCCGAGGTCACCGGCGAGATCAAGAAGGGTCTCAAGGGCGGCATTTTCTTCATCATCGCCCTCACGATCCTGCTTTACAGCTCGTTCTTCCTGTTTTTCGCGCTCGCCGAACTCCTCGCCGACCTCGGGCTGGTCCGCTCGCTCGCCTTCGGCATCGTGTTCTTCGTGATGCTGACGCTCGCGGGCGTGATCGGCTTCCTGGGCTATCGCAAGTTTCGAGCGGTCCGTGCTCCGCAGCGCACGATCAGTTCGATGAAGGACACCGCCGCGGCGCTGACCCACCGAGGTGAGCACAGCGGCAACGGGCACGTGCCCGCTCGCCGCTGAACGGCCGACCGCTGATCAGCGCCGTGCGCTCCCGCCCGGACCCCTCGGTAGTCCGAGTCGACGGACCGTGGTCGCACCGCGACATCCACGCGAACGGCATCCGGCTGCACGTCGCCGAGACCGGTGAAGGCCCGCTGGTCCTCCTCCTGCACGGGTTCGCCCAGTTCTGGTGGACGTGGCGCCACCAGCTGACCGCGCTCGGCGACGCCGGCTACCGGGCCGTCGCCGTCGACCTGCGCGGCTATGGCGACTCCGACAAACCCCCGCGCGGATACGACGCGTGGACGCTGGCGGGCGACATCGCGGGCCTGGTCAAATCCCTGGGTGAAAGCCGCGCCCACCTTGTCGGGCACGGCTGGGGCGGCATGGTCGGCTGGACCGTCGCCGCCCTGCACCCGCGCGTGGTGCACTCGGTCGCGACGCTGTCGGCGCCGCATCCGCTGGCCCTGCGCACGGAGGTCCGCCGCACCGCGCTGCGCGGGCAGCGGCACAACCAGGCGCGCGCGGTGGGACACGTGTTCCGCGCGCAGATCCCGATGGCGCCGGAACGCTGGCTGACCCGCGATGACGCGGCCACCGTGGAGACGCTGATGAAGACCTGGTCGGGCCCGATGTGGACCGGCCACCGCGACTTCCCCGCCGCCGTCGACCAGTACCGGCGGGCCATGCTCGTGCCCGGCGCGGCGCACTGCTCGCTGGAGTACTACCGGTGGGCGATGCGGTCACAGCTGCGCGGCGAAGGCAGGCGCTACGTCGAGGCCATGCAGCGCAAGATCGAGCACCCCGTCCTGCAGCTCTACGGCGCCGAGGACCCGTGCGTGCTGGCCCGCACCCGCGACGCCTCCACCCGCTGGCTCGGCGCGCGCGCCGAGAAGCACGTCCTGCCCGGGATCGGCCACTTCCCGCACGAGGAAGCCCCCGCGGCGACCAACCGGCTGCTCACGACGTTCCTACGCGGCTAAGAGGCGCAGCGGCTGGTGCCCACTCGCTCGATAAGACCGGGGGCGCGGCCGACCTCTTCGCGGACCTCGGCGGCGGTCAGCGCGAAGCCGGTCTCGGAGTTGTCCACGGCCGCGCCGAAGATCACCCCGACCACCTGGCCGCTGGTGTCGACGAGCGGGCCACCCGAGTTTCCGCTGAGCACCTTCGCGCGCAGGGTGAACACATCGCGGTTGACTGTCGCGGAGTCGTAGATGTCCGGTCCGCGAAGCGGGATCCGGTCACGCACGCGCGCGGGCGAAGCGGTGTACGGACCGTCGAGCGGGTAGCCGAGCACGATCGCGTCCTGCCCGCTCTTCGCGTCTCCGGGCGCGAACGGAAGCGGCGGGGCGGTCAGGCCGGGCACCGCGAGGATCGCCACGTCGGTCGCCGGGTCGTAAAGCACGACCCGTGCGCGCAGCGACGAATCGCCCGACTCGACGCTGACCTCGTCCGTCCCGGCGACGACGTGCGCGTTCGTCATGACCCGCTCGCGCGCGATGACGAACCCGCTGCCCTCCAGCGCCCGCTCACACGACGGCGCCTTGGCGTTGATCTTGAGGATGCTCTGACGGACCCGCTGGACGACGGCACTGGCCTGCAGCGCGGGGTCCGGCGGCTCGACTTCCTTGTTCGGCGTCCGGTTGAACGGGTCGACCGCCGCCGGGAACCCCGACACGTCGAGCAGTTGCCGCAGCTCGTTGGGCAGCCCGCGCGCGGCCTGCGGCATGACCTCGTTGACCCCGCCGAGCACGGCCGAGTCCTTGATCGCCGACGCCAGCCCCGGCAGCCCGCCCACGGTCGTCAGCGGCAGGGCGATCAGCCACGACACCACGAACACGACAGCCCCTTGGACCACCGCCCCGAGCGCGCTGTCGACCCCCGCGAGCCGCGGTGAGGAGAACTTCTGCCGGATGGTGCGGCCGATCCACACGCCGAAAGTCTCGCCGAGCGCGACGAGCAGCACGAAGATCGCCACCGCGAACGCGACCCTGGTCGGCGTCGAATCGATCCGGGCGACCACGAGCGGCGCGAGCTTGATGCCCGCGACCGCGCCGAGAAGCACCCCGATGAACGCGGGCAGCGCGGTGATCACCCCCTGGCGGGCGCCCGAGATCGCCGCGAGCACGGCGAGTGCGACGACCAGCACGTCCACCCAGTTCAAGCCTCAGACCTCCGCGCCTCGGTTACCGGTGGAGCGCCACGCTACGTCAAGGTCACGGACGTCCGCGGCATCCCATGGCTGTTCCCAGCCGCCCACCGCGAGCAACAGCGTCAGCAGACCCGCGGTGAAACCCCACACCAGCATGTCGGGCACCGCGAAGCCCGGCCCGACGTACCCCGACGGGTGCTGCACCATGAACCGGTTGGCCGGGTCGGCCAGGTGCGAGATCGGCACCCTGGCCACGGCCTGCGTCTCCGCCGGGTCGACGGCCCACACCCGGCTCGGCTTCTCCCAGTACCCGATCACCGGCGTCACGTGGAACCGGGAAACCGGGATGTGCAGCGACGGCAGCAGCGCGACCGGCCGAACCCCGGACGGGTCGACGCCGGTCTCCTCGATGGCCTCGCGCAGCGCGGTGGCCACCGGGCCGTCGTCCTCGGGTTCGGTCTTGCCGCCGGGGAAGGCGACCTGGCCGGAGTGCTTGTCGTCGCCCGTCGCGCGCAGCTGTAAGAGCACGTCAGGGCCACGCTCGGGGTCCTCGCCCAGCAGGATCAGCACGGCGGCGTCGCGGGCGCTGGCGGCAGGCGGCGAGAACCGCCGGAACATGTCCGCGTCGAGATCGGCGGTGGCCGCGACCAGCGGCGAGAGCCAGCCTGGCAGCTCGGCCGGGTCGACCAGGGGTCCGTGGGTCATCGGGGTCCTCCGAGGTAGCGGGTGACGGCGCCGCGCACGTCGGCGACCGACCTCAGCAGCCGCGGGTCGGAGATGAACGTCACGGTCCCGTCCGCGGAGACCAGATAGCTCGCCGGCAGCGCCGCGGGGAGCTTCAGCGCGCGTTCGACCGAGCCATCTGTGTCCAGCAGGTTGGGGAACTTGACGTTGAGGTCTCTTAGGAGGCCTAGAGCGTCCGCGGTCGGACTCTTTATCGCGAGACCGACAACGGCGATAGCGCCCTCGCCCGCCGCGTAGTCGGCGAGGACTGGAAGTTCCTCGCGACACGGCTGGCACCAGGTCGCCCAGACGTTGAGCAGCACGGGACGGCCGGCGAGCACCCCGGCGACATCGACCTTGGCCCCGTCGGCCAGACACTCCGCTGTGACACCGCGCACCGACTCCGGGCCGCCCGCGGCCGTCACGCAGGGCGTGAGGGCGGCTTCGGCCCGCGCCGCCGTCAAGTCCGGGCCTGGGGCCGCCTGCTTGGGCTCCTCACCGCGCGGCCAGAGCGCGACGGCCCCCGCCATCAGGAGGATCACCGCGACCAACGCCCAGCGCGACTTCACTCGCTCGGCTTCCCGGGCCGGTAGCCGTCGCGGGTGCGCTCGGCCAGGGCGATCAGGTGCTCGGCCTCGACGCCCTTGACCAGTTTCGCCGCCTGCTCCGGCTCCGTCGGGCCCGCGCCGTAGGACGGGCAGTCGCGGAAGAGCAGGCAGGCGCCGCAGGCGGGCTTGCGCGCGTGGCACACCCGACGGCCGTGGAAGATCACCCAGTGCGACAGCATGGTCCAGTCTTTGCGCGGGACCAGCGCGCCGATCGCGTGCTCGACCTTGACCGGGTCTTCCTCCTCGGTCCACTTCCAGCGGCGGACCAGCCTGCCGAAGTGCGTGTCCACCGTGATGCCGGGCACGTTGAAAGCGTTGCCGAGGATCACATTGGCGGTTTTACGGCCGATGCCGGGCAGCTTCACCAGGTCGTCGAGCCTGCCAGGCACCTCGCCGCCGAAGCCCTCGACGAGGGCGGCGCCGAGACCCATCAGCGAGTTCGCCTTGTTCCGGTAGAAACCGGTCGGCCGGATCATTTCCTCCAGCTCAGCGCGGTCGGCGCCGGCGTAATCGGCGGCCGTGCGGTACTTCGCGAAGAGCGCGGGAGTCGTCAGGTTGACCCGGACGTCGGTGCACTGCGCGGACAGGATCGTCGCCACCGCCAGCTCCAGCGGGGTGGTGAAGTCCAGCTCACAGTGCGCGTCCGGATAGCCCTCGGCCAGGGCGCGGGTCATCCGGCGGGCGCGGCGGGTCAGGGAGAGACTGGTTTCCGCATCCGAGTCCGCCTCCGCGGCGGCTGCACGGGGCGGGCGTCGGGTGGTCGGAGGCACCTCGTTAGCCTACGGGCCGTAGGACAACCCGAAATGTGCCCCAGACGTCTACGCATCAGACCATCGAGAATCTTCAACGACAGACGAGGATCGACGACACCATGGCAGTCTGGTTCGTGTTCGTAGTGCCCCTGGTGATCATGTTTTTCGCGCTGTTCATGGAACGCGTGGAAACCCGTCTTCGCCATGTCGCGGTCCAAGAGACCGACGTCGAGGAGTTCCTGGAGTCCGCCCGGCCCGATGAGGTCCGCGCGCTCTACGGCCACGGCATCGGTCGCGCCCTGGAGCTGTTCCGGCTGCGTAGGGTCGGTGGGCGCGCCGCGAAGCTGCGCGGTCGCAAGGGCGGGGCATAGGCGCTAGGGTCATCCAACTGGGCGATCAGTTGCCCGTCGAACGCGCGACCCGCGCTGTCGGCGAGCCGTCAGGGCAATCCTGGCGAACGCCCTACACTGTAAGCGTGATCGGCGTCGCATCGATGCGGCGGCCGAGGTGGATACAGGAGGACCGAGGTGGATGAGACCCTGGCCCGTGCGGGCATCTTCCAAGGGGTCGAGCCGGCCGCGGCGGAAGCGCTCGCACAGACGCTCGAAGCCGTGGATTTCCCCCGGGGACACGTGATCTTCGCCGAAGGCGAGCCCGGCGACCGGCTGTACATCATCCAGTCCGGCAAGGTGAAGCTCGGGCGGAAGTCTCCGGACGGCCGCGAGAACCTGCTCGGCATCTTCGGACCGTCGGACATGTTCGGCGAGCTGTCGATCTTCGACCCGGGTCCGCGCACGTCGACGGCGACCACGGTCACCGAGGTGCGCGCGGTGACGATGGACCGTCCGGCGCTTCGCCAGTGGATCGGCACCCGACCGGAGATCGCCGAGCAGCTGCTCCGCGTGATCGCCCGACGGCTGCGCCGCACCAACGGCATGCTGGCCGACCTCATCTTCACGGATGTGCCCGGCCGCGTCGCCAAGGCGTTGCTGCAGCTCGCACAGCGTTTCGGCAGCCAGGAAGCCGGTCTGCTGCGCGTCACCCACGACCTCACGCAGGAGGAGATCGCCCAGTACGTCGGCGCCTCCCGCGAGACCGTCAACAAGGCGCTCGCCGACTTCGCGCACCGCGGCTGGCTGCGACTCGAAGGCAAGAGCGTGCTGATTCTCGACCCCGAGCGGCTCGCCCGCCGGGCCCGCTGACAGCCGAATAAAGAGGCGAGAGGTCGGGCGCCGCCCCCGACGCGGCGCACCGACC
>NZ_JBOHGC010000391.1:0-8940 GCF_050699995.1 Actinokineospora sp. | reverse complement strand
GAGGTAGACCTTGAGCCCGGCGTCGGGGGCGACGACGGTGCCGATGTCGCGGCCCTCGACGACGATGCCGCCGAGCGTGGCGCGGACCTCGCTGATGATCTGCCGCTGCCGGGCGACGAGCAGTTCGCGCACCTTCGGCGCCGCGGACACGGCCGAGACCGCGAGCGTGACCTGCTGGCCGCGGATCTCGGTGGCGACGTCCTGGGAGCCCAGGTGGACGATGGCGCGGTTGGGGTCGGTGCCGACGTGCAGGTCGGTGGCCTCGGCGACGCGGCGGACCGCGGTCACGTCCGCCGGGTCCACGCCCGCGCGAAGCACGGCCAGCGTCACCGCCCGGTACATCGCGCCGGTGTCGAGGTAACCCGCGCCGAGCGAGGCCGCGAGCCGACGCGCTACGGTGGATTTGCCGGTGCCCGAGGGTCCGTCCATCGCGACGACTCCACGAAGCTGACCCTGTCCCACCGCGGCATCCTCCTGCTGATTTGTCCCAGACCAGTGCTCCATTCTGCCTGGCCCCTCCGGCGGGCCGACGCCCGGGCGATGTCGGTGGGCCGCGATACGGTCGTGGCATGACCGAGATCACGGACAGCTCGACCGGGTGGGTGGCCAGGCACATCCAGCGCTACGTCGAGACCGACGGCGCCGACGGGTATCTGTTCAACGGCTATCCGACACTGCTGCTGACCACGCGCGGGCGCAAATCGGGGCAATCGCGGCGCACGGCGCTGATCTTCGGGGAGTCCGACGGCCGCTATCTGCTGGTCGCGTCCAATGGCGGCGCGGTGAAGCACCCGGCCTGGTATCTCAACCTCGCGGCCGAGCCTGAGGTCACCGTGCAGATCCGCGGAGAGGTGTTCGCGGCCCGCGCACGCACCGCGACTCCTGAGGAGAAGCCCGAGCTGTGGGCTGCGATGGTCGAGGTGTTCCCGACGTACGAGTCGTACCAGCGCAAGTCGCCGCGCGACATCCCTGTGGTCGTGCTGGAGCGGATGTGATCAGCACTCGCGCGCTGAACCGGGCGACGCTGGCCCGGCAGCTGCTCCTGGAGCGCTCCGACCTGGGCGCCGTCGAGGCGGTGGAGCACCTGGTCGGGTTGCAGGCGCAGACCCCGCACACCTGGTACGTGGGTCTGTGGTCACGGCTGCGAGACCTCACGCCGTCAGCGGTGTCGGACGCCTTGGAGTCGCGGGAGCTCGTGCGGATCGCGCTGATGCGCTCGACCATCCACCTGGTCAGCGCCGCCGACTGCGTGCGCCTGCGGCCACTGTTGGCCGGGATGCTGACGAGCGCCACGAACGCGATCTTCGGCATACGCCTCGCAGGCATCGACCGCGGCGAGTTGCTGGCGGCGGGCCGCTCGCTGTTGGAGGAGCAGGCCATGACGTTCGGCGAGCTGGGCAAGGCGCTGGCCATGAAGTGGCCCGACTACGACCCGTTGGCGCTGGCCCAGACCGTGCGTGGCGACACGCCGCTGGTCCAAGTCACCCCGCGGGGGCTGTGGGGGCGGTCGGGCAAGGCCGCGCACACCACTGCCTCGCGCTGGCTGGGGGATCTTGAGGTCTCGGAGCTGACGCTGGCCGGGATGGTCCGGCGGTACCTGGGTGCTCTCGGCCCGGCGTCGGTGAAGGACGTGCAGACGTGGTCGGGGCTGACCCGGCTTTCGGAGGTGGTCGAGGGGATGGACCTGGTGACCTTCACCGACGAGAACGGCAGGGAGCTGTTCGACTTACCCGACGCGCCGCGCCCGGACGAGGACACCCCGGCCCCGGTGCGGTTCCTCTACGACTTCGACAACCTGCTGCTGTCCCACGCCGACCGGTCGCGGGTGGTCACGCCACGGGTCAAGGAGCAGAACTTCGACCCGCACGGGCCGATCCCCCGGTTGGTGCTCGTCGACGGTGTCACGGCGGGTGCGTGGACCACAGAGATCGGGAAGGAGCGGGCGGTGCTGCGAGTGCGTCCGTTCGATCCGTGGCCGGTCGCGGCGCGGGATGAGGCTGAGGCCGAGGGGGCTCGGTTGCTGGCGTTCCTGGCGGGGGACGTCGAGGACCAGCGGGTGGAGACCGGCTGAGCTGCCTTCGGCGTCCCGAAGGCGGCTCAGCGCGGGGGTTATCTGGCTGCGTAGACGCTTTCCACGAACTGGGCGATCTGGTCTTCCGACAGGTGCCTGCCCACGTCGGCCTCGCTGATCATCCCGACCAGGCGCTTGCCCTCAAGCACCGGGACGCGGCGGATTTGGTGGGACTGCATGGTGCGCAGCACCTGGCTGATGTCGGCGTCGGCCATGACGCAGTGTGGGGCGCCGTTGGCCAGGTCGGACGCCTTCATGTCCGCCGGGTTCTTTCCCTCGGCGCAACACTTCAGCACGATGTCCCGGTCGGTGATGATCCCGTGCAGCCGGTCGTCGTTGCCGCAGATCGGCAGCGAGCCGACGTCGAGATCGCGCATCATCCGCGCGGCCACGAGCAGGCTTTCGTCCTCGTTGATGCACTCGGCACCGGCATGCATGATGTCGCGAGCGGTAGTCATTCGCGGCTCCTTCCGCTGGGTGGTCACGACCCTCCCAGCGTGCCCCCATCACCGTCACACGGCGACTCGATCACGCGCTGACCTCGCCGAACGCCGCCATGGCCGCCCGCAGCTGGTCGTCACGCAGGTAGGGCGCCGGTCCGAAGCGCAGATGCTCGCCGCGACTGTCGGTGAGCACTCCGCGCTCGGCGAGTGCGCGTTGGCACTCGGCCGCGCGCGGTGTGCGGATGGCGAGGAAGCCGCCGAAGCGGGTGCGCGAGGAGCGGTCGCGGGTGGCCACCGAGGGGGGCAGGTGGAGGTCGTCGAACGCGGTCGCGAGCAGGGTGGTCTGGCGCAGCGAGATGTCGCGCAGCACCTTCGGGGTGAGGCCCTGGTCGGCGAAGAAGTCGATCACCGCACCGGCCCGGTAGTGGCTCGTCGGGTCGTAGGTGGAGCCGGCGAACCTGGTCGGACCGGGCCCGTAGGTCACCCGGGTGGGGTCCTTCTCGTCGGCCAGCGCGTCGAACTCGGCGAACCAGCCGGTGACGACCGGGCGCAGCCGCTGGGCGTGCGCGGGCATCCGCAGGAAACAGTTGCCCTCCCCCAGTTGCAGGTACTTGTAGCCACCGCCGACCACCCACACGTCGGTCAATCCCGCGTCCGGCAGCGACATCGGGACGACCCCGAGCGCGTGATAGGCGTCGACCAGCAGTTCGACACCGTGCCCGGCGCAGGTGAAGGCCACGCCGCCCAGGTCGGGGACGATGCGCGAGGTCTCGAACAGGACCGACGACACGAGCACGGCCGCCGTCGACGAGTTCACCTCGGCGGCCAGCCGTTCGGCCAGCGTGTCGGCGGGCAGCGCGGGCACCTGGACGACCTCGATCCGCTCCTCGGCGAGTCGGGCGAGCTGGCGGCGCAGGGTGTGGAACTCGCCGTCGGTGGTGACCAGCCGCGGCCGGGAACGCAGGTCCAGCGCGGAAAGGAACCGCACCACGAGCTCGTGGGTGTTCGACCCGAGCGCGATGTCGCCGAAGGGGTCGTCGAGCAGGACCCGGTACCAGTCGCGCAGCTTGTCGGCCTTCGCGAACGCGCGTTCCCACTTCTCGTCCACAGTGGACGCGGCGTCCTCGAACGCCTCGATCTGGCCCTCCAGCGCCACATCCGGCCACGCCTGGTGGGAGTGGCCGGTGAGCAGCAGCCGGTCGGCGACCCGGAATCGGCTGTAGTGCGCGGCCAGGTCGCTCACAGTTCGCTCCGCACGGCCCACAGGTCCGGGAACACCGGCTGGAACAGGGTCTTGCGCAGGTACGCGGCCCCGGGCGAGCCGCCGGTCCCCGGCTTGTCGCCGATGGTGCGCTCGACCATCTTCACATGTCGGTAGCGCCACTCCTGCAGTCCCTCGTCGAGGTCGACGAGGTGTTCGGCCACTGTGGACGGACCGGAGTCGTCGGCATAAACCTGCAGGAGCACCTTCTGCAGCCCCGGCGAAGGCTCCACCGGCCGGCGGACGTCGCGTTCGAGCAGGTCGACCGGGACGGCGTAGCCGTGGGAGTGCAGGTAGCCCAGGAACGAGTCGAACACCGACGGCCGCGACATCGCGCCCTCGATCTGGGCCCGCTGCGCCCCGCCCTGCGGATAATGGGCGAACGCGCGCTCGTCGCGCCTGCCCAGCACCGCCTCCAGCTCGCGGAACTGCGCCGACTGGAAGCCGCTGGACGCGTCGAGGCGGGCCCGGAAGCTGGTGAACTGGCGCGGCGTCATCGTCTCCAGGACGTCGATCTGCGCCACGATGACCTTGAAGATGGTCAGCACCCGGCGCAGCACGCGCACCGCGTGCGGGGTGTGCCCGGACTCCAGCACCCGCTGCAGTTCGGCGAGTTCGTGGAGCAGTTGCTTGAACCACAGCTCGTAGACCTGGTGGATGACGATGAACAGCATCTCGTCGTGCTCGTCGGAGCGCGGCCGCTGCGCGCCGAGCACCTCGTCTAGCGCGAGGTAGGACGTGTACGTCAACGACGCCACCGTGTCAGCCTGCTGGGTATCGACTGACGTGCTCTGCTCGGCATGCCCCGTGGTGTCTGCTTTCAACTCTGCCTCCTAGTTTTGTCAGTGCTGGTCATTAGGTTGATTGGCATGTCCCGCTTCCGCCTTCAACCGACACCCGCCCAGGAAAGGGCGTTGTTGGAGCACTGTGGGCATGCGCGGTTCGTGTGGAATCTCGCAGTGGAACAGCACGCCCACTGGAGGCCGGGGCGCAAGGCGGCACCGGGGTTCACCGAACAGTGCCGCCAGCTGACGCAAGCGCGGGCGGCGAATCCCTGGCTGGCCACCGGGTCGGTGATCGTGCAACAGCAAGCGCTGAAGGACTTCGCTCAGGCGATGGCCAACTTCTTCGGCCGTACCCACCGGCGCCCGACCTGGCGCAGCCGAGGACGTGCCGAGGGTTTCCGGATCGTGGCGGTCAACTCGACCGATCTGCGCCGAGTATCGCGCAAGGTCGGCGAGGTCCGGGTGCTCAAGGTGGGTTGGGTGCGGTTCCGCTGGTCGCGCGCGGTCGCCGATGGGGTGAAGTCCTACCGGGGCAGCCGTGATCGGGCGGGGCGTTGGCATGTGGCGTTCGCCGTTGCTCCCGCCCCCATTCCGGCGCCGGACACCGGTGCGGCGGTGGGTGTGGATCGTGGTGTCGCGGTGTCGGCGGCGTTGTCCAGTGGGGAATTGCTGTGTGTTCCCACTCTCCGAGACGGCGAAAAGGCTCGGCTGCTGCGGCTGCAGCGCAAGCTTGCCCGGGCACAACGCGGTTCCAACCGGCGCGGAAAGGTCAAGAAGGCGATCGCGAAGCTCAAGGCCCGCGAGAGCGACCGACGTAAGGACTGGGTGGAGAAGACCAGCACCCGTCTGGCGCGGGAGTTCGACGTGATCGGCGTCGAGGACCTCAAGATCAGCAACATGACCCGGTCGGCGAGGGGCACGATGGACGCCCCAGGTCGGGGTGTGCGGCAGAAGGCCGGCCTGAACCGCGGAATCCTCGCCAACGGGTGGGGTCTCCTTGTGACCCGGTTGGATCACAAGGCCCCCGGGCGGGTACTGAAGGTCGATCCGCGGTTCACGAGTCAGCGTTGTTCGGCATGCGGGACTGTGGATCGGGAGGCGCGCGAGAGCCAAGCCGTCTTCCGGTGCCGGTCCTGTGGTTTCGCGTGCAACGCCGATGTGAACGCGGCATTGAATATTCGACTCGCGGCAGGGCATGCCGTGACTGCGCGGGGAGGCCCACCGTTGGGTGAGCCGGTGAACCGTGAACCTCAACGCGACCTCCTCCCTGTGCGGTAGTTGCGAATGAAATCCCCGGCCCTCAGGCGGGGGAGGATGTCAATCCGTTGAAGTGGCGCTGCGCTTGTGGCGCGAGCGCCGGGTAGGCGTGGTGGAACAGCGTCACGGCCGCGGCCCGGCAGGGCGGCGGCGCGACGAGATCGGCGGGCAGCTCGGGGTCGAGCAGCGCGAACTGGCGGTAGGTGTGCATCAGCCGGACCCGCAGCTCGAACGCCGAGCGCGGGTCCTCGGCCTTGGCATCACCGAATTCGGCGACGAAGGACTCGTAGCGGGCCGCGAGGGCGTCGAGGTCCCAGACCCGGGGCACGAAGGCCGCGAAGTCGGGCACCTGGGCGGGCTCGCCGACCATCACCCCAGCATGCGCGCTCACGTCGAGCTGGTCGAGTAGAGCGGCCACCTCGGCGGTGCGGTCGCGTGGGGCAAGCCAGGTGCCGTCCTGCACGGAGCCGAACCCGAGGAACCGCAGCCGGGACACCAGGCGGGCGCGGGCGACCCGCTGCGACTCGGGGATCGCGTGCCACAGGATGGTCCACGGGCCGGGCGATCCGTCGCGGCCGAGGCTGAAGATGCGCCGGTCGCCCTCGGCGAGCACGGCGGCGGCGCGCGGGGTGACCGTGTAGAAGACCATCCGGCCGTCTTTGACCCGTTCGAGCAGGTCACGGCGGACGAGCCTGGTCAGCGCCACCCGGGCCGCGCCCTCGGTGAAGCCGAATTCACCCAGCAGGGCGACGAGCCCGCCGGACCACACGGCCGCGCCCTCGTGGGGGCCGACGTGCGCTCCGAGAATGGTCAGGACGAGGTCCTGCGGCGCGGGTTCGAACACAATCGGAGCATAGTTGACACCTCAGCTGGGTCAACCGTAGGGTTTTTCGCAGGACGTGACCGCGGCCACAAGGACGTGACGCTGGTGAAGGTCGGTATCGGACTCCCCAACACCGTTTCGGGATGTGACGGGACGACGCTCGTCGAATGGGCCCGGCGGGCCGACGGCGGGCCGTTCTCCACGCTCGCCGTGCTCGACCGGGTGCGCTACGACAGCGTCGAGCCGTTCGCGGCGCTGTCCGCGGCGGCCGCGGTGACCAGCCGGATCGGGCTGGCGACGATGATCGCGATCGGGCCGCTGCGCGGTCCGGCGATGCTCGCCAAGCAGGCGGTGTCGGTCGACGCGCTGTCCGGTGGCCGGTTCACGCTGGGCCTGGCGGTCGGCGCGCGGCTCGACGACTACGACGCTGCCGGTGTCGACCACCGCACGCGCGGCGCCGCACTGTCGACTCAGCTCGCCTATCTGCGTGGCGAGTTCGACTCGGCGGGCATCGGGCCCGCGGTTCCGTTCGGGGCCAAGGGAATCGAGTTGCTCGTCGGCGGCACGAGCGGCGCGGCGCTGGCCCGGATGGCCCGCTACGGCGACGGCTACGCCCACGGCGGCGGACCGCCACGCGCATTCGGTTCGGCCGCCACCAAGGCCCGCGCCGCGTGGCGCGACCTCGGCCGCCCCGGCGCCCCCGCCTTGTGGGGTCAGGGATACATCGCGCTGGGCGACGCCGAGCGCGGCCGCGACTACCTGCGCGACTACTACGCCTTCACCGGGCCGTTCGCCGAAAAGATCGCCGCGGGCGCGCTGACCAGCGTCCGCGAGGTCAAGGACTTCGTGCGCGGCTACGCCGACGAGGGCTGCGACGAGCTGATCCTGTTCCCCACGGTGGCCGACCTCGACGACCTCGACCGCCTCGCCGAGGCGCTGTCATGAAGGTCGCCATCGTCGGAGCCGGACCGGCGGGCCTGTACCTGGCGATCCTGCTCCGCAAGGCAGGGCACGAGGTGTCGGTGCTCGAACGCAACGCGCCGGACGCGACCTTCGGCTGGGGCGTGGTGTTCTCCGAGGAGACGCTCGGCGCGCTGCGCGACGCGGACCCGGCGACCCACCTGGAGATCACCGACTCGTTCGCCCAGTGGTCCACTGTGGACATCCGGTACAGGGGAAAGCTGCTGCGCTCGCGGGGACACACGTTCTCCGCGATCGCCCGCAAGCACCTGTTGTCGATCCTGCAGCGTCGGGCCACCGAACTCGGCGCGGACCTGCGGTTCGGCGTCGAGGTCGACGAACTGCCCGAGGCGGATCTCGTGGTGGCCGCGGACGGCGCCAACAGCCGGGTGCGCACGCGGGACTTCCGCGCGTCGGTGAAGCCGCAGGGCTGCAAGTACGTCTGGTTCGGCACCGACCTGGTGCTCGACTCGTTCACGTTCTCCTTCAAGGAGACCGAGTTCGGCCTGTTCCAGGCGCACGCGTACCCGTTCGACGAGAACACGAGCACGTGGATCGTGGAGTGCGCGGAGCCGGTGTGGCGGCGGGCCGGGCTGGACACGATGAGCGAGACCGAGAGCATCGCGTTCTGCGAGAAGCTCTTCGCCGACGACCTCGGCGGCCACCGGCTGATGTCGAACCGGTCGCTGTGGCTGGACTTCCCGCTGGTCCGCTGCGCGAGCTGGCACCGCGGCAACGTGGTGCTCCTGGGCGACGCGGCGCACACCGCGCACTTCTCAATCGGCTCGGGCACGAAGCTGGCCATGGAGGACGCGATCGCGCTGGCCACCGCCCTGGCGCGGCACAGCGACCTCGGGGCGGCGCTGACCGAGTACGTACTGGACCGCCAGCCGATGGTGGAGCGGTTCCAGCAGGCGGCGGGAGAGAGCGCCGCGTACTTCGGCCGGACCGCCACCTACACCGGGTTCGAGCCGGTCCAGTTCGCGTTCAACCTGCTGACCCGCAGCGGCCGCGTCTCGCACACGAACCTCGCGCAGCGCGACCCGGACCTGATCCGGGTGCTCGACGCATGGTTCGCCTCGGGCACGTCGATGGTGCCGGGCGCGGTCGCCCCTCCCCCACTGTTCGCCCCGCTGCGCCTGGGTGCCACGACGCTGCCGAACCGGCTGGTCGCCGAGGACGACTCGGTGCGCGCGGCGCGGGCGGGCGCGGGGCTGGTCCTGACCGGTCCCGTCGCGGTGTCGCCCGAGGGCCGGATCTGTCCGGACACACCGTTGTCGCCGGTCACCAACATCGGTGACCTGCACGAGGCGGGCGCTTTGGTAGGCCTGCGGTTGACC
>NZ_JBOHGC010000390.1:0-10340 GCF_050699995.1 Actinokineospora sp. | reverse complement strand
GCGAAGACCTCGCGGACCGTGTCGTTGAACGTGCGCACGCTGGCGAACCCGGCGGCGGGCGCCACCACAGCCATCGGCAGCGCCGTGGTCTCGATCAACAGTCGGGCCGTCTGGGCGCGCTGGGCCCTGGCGATGGCCAGCGGACCGGCTCCCAGCTCGGCTTGGAGCTGGCGTTCGATCTGCCGGACGCTGTAGCCCAGCCTGCGCGCGAGCCCGGGCACGCCCTCGGTGTCGACGACGCCGTCGGCGATCAGCCGCATCGCCCTGGCTACCAGGTCGGCGCGCTCGTTCCACTGTGGAGAGCCGGGGCTGGCATCGGGCCTGCACCGCTTGCAGGCGCGGAAACCGGCCTGCTGGGCCGCTGCCGCACTCGGGTAGAAGCGCATGTTGCGGACCTTCGGCGGCACCACGGGACAGCTGGGGCGGCAGTAGATGCGGGTGGTCAGGACGGCGGTGAAGAACCAGCCGTCGAACCGCGCGTCCTTCGACTGCACGGCCCGCACGCAACGCTCCACCTCGGTGTACATGCGACCAGTCTTCCCCAGGCCACCGACACCGGCTAGCGGGAAAACGACACCACGGTCGAGGGCAGGGGTGCCGTCGTTTTCTTGCCGGCCCGACTACCAGATGGGGTGGATGTGCGTCCGGCTCGCCGTCAGCGTGCGGCCGCGCAGGCGGGCCACGAGCGAGCGGTCGTTGCCGTGGCCGTAGCTGATCGGCTGCAGGTCGGGGCTCACGGCGCGGACCACCCGGAACGGTCCCGTGGCGACGTCGGCGCTCGTCACGTCGACCACGGCCACCCGGACCTTCGCCGAGTCGAGCACATGGGCCAGGTCGGTGACCGAGGACTCGGCGACCGGTTCGCGCAGGTCGCGCAGCCGGGACGTGCCGCCGCAGCGGAGCCGGTCGAACGCGGCGACCCGGTCGAGCGGGAAGTAGTAGGCGGCGTGGTCGAGCATCTCGCGCACGTCCTCCGGGCCCTTGGGCACTGGACGCTCCCGCATGAGGCCCGCCAGGTGCGACGCGGTCTGCGCGAGTTCGAGCACCGCGGCCCGGATCGCCGCGCGCGGCGACCTGTCGGCCCCGAGCCCCAGGGTCGCACCGGGTCGGCGTTTGCCGTCGCCGAGGGCCAGCGCGGCAGCGGTGACGCCGTACATGCTGGTGGGCAGCAGGTACACCTCGACGGTGACCCCTTGGGTGCGCAGCGCCTCGACGATGGCCGCCAGGTCAGGGTCGAGCGTCTCATCGAGTTCGACGAACCGGCCTTTGGCACCGGTCAGCCACGCGGCCATCATCGCGTCGCGCTCGACGAGTTCGAGGACCGCCCCGACGGTCGCCGACCCTGCGTCGGTGCCCGCGGCGAGACCGTTGGAGGTGCCCTGGCAGATTAGGTGCTCGGGCAGGAGCGTCATCGCAAGGTAAGTGAAGACAGCGGGCACCCAAACGGGTTTGTCGGTGCCCAGCCAGGTGCCGCGGACCCACGGGTGGTCGGTCCGCTGGTCGAACGCGGCGAACCCGAACCCGGCGCGGGCGTAGCTTTCCGGTTCGTACAAAGGGAATTCGCGGGGATCGAGGATGTCCCCGGCCAGATCGGCGGGCCGGGCCCACACCAGCCGCTCGGCCTCAGGCAGCGACGGCGCGTACCTCTCGACCGCCTCCCCGACCGCCGACAGGATCGCCTCGGCCTGGGTGGCGCCCTTGCCCCAGCCGATCGGCAGCGCCCGGGCCTGCCCGTCACCGTCCACATGGTGCGGTGGGGCCGCCGTGGCGACGAAGGGGAGGTCGGGGCCGGTGCCGAGGGGCTGTTTGAGGGAGATCCACGGGATGACGCCGGTGAGCGGGTCCACCCAGCCCGCCAACGCTTCCAGCAGGGCGGCGGGGTCGTCGCCCTCGGGAAGCCCCGCTGTGCCGATCCCTTCGGCGCCGCCGCAGACGTCGCACGAGGGAAGGGGGATCACGCGGTGCCAGACGACTTCCCCGTCGACCACCTCGGCGACGTGGTCGACAAGGTCGCGGGCGCCGTTCTGGAGCAGGGCGACGACGCGGTCGGCTTGGGGATCGGGGAGGTCGAGGCTGCCCGAGTAGAAGCCGTGGCTGCCGGAGCGTTCGGCAACGCCTTCGATCAGTTCGTCGCGGACGACGTTGGTCTTGTCCGGGTCGTCCGGCGCAGTGATCCGGCCGTACAGCAGACCCGAGACCGCGGCGGTGCGCTCAACGTCATCGTCGGCCCCGGTGATGAGTGATCGCGCCACCGCCGTGGTCCGCTCCACATCGTCATCAGCCACGACAACGGCCGAGGTCGCCACCGCTTTGGTGCGCTTCGCGTCCATCGCGACGACTGTCGACCGTGCCACCGCCATCGTGCGTTCCACGTCGTCGTCGGCCGCACCGGCCGCCATGGGGCGCTCGACGTCATCATCAGCGGCACCGGCCGCCATCGTGCGTTCCATGTCGTCATCCGCACCGAGAACGGCTGACCGCGCCACGACGGAGGTGCGGTCCGGATCGACCGTTGCTTTCGCCACGGGTCGGCGCAGGGCGATCCCTCTCGCCGAGTCGGCGACGGCGATGTGCGCGACCTGCGGGGCGACCGTGCCGAACGACGCGGCTTTGGCCGCGAGCATGCGCCTGCGCGTGCACTCCGCGCAGCCCGGGCGGCCGGGGACGGACAGCGGGCCCACCAGCACCCGGTCGCCGTCGAAGGTCAGCGCGACCGCGGGCAGTCGGGCGGAGCGGGCCCACTTGCCGAACTGGGTCAGGTCTTCGTCGCTCGCGGCCGCGCGGATCGCGAGTTTCGCCGCGGGCGGCGGCACGCAGCCCGGGCCGCCATAGACCACGACAGCGTCCCCGAGTGCGTTTCGCACTCGGGTCAGCGTGGTCGCCTCGCGGCTGGTGGCCTGGTCAGCCCGCACGCACCGCCCCCAAGTCCAAGGCGTGTCGAGGGCGGCCATGGGTCACCAGGGTGAACTCGGCGGGCGCGGTGATCCCCTTGAGGACTTCCCAGAACCGCACCTCCTCGTCGCCGCCGCGCAGCGCCTGGGGCGCGGCGGTGGCCCGCGACGGTGTGGCCACCTTCGCGACGAGTTCCCGGGTGTCTTGCATGGCGTCCTCCTGGTTGCGTACCTCGGTCATGAGGTAGGAGTCGGCAACCGGTCGAGAAATACATCATCCACCCGGGATCTTTGCAGGTCACATCACATGCGCGAGGAACTCCCCGGTGTAACTGCCCTCGACCTTGACCACGTCCTCCGGTGTGCCATGCGCGACGACCGTGCCGCCGCCCGAGCCGCCCTCCGGTCCCATGTCGACGATCCAGTCCGAAGTCTTGATCACGTCGAGGTTGTGCTCGATGACGATCACGGTGTTGCCCTTGTCCACCAAGCCGTTGATCACGCCGAGGAGCTTGCGGATGTCCTCGAAGTGCAGGCCGGTGGTCGGCTCGTCGAGGATGTAGACCGTCTTGCCGGTGGACCGCTACTGCAGTTCGCTGGCGAGCTTGACGCGCTGCGCCTCGCCGCCGGACAGGGTCGGCGCGGGCTGGCCGAGCCGGACATAGCCCAGACCGACGTCGACCAGGGTGGCAAGGTGCCGGTGGATGGCCTTGATCGGCTCGAAGAACCCGGCGGCCTCCTCGATCGGCATGTCGAGCACTTCGGCGATCGTCTTGCCCTTGTAGTGGACTTCAAGAGTCTCGCGGTTGTAGCGCGCGCCCTTGCAGACCTCGCAGGGCACGTAGACGTCCGGGAGGAAGTTCATCTCGATCTTGATCGTGCCGTCGCCCGCGCACGCCTCGCAGCGGCCGCCCTTGACGTTGAACGAGAAGCGCCCCGGCTGGTAGCCGCGGACCTTCGCCTCCGTGGTGGAGGCGAACAGCTTGCGGACATGGTCGAACACACCGGTGTACGTGGCCGCGTTGGACCGCGGGGTGCGGCCGATCGGCGACTGGTCGACCTGCACGAGCTTGTCGACCTGGTCGAGCCCGCGCACCCTCGTGTGCCGCCCGGGGACCTGGCGGGCGCCGTTGAGCTTGTTCGCCAGGACGGTCGCGAGAATGTCGTTGACCAGGGTGGACTTGCCCGAGCCGGACACACCCGTGACCGAGACCAGGCAGCCCAGCGGGAACGACACGTCGATTCCGCGCAGGTTGTGCTCGCGCGCGCCGACGACGGTGAGCTGGCGCTTCTTGTCGATGGTGCGGCGGACCAACGGCATCGGGATGACGCTGCGGCCGGCGAGGTAGGCGCCGGTGAGCGATTCCTTGTTCTTCAACAGGTCTTTGAACGTGCCGCTGTGCACCACCCGGCCGCCGTGCTCGCCGGCGCCCGGACCGATGTCGACGACCCAGTCGGACTGGCGGATGGTGTCCTCGTCGTGCTCGACGACGATCAGCGTGTTACCCAGGTCGCGCAGCCGGATCAGGGTCGTCATGAGCCGGTGGTTGTCGCGCTGGTGCAGGCCGATCGACGGCTCGTCGAGCACGTAGAGCACACCCACCAGGCCGGACCCGATCTGTGTGGCAAGGCGAATGCGCTGCGCCTCGCCGCCGGACAGGGTGCCGGACGCGCGGTCGAGCGAGAGGTAGTCGAGGCCGACGTCGAGCAGGAACCGCAGGCGCGCCTGGATTTCCTTGAGGACCGCGCCGGCGATCATCGTCTCGCGCTTGCCGAGTTTCAGGCCGTCGAGGAACGCCGAGCACTCGTTGATCGACATCGCGGAGATGTCGGCGATCGAGCGGTCGCCGTACTCGCCGTGGTGCAGGGTCACCGCGAGGATCTCGGGCTTGAGCCGCGAACCCTGGCACGAGGGACACGGCACCTCGCGCATGTAGCCCTCGTATTTCTCCCGCATGTACTCGGAGTCGGTCTGCTCCTGGCGCCGCTCGAGGAACGGGATGACACCCTCGAAGGCCGCGTAGTAGGAGCGCTCGCGCCCGTACCGGTTCTTGTAGCGGACGTGGACCTGGTCGTCGACGCCGTGCAGGACCGCCTTTTGCGCCTTCGCGGGCAGCCGCCGCCACGGGGTGTCCATCCGGAACCCGACGGTCTCGCCGAGCGCGGTGAGCAGCCGGACGAAGTACTCCGCGGTCTGCCCGCCCGCCCACGGCGCGATGGCGCCGTCCTCAAGGGAGAGTTCGTCGTCGGGGACGACCAGCTCCGGGTCGACCTCCTTCTTGATGCCGATACCCGTGCAGACCGGGCACGCGCCGTACGGCGAGTTGAAGGAGAACGAGCGCGGTTCCAGGTCCTCGACGCCGAGCGGGTGGCCGTTGGGGCAGGCCAGGTGCTCGGAGAACCCGCGGATGCGACCGGGATCGTGTTCGGGGAGATCGACGAACTCGAGCTCGACCAGGCCGTCGGCCAGCCGCAGCGCGGTCTCCACCGAGTCGGTGAGGCGCTGCTTGGAGGACGCCTTCACCGAGAGCCGGTCCACGACCACGGCGATGTCGTGCTTTTCCTGCTTCTTGAGCTTCGGCGGGTCGGTGAGCGGGTAGACCTTGCCGTCGACCAGCGCGCGCGAGTAGCCCTGCGTCTGCAGCTGGGAGAACAGGTCGATGTACTCGCCCTTGCGGCCGCGGATCACCGGTGCCAGCACCTGGAACTTCAGGCCGGACTCCATCGCCAGGACCTGGTCGACGATCTGCTGCGGGGTCTGCCTGCTGATCGCCTCGCCGCAGGTGGGGCAGTGCGGTTTGCCGGCACGCGCGTAGAGCAGGCGCAGGTAGTCGTAGACCTCGGTGATCGTGCCGACCGTGGAACGCGGGTTGCGGCTGGTCGACTTCTGGTCGATCGAGACCGCGGGCGAGAGGCCCTCGATGAAGTCGACGTCCGGCTTGTCCATCTGTCCGAGGAACTGCCGCGCGTAGGCCGAGAGCGACTCGACGTACCGGCGCTGCCCCTCGGCGAAGATCGTGTCGAACGCGAGACTGGACTTGCCGGAGCCCGACAGTCCGGTGAACACGATCAGGCTGTCCCTGGGCAGGTCGATGTCGACGCCGCGCAGGTTGTGCTCCCGGGCGCCGCGAACGACGAGGCGGTCGGCCACTGAGATCCCTTCGGTAGTGCTCTGAACTCGGGCAACGCGGCATCCGGGGAGGGAGCACGCAGCAGATTGAGCGGCCACTGGTGGCCGGCACCCATGCTAAAGCCGGGCACCGACAATTCTTGCGGACCGGTCGCGGCGATGTACCCGCGGAGCGGTACCCACGGGTAACCTCACTCACCTAGGCTGGTCCACCGGAGCATCTTTCGCTTCGTTCACGCCAAGCATGACGGGGTCCGCATGACTGGGTCGAACACGTCCGCGAACACCATGAGCGCCACGACCACCGCGGCCACACTGGCCGCCGTGCGCGAGGCCACGGCCGTCCTGACCGGCGTTGTCGAGAGATTCGCCGAGACCGACTTCACCCGGCCCAGCCTGCTGCCGGGGTGGACCCGCGGGCACGTGGTCACTCACCTCGCCCGCAACGCCGACGCCCTGGTCAACCTGCTGACCTGGGCGCGCACCGGCATCGAGCACGCGGCCTACCCGAGCCGGGCCGACCGCGACGCCGACATCGCCGACGGCGCGAACAGGCTCGGCCAGATCCAACGAGAAGACCTGGTCGCCGCCTGCGACCGATTCATGGTCGAGGCTACGCGACTGGGCCACGAGGACTGGGCGGCGCGGGTGCTGAACGCCACCGGCGGCCCGATGGTCGCCGCGCAGATTCCGCAGATGCGCCTGTTCGAGGTGTGGACCCACCTGGTCGACCTCGACGCCTCAGTGGGCTTCGACGCGGTCCCGACCGGCCACCTCGACCTCCTCCTCGACCGCGCGCTGCTCCCCCACCGCGCGCGGACCGACGGCCACCCGCTGCGGTTGACGGTCGCGCTGCCGGACGGAAGTCAGCGCAGCTGGGTGCTGGCCATCGCCCAGGACGGCGACAGTGAAGTCAGCGGATCCGCGGCGTCCGCGCTGACCTGGCTGACCGGCCGCGGCACCCCCACGGACCTCACCGGCCCCCTCCCCCACCTACCAGCCTGGGGCTGACCCCGGTCAGCGCAGCTGGGAGCTGGCCATGGCCCACTGCGGCAGCGACATGAGCGGGTCGGCGGCGTCCGCGCCGACCTGGCGCGGTTGGCCCGTGGACCTGGCCGGGCTGGGCGCCTGGGGCTGGGGCACCTGCGGCAGGTCGCGGATCGCCTCCACCACGGCGCCGCCCGCGACGCGCGCGCGGCGCCACAGGTCGCCGGTGAGCCAGCGGTGGCACGGCTGCTCGACGAGGCGGGTCATCGCCCAGCCCAGCAGCACCGCCATCGCCACGCAGGCCGCCAGGCGGCCCCACGGTCCGACGCCCAGGTCGAGCAGGAAGCGCGCGAGCACGAAGCCGAGTTCCTGGTGGACCAGGTAGACGCCGAACGAGATGCCGCCGAGCCAGCGGATCGGGGTGGCGAGCTGCCGCAGGCCGGGGATGTCCCAGTCCGGGCCGCCCGCGGCCGCGACGATCCCGACGAGGATGACCCCGAACGCCACTGTGGACCGCGTGTCGACGAAGTACGAGTGGGCGTCCTGCGCGACGAGGACGGCGGTCAGGTAGGCGGCGAGGTGCTTGCCGGAGAACCGGTCGCGGGTCCACAGCCAGATCGCGATGCCCACCCCGAACAGGGCCACCCGGTGCAGCGCCAGCCCATCGAAGATCGACCGGACCCACTGCGCCGAGTCGACGTCGTCGCGCCAGACGAACCGGATCACGACCGGCACGACCACGAGCGCCCACAGCAGCCAGGGCAGCGCGGCGCCGCGCGTCCAGCGGCGCGGCCACAGCAGGGCGGCGGCGAGGAAGGCCATCACCTGCACGGGCAGCGTCCAGTAGGAGGCGTCGATCCAGTGGAAGGTCGGCGACCACGCCTGCACGAGCAGGAGGTTGGCGGCCAGGTCCGTGACGTTGGGCACATACCACCCGAAAGCGGGCGCGACCGCGCGGGCGACGCCGTAGGTGATCACCACCGCGAGCAGGTACGCGGGCAGCAGCCGGGCGAGCCGATTGCGCAGCCAGGCGCCCGTCTCCCCACGCCGAACGGTGACGCAGACGAAGAACGCGGAGATCACCAGCAGCGTGCTCGCGCCGAACTGCAAGGGCAGCACGAACGGGTACGGCCCCAGCTCAGCATGGTTGATCGGCGACTGGTGGGTGACGTGCTGGACGACGACCGAGTAGACGGCCAGCACCCGGATGACGTCCCAGCTCAACTTGCGTGGGGACCGTGTTCGGGTCTCTGTCTCTGAGTTCACGGGCTCGCAGGTGATCGGCGACAGTGGTCAGTTTCAGGTCACGCTCAGGTAACAGGGTACTGCTTGACCCGGTGCCGTGCCTTCGCGGGTGGAACCAACGGTGGCAGACAGACTACCGTCGGCGACCGTGGACCTCGTCGACGACTACACCGGCCATGTCGAGCCCGGTGGCCCCGCTGCCCGCCGCACCCTGAACGCGCTGACGATCACCAAGGTGTCCGTCGGCCCGTTCGACAACAACGCCTACCTCCTGACCTGCCGCGCCACCCATGAGGCGCTGCTGATCGACGCCGCGGCCGACCCGGCCCGCCTCTCCGACGTCATCGGCTACGACCAGCACCGCCCCAGCCTGAAGACCATCGTCACCACGCACCAGCACGGCGACCACTGGCAGGCCCTGGGGGCGGTCGCCGGAGCCAACGGCGCGAACACCGTCGCCCACGAACTGGACGCGGGCCCGCTGCCAGTCCCACCGGACCGCTTCGTGACCCAGGGGGACACGGTGACGGTGGGGCAGGTGGAGCTGGAAGTGATCCACCTGCGCGGCCACACCCCGGGCTCCATCGCCCTGCTCTACCGCGACCCGGACGGCCACCCCCACCTGTTCACCGGGGACTCCCTGTTCCCTGGCGGTCCTGGACGGACAACAGATCCCAAGGACTTCACCAGCCTCATGAACGACCTGGAGTCCCGTGTCTTCGGCGAACTGCCGGATGACACGTGGTTCTACCCCGGCCACGGGGACGACTCGACCTTGGGCGACGAACGCCCGAAGCTCAGCGAGTGGCGCGAGCGCGGCTGGTGAACTGAGGACTACCCGAACGGGGCTGCCTACACAACAGGCGGCCCCGTTTCGCTGCGGTCACAGCGGTACCGGGGCACGATAGATCGGAGCCCCGACGTGAGCCAGACCAATCTTCCCCTCAGCCACCCACCCTGCTCGCCTTTGGTCCCGGCGGTCACCGCTGAGATCCCAACGCCCGCGAGATGGCGGACCCGGGACTGCACCGGGTGTGGCTCGGAACTGGGCACCGGCACGGCGGTGTTCCGTCTGTCGGTGACGCAGTACGCACCGATGCAGCCGGGACCGGACTGGGAATGTGTCGGCGATTGGACCGACCCAAAGCCACTCGCTGGAACGTTCTGCGCGCCGTGTCTGAACGCAGTCCAGAAACTGGCGATGGACCACCTGTGCGCTGCGGACGGTGAACGATGAACGGCGTGGCGGTGCTTCAGCAAGTGCGATCCGCCTTGGCGGAGGCGCACGCCACAGGCCAGCCACGTCCAGGCCGCCCGACGCTGGTGAAACTGACCGGGGCAACCGACCACCAGGTGCGCCGCGCACTGGCGGAGCTGGCGACCAAGCCAGACACCCTCGACAACGACCACGACAGTCCTGGTGACATCACCGACAATGAAGCCTCCGCCTCAGACGTCACAACCGAGGTGCGAGAGACACACCAGCCTCGCCCTTGGCCGCTCCTGGTGATCGGCCTGGCGGCGGCAATCGCAGTCTGGGGCGGCTGGGTGGAGCTGGGCCGCCTGACGGGCTTCGGCGTCGTGCACCCACTGCCTGGCCTCTGGGAAGACTTGCGGATCAACACCGCGATCGTGCTGCCTCTCGGCATCGAGGCGTACGGCGGCTATGCGCTGCGGACGTGGCTGTCCTCGGCTGACCTATCCGAGCGCACCAGACGATTCGCCCGCTGGTCGGCGATCGCCAGCCTGGTGGTCGGGGCGGGCGCACAGGTCGCCAGCCACCTGATGAAGGCAGCCAATGTCACCAGTGCCCCGCCGCTGGTGACGGTTCTGGTCGCGTGTGTGCCCGTCCTAGTGCTGGGATTGGCTACCGGGCTCGCCACCCTGGTGAAGCGCGACACCACTGCTGGCGGAATGTCAAGCCCCGGGTTTGATGGAGACTGGGTTATCTGGTTTCCAGGGTTGCGGTGACCGGGTGGGTCATCGCGTGTAGTGCTTCGTACTCGGCGGGTGGGACGTGTCCGAGTTCGCCGTGCAGGCGCCGGTTGTTGTACCAGTCGATGTACTCGACGGTCGCGATTTCCAGG
>NZ_JBOHGC010000389.1:0-1889 GCF_050699995.1 Actinokineospora sp. | reverse complement strand
CCATTCGATCGCGACGTCCTCGTTCTCGGCCTCGATGATCCAGAAGCCACCGAGGTACTCGTCGGCCTCGACGAACGGGCCCGGGGTGAGGACGGGGCTGTCTCCGGAGTAGTCCACCGTGGTCGCGGTCGACGGCGGGTTCAGGCCGCCCGCGGTCACGAACGCGCCCGCTTCGATCACGGCGGTGTTGAACGCGCCGACCGCGGCCATGATCTCCTGCAGCTCCGCGGGGTCCACGTTCTCCATCGTGGGCTCCTCGGCGGAGTCGTGGGGGAGGCTCAGGAAGTACTTCGTCATTGTCGTCTCCTCATCGTGGGCGGTGCCGGCGACCGCCGTCTTGATGCTGTGAACGCTATGCGGGGTCCCCTGGTGCCGCATCGGTCATCGTGACCGGTATCCGGCAGACCGGTGACTGGCGCTAGACGAGGTGGGCCAGCTCGCTGCGACCGGTGACACCGAGTTTCGGGTACGCCTTGTAGAGGTGGTGGCCGACGGTCCGCGGGCTGAGGAAGAGCTGCGCGGCGATCTCCTTGTTCGTCTGACCGTCCGCGGCCAGCCGCACAACCTGCAGCTCCTGCGGGGTCAACAGGGTGAGCGGGCCGCTGCGCTGAGGCTCGTCGCTCCGCTCGCCGAAGGCGGCCAGTTCGCCGCGCGCACGCTCGGCCCAGAGCTGCGCGCCGAGACGCTCGAACGCGGACACGGCCGCCGCGAGATGCCCGCGGGCCTCGGTACGGCGGCGCCTGCGGCGCAGCCATTCGCCGTAGACCAGCTGCGTACGGGCGCGCTCATAGGGGCCGCCTTGCCGCTCGTGGAGCCGCAGCGCCTCGGCGTACAGCGCGTCGGCCTCGTCGTCGCCCGCCAGCAGGGCCCGGCAGCGCAGGACGAGCCCAGTGGCGACCGGGCGGTCGACGTGCTCAGCCCAGTGCCGGAAAGCCGCCAGTGGTCCTTCGACGCGGTCCGGCACACCGTTGCGCACGGCTGCTTCCACCAGATCCGGCACCGCCCGCACCAGCAGGTCGCGGCTCGCAGGTCCCTGCGACACTCGATCGAGCCGGTCGAACGCCTCCCCGAACCGCCGGGCGGACAGGTCGAGCATCCCGAGACCCCAGGCCGCGATCTCGGCGTTGACCCGGTGCCGGGCTTCGGCTCGCGGGAGCACCTCCCCTGCAAGAGCCCGGCAGCGTGCCTCGTCACCCGACACCGCGTGCAACCACACCTCCACCGACCGGTGGGCCAGGCTCTCGGTCGTGTTCCGGAGTTCGTCGCTCACGGATACGCCTTCGGCCACACATGCGCGGGCGTCCGCGAACTCGCCTCGGAGCAGCCGCGCCACGGCGAGCACGTTCAGCGTGTACGGGACCCAACCCAACGCCCCGGTGGCCCGCACCTTGGCCAGCATGTCCTCGGTCTCCGCGATGACACGGTCGTCGTCGGCGATCATGAGCCCGCCGAACCCGGCCGTGATGCGGTGCATCAGGTCGTACCCGCCGCCGAGTTCGGTGACGGTGTCGAGTTCGCGCATCGGGCCGACGGCCAGCTCCGGGCGTCCGGCGAAGAGCTCCGCCCACCCGACGAGGGCGGCGACAACGGGCGCCCAGTGCTGCGGCGGGGTGAACCCGCGCATCAGCTCCGCCGCACGCTGCAGGATGTCGTGCGCCGCGCCGTGCCGGGCGGCGTGCACAGTCTCGAACAGCAGGAGCGCGGCGCGCTCCGGATCGGTGTCGCGCATCAACGCCGCGGCCTCGGCCGTCAGCTCCGCATCGGCCCGCGGCGAGGTGCGTTCGTACTCCACGGCGCCACGGGTATAGGTGGCGTCGGCCCGGACGCCCGCGTCGGTGGTGAGCGAGAGCGCTTCTGCCGCCAGCCGGGCCGCGCGGTCGGCTCTGCCC
>NZ_JBOHGC010000388.1:0-1680 GCF_050699995.1 Actinokineospora sp. | reverse complement strand
GACCTAGGGAAGTGGTCGAGGGCATGACAGAGTGCTCCGATCGATAGTGACTCGGCCCACTCGCAGCGGAATCAGCCACGAGACCACTTCACCGGGGACTTTCCCCGCCTACAGTTGGGGCTCTCGGCCATCGAGACTAACAACAGTCGGCCGCGAGCCTCCACCTGGTTTTAGTCCAGCGGAGCAGGTGTCACTGCTCCGAGGCGGCCGCCCGAACCGACACATGTCGTAGCGGTCGCCAAGCGATCGCCGTCATCATTGCCATCGCGACGAAGGCTGTAGCGAACGGTGCCGCCAGCCCGAACCGCTGAGCCAGTACTGCGCCCAGCAGCGACCCGAGCGCGGCACCTCCCACTGAAGCCAGCAGGTAGACGCTGTTCACCCGGCCGAGCAGTGCCTCCGGTGTCGCAAGCTGGCGGGCGGTAGTGGACACCGTGCCCCACACGATCGCGTGGATCCCGAACACGGCCATCGTGGCTCCCGCGACCCAGGGGTTCCGGGTGAGCGCCAGGACCAGGTGCACCGAGGTCTCGATCACCAACCCGGCTCGGAGCAGCGTGAGGCTGCCAACCCGCGGCTCCAGCAGGTGATACACCGGCGTACCGACCAGCGCTCCGATCGCGCCGGCGGAGATGAGCAGCCCGAACTGGGCCCAATGCCACGTAGCCTAAGTTGATCGAGTTCCTGACTGAGTTGGTAGTTCGGTTCGGCGTGGTGTGGTCATCGCGGGTTGTGGGGGTGGCACGGTCGCTGGTCATGGGTGATGGTGTGGTGGTGCGGCCGGATCAGGTGTCGCTGGGGGTGCTGGTCAGCGCGGTGCCGCGGGATGCGGTCGATGAGGCGGTTGCGGTGTGCGGGGTCCGGGAGAAACGCTCGGATGGCAAGCTGCCGGCGCATGTGGTCACGTATCTGACGTTGGGGTTGTGTCTGTTTCCCGAGGACGACTACGAAGAGGTCGCGGCCAGGGTCACCGGGTCGCTGGACCGATGGAATTGCTGGAACGCGGCCTGGAGTGTGCCGACGGCCAGTGCGATCACTCAGGCCCGGAAGCGGTTGGGTCGTGACGTGTTCCCGGAATTGTTCGAACGTACCTGTGGCCCGGTCGCCGGCGAGGCCGGTCCGGCCGCCGAAGGTGTGGCGTTGGGTACCGCGCGTGGGTCGTTCCTGCGCCGGTGGCGGCTGCTGGCCATCGACGGGTTCGATATCGACGTGCCCGACAGTAAGGAGAACGCGGCCGAGTTCGGTTACGCCGGGTCCGGGGACAACCGCTCGGCGTTCCCCAAGGCCAGGGTGGTCGCGTTGGCCGAGTGCGGCACCCACGCCTTCGTGGCCGCCGAGGTCGACGCCTACAGCGTTGGGGAGAAGACCCTCGCGCAACGCCTGTATCCACGGCTGCGCGCCGATGAACTGCTCACCGCTGACCGGGGCTTCTACTCCTGGCAGGCGTGGGACACTGCCGCCGCGACCGGCGCGGCGCTGCTGTGGCGAGCCCCGACTCAGCTGGGTCTGCCCGTCGTGCGGGTGCTGCCCGACGGGACCTACCTCACCGCACTGGTCACGCCCACCATCCGCGGTCGCCGCCGCGAGGGTCTGCTCGCCGCCGCCCGCGCCGGTGCCGACCTCAGCGACATCAACGCCGTCCCCGCGGCGTTCGACGACCGCGGGCTCCCGGTCATCCAC
>NZ_JBOHGC010000387.1:0-5147 GCF_050699995.1 Actinokineospora sp. | reverse complement strand
CCACCGCAGCAGCCTCGTCCGCGCCATCCGCATCTCCACGATCCGGTAGTCGATCTTCACTGCGTCTCCTCCTTGCGCATCACGGCGTCGTACAGGTCCCGCACCATGCGGGCGTCACCCAGGGCGGTGTGCCGGTCCTTCTCGTCGTACGTGAGCCCGTACGCGTCGAGCAGCGTGTCGAAGTCACTTCGGTGGGAGTTGCAGCGCCGCCGGCCGCCAACGTCTCCACGTCGACCAGGTGGTAGTGCCATGACGGGCAGATGCCGTGCCACCGCATCCGCTCACCCAGGACTTCCGTGTCGAAGTTCGGTACGGCGCCGACCACGATGGCGTCACGGGTGATGCGCTCGACGGCACGTAGTGCTTCCAACTCGGAGTGCGTGCGGCCAGGACGGGCCCGCGTACGGGTGTCGCTCTGGCCGGCCTGCTGCAGGATCGGCCCCCACTTGCTCATGTGCCCACAAGCCGACATGGCCGCCTCCGTTGCGGTATCCAGCAGGTAGGTCATGCTCGGCCCTCAACTAGTTGCTGCGATCCGGGGCACCGCAGACGTCGCCAAGGTTCTAGGTGGTTCGCGATGCGCCCATGGCGGGTTACGCCGACCCTTCGTCCGCAGCGCGAGCAGGTCACAGCTTCTCCTGGCTTCGGTCTGTTCGCGCCCGTGGCGATGTCCTGGGCTGTGAGGTAGCGGGTCACCGGTTCCTCCGGGGGTCGATGCGGCGGGGGGCGCGCTGGCTGTCGCGGGGACCGGTGTTGCGGTTCCGTACATGCTCCAGCGCTCGCGTCTGCGGGTCGTCCGGGGGCACACATCGGGGAGCGTGGCAGCCATGCGTTGGACCTGGGCGACCGCGGCGCCGACTCCCCGGAACGCCTCCCGGAACGCCCGGAGGTACAGCGTGAACGCGTGCCGCACCGGGGCCAGTGCTCGGTCCAACAGCTCCGGGTCTTCCTGGAGCTGTTGGACCGCCGCTCTGAGCCGCCCGCGCCAGCTCTTCCTGACTCACTGACGGCCGTGGCAGTACGCCACCAGGGTTGAACCCAGCGCGGATGCCAGCGGGCCTCAATGGGACCCGAGCCCCATCCCTGCCTACGAACACCGGCGCCGCGTCGGCGCGGCTGTAGACGGCGCCGGGGTCGGTGGCGTCTGCGCCGTGCCAGCCCCACTGGCAGGCCGGGCCGCACCACCATTCGCTCACCGACTCCGCCGGCAGCGGCTTGTGGCACTGCGAGCACCGACGTTCGGTGGCGTCATCGATCGCTGCGAGTGTCGCCTCGTAGGAGGTGATGCGCTCAGCCATCGGTGCCTCCAACTTTGCAGCGGCTTTGGCGCATTTCCGGCAAGGTGGCAGCGCCAGCAAGTCAGGTGCGTGCTTCCACGTGCCAACGGTGTAGACCCGCACAGGTTTGCCGTCGGAGCGGCACAGAGCCGTCCCGGCGAGCCCCGGCTTGTCACCACGAGGGGCTAGGTCGATCGACAGGTGTCGGGTGCGTCGGGTCCACGTCGTGCACGAGATCGGCACCTCAGCCATCGGTGCCGCCTCCCTGGGTGTCCTGGGCTCCGCAGTTCGCGCCCCGCCAGTGAATCGTTGGGTGCGATCTGCCAGCGAGCGCGGATGCGACCTCCTCGTCGCTGACGCAGTCGACACACCGGTCTGTGGCCGGATGCTCTCCGCCGACGCCATCCCCGGTGTCCTCGGCGAGTTCACGGGCGGTCTCGACGGCGGCACCGTAGCCGTCTTCCTGGATGTACCGGGCCACCAGCTCCAGCCAGTCGTACGCCTCGGCGGGGATCTCGGGTATCTCGGTGCTCATCAGTCCTCGTCTCCCTCTGCCCACCGGGTGAGCTTCCGTACAGCCATCTGGATTCCGGCGTTCACGCCCTGGTGGTACGGGCAGATGTCGTCGGCGACGGCGCACGCCTCGCAGCCCTCGGCGTCGGTCGGGTTGTACGGCGCGGGCTGGCGCCGCTGCTCGTCCACGTGGACGCACCCTGGTGCATGGCGACCCTCAGTCGGCCGGCAGCCGTACTGGTGGCCGCTGAGCAGCGGGAGGTCGACGGGGTTCCCGTCCCCGTCCCGGATCGCCAACGTTGGGTCGATGGTGTGGTCGGTGCTCACTGGCTCTCTCCTTCGCCGCTGCTCTTGGTTGCACGCTCGCGTTCCCTGCGTGCCCGTGCGATGGCGCGGGCCTGTCCGTCGGTGATGTCTTCGAACTCAACCTTCGGCCGCTTCTTCGCGACCTCCCGGATCAGCGCCTCCACCTCGGCGGAACGGCGAGGCTGCGGGGCGGGGTCGAGCGCGGCCCTCGCCTCGGCAGCACGGCGGCGGTCCCGGATGCCCATCGCCAACTTGCGGATGTCCGCGGGCATGGCGCGCTGCGGCGATTCGCTGTAGTGCAGCGCCACTGCGTCCAGGCAGTCCCGTACGTCGTACCGGCCGATCACCTCGTGCCACGCCATCACCTCGGCTTCGCCGACGATCCTGTTGTCGTAGACGGCGAGCTTGGCGAGGACCATCCCGACCTCTTCGTAGTTCATGCCCCGATCTCCCGTGTCGCGTTCTGATCCATGCGGGCTTGCAGACTCCTGGCGGAGGCGAGTGCCCCGTTAGCGCGGGCGGTGCCGGTGGACTCTCGTGGCCCGTCCCGTTGGAACTGGCTGGACGGCATCCCGTCGATGGCGTACCGCAATGTGTCCGTGGTGACTGACCGGCCGTCCTCAGCGAGGCGAGCGAGGCCGTCGGTGACCTGCCCGTCGGTGTAGTCGCCGCGGACGGCCTTGCGGACCACTCCGCGGATGGCGGCGAAGTTGGACAGCTTCACCCGGTCGGTGTAGGTGGCGGTGAGTCTGTTGGTCCGCTGCTCCAGCGTTTCCGGTTCGAGCGGCGCGTCAGCGCGCTCCGCCGTAGGCGGAATACCTGCTACATGCTCCCTGCTACCTGCTACATGCTTAGCGACATTCGTCTCGGATGAGTTCGCGCGCCGCGCAGACTCGTTTGCGCGCGGCTCAGACGGGGCGACGCGGGGCGTCGGTGGCTCCGGGTCCGGGTCGGCTTCGTCCGGCCCGGGCAGGCGACTCGGGACCTTCGCCGGCTCCAACCGCTGGTGCTTCGACAGCTTCGGCAGGAACAGGAACGGGTCCGAGTCGACGACGTACCGGACCACCCGGCCGGCGGCCACCAGCTCATCCACCAGCCGGTCGACGTCGGCGAGACTCAGGTCATCGTCGTACGGCAGGCAGTGCCCCTTGATGTACCTCGAGTCCCCCTGCAACCGGGCGTGCTCGTCGGCCTGGTTCCACAGCGCCACGTACAGCAGCCGGGCATCTCGAGACACCAAGCGGGCCAGCCGCCGGTCGAGCCAGAATTCGGGCTTGATCGAACGCATGCGCGCCATCAGCCCCTCACCCCCCTTTCTGCTGTTACAGCTCCCGACGGTTTCAGCACGCGTGCCATCTCGCGGGTGCAGTCCAGCATCACCGCAAGCCAGTCCGCGATCGTCGGCTCAGACGGCGGCGACGTGACGATCAGGTCCACCGACGCGGCGGGGAGCGGGAGCGCGCGGGCGTCGCCACGCAACACGAGAGCCGTCACGCCGCCCCCTCCGCTTCATTGCTCGACGCCGGGCTGGGACCGCGCCGCCGGTTGGCTCGGGCCGCGTCGCCTGCGGCGCGGACGCCGCGTCGCGCCGCGGACGGCAGGTGCCCGATGTGCCACCCGAACGGGAAGTCCGGGCACCGGTACTCCCGCATCCCCGTACCGGCGAAAGGGGCCCGGCGGATCGCCGCGCGGGCCGTTTTCCGGTTCCCGTACGCCTGCTTCCCGCACGCCGAGCAGGTGCCGAGGTACACCTCCCTCGGCGACCCGCGCTCCCGCGGTGGCCGGCCGCTCACCCCGTCACCACCTTCGGGTCGTCCCAGTCGCTGAGGGCGTCGTTGAGCAGCTGCTGCCGCCACGCGACCGTCGCCGGTGTGTCCGGGGTGGGGTCGACCGCCGGGAACCGTTCACCGCGCTGGATCACCCGCGGCGGGACGGCATGCCGCTCGTCATCCGGCACGAATCCGAACCGTTCCGCGAGTAGCGCCACGGCCAGGTCCCGGGAAATCACGCGGCCCGCCTCTGGTAGCCGTTGCGGCCCCGGCTGCAACGGTCGGAGCAGACGGTCCTGTTCGCCCGGTAAGGCGCGAACCACCGGGTGCACCGGGCGCACTGGCGGACCGGTACTGCCCGCACCCGCTTGGTGCGCTGCCCGTCCGGCGTGGTCACGTCCACCTGCAACACCGACTGGCCACCCCACATGAACCCGACACCCTGAGACTCCATCCCCCACTGCAGGCAGGTGCGCCGCACCGGGCAGCTCAGGCACGCCCGCACCGCCTCCTGGTGTGCCGCCATGTCCGGGTTGGGGGAGAGCATGAACGCCTCAGGTTCCAGGTCCCGGCAGGCGTTGCGCTGATGCAGCTCCGGGGGCGGTTCACGCAGCGCCACCGGGCACCACCTTCCCGGTCATCGCCCGGACCAGCTCGAACGCGGCCTGCGCGGTGGCCATCCCCGACGATGTGACCACCGGGTGGTCGTCGTCGGGGCCGTCATCGACGCGTAACAGCCACCGGTCCCCCATGTCGGTGTGGACCACCCGCCGCGGCGTGTGGGACCAGATGGTTTCCGTCCACCGGTAGTCGGGGATCACCCGCCGGTCGCACGCCCACGCGTACAGCAGGTGCGCCAGTTCGTCGTGGAGGTCGAACGCCGGCGCCCGCAGCGACCCGCCGCACTGGTCGTGGCGGCGGAGCGTCCCGTCGCTGCGCAGCTGCCGGCGCTGCCCACATTCGGCGCAGCGGCCCTTCGGCCGCAGGTGGTACACGGTGCCCTCAGGCAGCGTCGCGGTCATGGCTACTCCCTTCGCCGAGGATCGCGCCGGACCTGTCGCCGTTCAGTGGCACGTACGACGTGTGGACCCGGTTACGGGGCTCCAACGGCAACTCCGGAATCCGGCAGCGGCGGCAAGGGACACGCCCCCTCCAGTCGCTAGCTGAGTCCATGTCCTGGATGTAGGGGTGGGGGCGGGAAGGGAGGCGGGTCATGACGGGTCCTCGAACCGCTCGACACGGATGCCGGCGGCCTCAGCAGCGTCCGCGCAGTGCCGGGTGC
>NZ_JBOHGC010000386.1:0-22909 GCF_050699995.1 Actinokineospora sp. | reverse complement strand
ACCGAGCCCCTCAGGTCGTCGGCGGGGGCGCGGAGTCGGGGTCGATGAGGACGAGGTCGATGTCCCACCGGCCCTCGCAGTCGCCCCGCCGCACGAGCGCCTGCCCGGCGGCGTAGGCGCCGGAGGTGAAGAAGACCTCCGCCTCGAACCCCTCGTTGTCCATCCCCGCGGGCCGGTAGCCCGCGGCGGTCACCGCGTCCTGGATCAGCACCGTGACCTCGTCGATGGGCTTCGTCGTGACCGCCCGCACGGTGAAATGCCCCTGCGTGCTGACCACGTGCGTGACCGTGCCGATGTGATCGAAAGACAGGCCCGCGGGCATGAGCGCGGTCTCGGCCGGGGGAGCGGGCGTGGGGGCCGCGCACGCCGCGTCGCCACCGGAGCCTGCCGAGCATCCGGCAGCGACGAGGGCCGCCACCGCCCCCATCAGTGCCGGCGCGCGCACGCCACGTTCGACCATGGCGGCCACTCTAGGCAAAACGTGCAAATCGTGGGCCTATCATCCGACGTTCTCGGTGTACGGTGACGTCCGCCACGCCATACACCTCCGGGGCCAGAAGCCGTGGGAGCGGTGATCGGCGCGGCGGAGTGGGCGCGAGGGCGCGCCCCACTTGACCCTGGAGGCATGCGTGGCCTTACGCAGAAAAACCCACGTCCCGATCTTGGCCGCGGCGGCTCTCACGGCACTTCTGGGTGCTGGCGCCGTCTCGGTTCCCGCGCCTGAGAGCCCGGAACAAGCACAAGCCGTGATGGCCGATCCGGTCGGCGCCGAGGAGTGGATGTACCTCCAGCGCGCCAACGCCGACGGCTCCATCCCGGACGCCGCGGTCAACGAGGCGATCGCGCAGTCCAAGAAGATGGGCGAGGCGAGCATGGGCTCGCCCAGCACGGCCCAGGTGTGGACGGGACTCGGCCCCAGCAACATCGGCGGCCGTATCCGGGACATCGCCGCCGACCCCACCACCAAGGACGTCGCCTACATCGCCACCGGCACCGGCGGCCTCTGGCGCACGGCTGACGGCGGCGCGACCTTCACCACGGCGTGGGACGACCTGCTGCCCCAGTCGATGGGCGCGGTCGCGGTCGACTCCAAGGGTGTCGTCTGGGCGGGCACCGGCGAGCCCGACCACGGCGGCGGCTCGGCGTACTACGGCAAGGGCGTCTACAAGTCGACCGACGCCGGCGCCACCTGGACCAGCATGGGCCTCAAGGACGGCGACACGGTCGGCCAGATCGTCATCGACCCGCGCGACGACAACCGGGTCTTCGTCGCCGTCATGGGCGCGCTGCACGACACCGCGCCGACCCGCGGCCTGTTCCTGACCGAGAACGGCGGGGCCAGCTGGACCCGCGTCATCGTCCCGGACAGCGCGTCCACCGGCGCCATCGACGTGAGCGTCAACAAGTCGAACCCCGACATCATGCTCGCCACGACGTGGGACAAGATCCGTGACGAGAAGTCGCGCATCTACGGCAAGAACTCCTACGTCTACCGCTCCACCGACGGCGGCCGCACGTGGGCGAACGTGCACCAGGCGCCGCTGCCGCAGAGCGTGGACATCGTGGGCCAGCCCGTGACCGCGACCTACGTCGGCCGCATGGGCGTCGACTTCAGCGACAGCGACCCCAACCGCGCGTACCTGATCTCGAGCACCGCCGGTGGCAACTTCAACGGCTTCTTCACCAGCGCGGACGCGGGCGCCACCTGGACCCCGGTCGGCGCCACCTCCGGCGGCGCCCTGCAGAGCATCAGCGGCGGATTCGCCTGGTGGTTCGGCCGCGTCTACGTCGACCCGACCAACCCGCAGCACGTCTTCGTCGCCGGTGTCAGCCTCGCCGAGAGCCTCGACGGCGGCCTCACATGGACGACGTCGCAGACCCCGCACGCCGACCAGCACGGCCTCGAATGGGACCCGTTCACCCCGGGCAAGGTGTTCCTCGGCAACGACGGCGGCTTCTACTGGTCGACCCAGAACGGCGCCGCGCGCGGGCTTTGGGCGAAGACCCCGCGCCTGCCGGTGACGCAGTTCTACGCCATGGACGTCTCCGTCCAGGACGGCAAGCGGCTCAACGCCGGTTCCCAGGACAACGGCTCCCTGAAGTCGTGGGCGAGCGACAACACGGTCAACGGCGACTGGTTCAACTTCGTCGGCGGCGACGGGATGATGAACCGCATCGACCCGACGAACGACCGCAAGTACTACGGCTGCTTCCAGAACGGCGGCTGCCGCGGCTTCGTCGACGGCGCGCAGTTCGTCATGACGATCCCGGGTGCGCGCAAGAACTGGGTGGCCCCGCTCGAATTCGGCGCCGACCCGCGCATCATGTTCGGCGGCAGCGATTACGTCAGCCGGATCAACACCGACGCCGGTCAGCGCGTCTGGGAGCGGATCAGCCCGGACCTCACCGAGGGCACCGAGCCGCGCGCCCCCGGGTTCGGCACCGTCACGGCGCTCGGCACGACGGCGGCCGACCCGAACCTGGTCTACGCGGGCACCGACAGCGGCCTGATGTGGGTCAGCCGCAACGCGATGGCCGCCCCCGGCCAGGTCACCTGGGAGAAGCTCAAGAGCCCGGCGTTTCCGGGCCGCTGGGTCACCCGCGTCACCGTCGACCCGCAAAACCCGAAGGTCGCGTGGGCCGGCTTCTCCGGCTGGCGCTCCGGAAGCCCGTACCCGCACCTGGTCATGACCAGCGACGGTGGCCGGACCTGGAGTGACATCGCGGGCCGGGGTGTCCCGCAGGCGCCGGTCAACGACGTCATCCGGCACCCGTCGAAGCCGAACTGGCTGTTCATCGCCACCGACGTCGGCGTCTTCCGCACGACCAACCTTGGTCGCACCTGGGTCAAGGTCGGGGCGAACCTTCCGCTCGTCCCGGTCAACGACATCGACCTGCCCGCGGGCAGCGAGACGCTCTACGCGGCGACCTACGGTCGCAGCATCTGGACGACCTCGCTCGCGGACGCGTCCTGAGGTCAGCTGAGTCCTGAGTAGACAGCGCGTGACCTTCGCACCCCGACGGTCCACCACGTGGTGGACCGTCGGGGTGATCGCGCTGTCCGTGGTTTTCCTCGCGCCGCTTGTCGTGATGGTGCTGGGTTCCCTGCAGCGGCCGCTGCAGCCGCCTCCAGACGGGCTCGACCTGTGGCCGGACCCGGCCGAGTGGTCGAACTACCTGGCCGTGCCGCGGTTCCTGCCGCTCGCCCGGCTGCTGCTGAACTCCCTGCTGCTGGTCGTGGTCGCGGTCCCGCTGACCGTTGTCGTCACCTCGATGGCCGGCCTCGCGATCGTGACCGCCCGCGGCAGGCTCCGGCACGGGCTCATCGGCGTGTCGGTCTTCATGCTGCTGGTGCCCGCCGCCGCGCTGTGGGTGCCACGGGTGGTGCTGCTGCGTGGCGCGGGCCTCGCGGACACGCCGCTCACGGTGGCCCTGCTCGCGCTCGCCGGCACGACACCGTTCTACGTGCTGCTGTTCGCCCTCGCGTACTCGCGCATCCCCGTGTCGCTGTTGGAAGCGGCGACGCTTGAGGGGCTGAGCCCGTACGCGGTGTGGCGTCGGATCGCGCTGCCGCTGGGCCGCCCGGCGGCGGTGGCCGTCGCCGCACTGTCCACTTTGTACTATTGGTCTACGTTCATGGATCCGCTGACCCTGGTGTCGTCGCCGGGAAACTGGCCGGTGGCGCTGGGGCTGCGAAGTCTCAGCGAGATGGAGGCTGCTCTGTACCCGATCTACCTCGCCGGTGCGGTCATCGTGACCGCGCCCGCGCTGCTCGCGTTCGCCGTCGGCCAGCGGTCGTTCTTCGCCGCGGTGGAACGCTCATGAGGGCCGGGCGACTGCTCGCGACGGTGGCGCTGCTCGGACTGGTCGGCTGCGCCGCGCAACCGGTCGAGAGCGCGGGCGCTCCGATCACCCTGCAGGTCAGGGCCGACCCGGAGGAGGCGGCGGTCTACCGCAGCCTGGTCTCCGCGTACCAGGACGCGGGCGGCGGCGAGGTCAACCTGGTGACGGTCGGCCGCAAGGACCACCTCACCCGGCTCTCGACCGCCTTCGCGTCGGGGGACGCGCCGGACGTCTTCCTCATCAACTACCGGGACTACTCACCGTTCGTGCAGCGCGGAGCCGTGCGGCCCGTGGGCCCGCTGCTTGAGCAGGAGGGTGTGTCCACTTCGGACTATTACGAGCAGCCGCTGAGTGCGTTCACCTATCAGGGCGCGCTGCAGTGCATGCCGCAGAACATCTCTTCCCTCGTCGTCTACTGGAACCGGGCGTTGTTCAATCAGGCGGGGGTCGCGCCGCCGGCGGCGGGCTGGACGTGGGCCGAGTTCGCGCGCACCGCCCAGGCTTTGACCGCAGGCGGGGTGAAGGGGGTCGGCATCGACCCGTCGATCACCCGGATGGCGCCGTTCATCTGGAGCAGCGGCGGCGCCATCGTCGACGACGAGAAGGCGCCGACTCGCACGACCCTGCACGAGCCCGGTGCCCGGGCCGCGCTGCAGGCCGTCGTCGACCTCATCGCCACCGGCGCCACACCCACCAAGGACCAACTCGCCGCGCAGGGTCTGGAAGAGCAGTTCATGACCGGGAAGGTGGCGATGTTCCTGAGCTCGCGGGTCGAGGTGCCCGCGCTGCGGGAGCAGCGCGGCCTCGACTTCGACGTCGCCGCCCTGCCCGTGATGGGCAACCCCGCGTCGGTGCTGCACTCCGACGCCTACTGCGTCGCGAGCACCTCGAAGAACACCAAGGCGGCGGCCAAGTTCATCGCCTACGCGGTGGGGTGGCAGGGTCAGACCGTCACCGCCCTGGGCGGACGCACGGTGCCCTCGCTGCGGTCGGTCGCGACCTCACCGGCGTTCCTCAGCCCGGCCCGGCCGCCCGCGTCGTCGCAGGTGTTCCTCGACGCCATCCCGCACCTGCGGCACACCCCGGTGACGCCGTCGTGGCCGGAGGTCGAGGACGTGATCGGCACCCAACTGCAGCGGGCTTTCGAGGACGCGGTCCCGCTCGACGAGGTCCTCGCCGAGATCCAGAAACAAGCCGACCCGCTGTTGCAGCGCCGATGAGCCTGCGGATCCTCGGCGCCCACAAGGTGTTCCGCGCCCGCGGCGGGGCGCGGGTGACCGCGCTCGACGGGATCGACCTCGAGGCCAGGGAGGGTGAACTCCTCGTCATCGTGGGGCCGTCGGGATCGGGCAAGTCGACCCTGCTGCGCGCCGTTGCCGGCCTGGAACCGCTCGACGCCGGGCAGATTCTGATCGGCGACCACGATGTCACCGCCATGCCCGCGGGCAGGCGGGATGTCGCGATGGTGTTCCAGGAGGCCGCGCTGTTCCCGCACCTCAGCGTCGCCGCGAACATCGGCATCGGCGAACGCGCCCGCGGGTCCGACCGGCGTGCCGTCGAATCCCGAGTCCGCGAGGTGGCGGCGACCCTTGCCGTCGACCACCTCCTGGGCCGGATGCCGGGCGAGCTGAGCGGCGGGGAGCGGCAGCGGGTGGCGTTGGCGCGGGTCATGATCCGCGTGCCTGCCGTGTGCCTGCTGGACGAGCCGCTCGCGTCGGTGGACGCGGAACTCCGCCTGCGCATGCGCGGCGAGATCCGGACGGTGCAGCGGTCGCTGGGCGTGCCGATGGTGCACGTCACCCACGACCAGGTCGAGGCCATGGCGATGGGCGATCGAGTCGCCGTCATGGACGCGGGGCGGGTCCTCCAGTGCGACACCCCCGCCGAGGTCTACGCGCGTCCGGCGACGACGGCGGTGGCGCGGATTTTCGGGCCGCTGCCGATGAACCTCCTGCCGGTCGGGGAGGGGATGGTGGTGGGGGTGCGGCCCGAGCGGGTGCGGGTGTGCGGGATCGAGGCAAGTGGCCGCGCGGGGTCGGTGGTCGAGGTGGAGCCCGCGGGGGAGGAGTGCCTTGTCGGAGTGCGACTGGACGACGCGGACACCGACGTGCTGGCCCGCCTGCCGTGGAGCGAGGCCCCGAAAATCGGGGACCGGGTCACGGTGGCTTGGCGCCCCGAGGACGAACACCACTTCGACCCCGCGACGGGCGAACGCCGATGAGCGGACGCGGGCGGACCGGAAATGGTGCACAGGTGTCGCCGGTGCGTGCCGATCACGACATCAGACCGAACACCCGGCGCGTCCACGGCACGCCCACCTGTCGCCGATTCCGAACCGGTGCGTGCCGGTGAAACGGCATACGGACGCCGCAGCGCGAGCGACGGGTGCCGACACGGCGACCGCGACAACCCAGTCCGGCTTCCGGAGGGTCGCCGCGGCCATCCGGCGGTGGCCACTCGCCATGCCGTACCTCCTTGGCTCGCTGTTGCTCGTCCTCGTCCCCCTCGCCCTTGCCGCCGCCCTCGCGTTCACCGACTACTTCGGGTTCCGGGCCCCGGAGTTCACCGGAGCCGACAACTTCGTCCGCCTGGCGGGGGACCGCGCGTTCTGGGACGCCGTCGGGGTCAGTGCGATCATCGCCGTGATCGTGGTGCCGCTGCGGTTGTTCCTGGCGGTCGGCGCGGCGTTGCTGCTGGCGCGGCCCCGGGGCGCGCGCACGGCGATCGGGCGGGCCGCGGCCTACCTGCCGTCGGCGATCCCGGACGCCGCTTGGGCGTTGCTGTGGCTGTGGATTCTCAACCCGCTCCACGGGCCGCTGCCCGCGGTCCTCGGCGCGCTCGGTGTGCCGGATCCGGGGTTTCTCACCACACCGTGGGGTGCGCGCATCGGACTGGTGCTCGTCATGGCCTTCCAGGTCGGGGAGGCGTTCATCGTCGCCTTGGCCGCGCGGGCGGCGATCCCCAAGCGGCTCTATGAGGCCATCGAAGTCGAAGGCGGCTCCGCCTGGTTCGCGATGACTCGGGTGACTCTGCCGCTCATGGCGCCCATCGTCCTGGTGCTCGCGGTCCGCGACGTCGTGGTGGTCGTGCAGAACGCGTTCGTGCCCGCGCTGCTGGTGACCGATGGCGGGCCGGTGAACGCGACCCTCACCGCGCCGCTGCTGATTTATCGCCGGGCGTTCGAGTACGGCGAACTCGGTTACGCGAGCACGCTGTCGGTCACCCTGCTCGTGCTCACCGGCATCGCGGCGGCCCTCCCGCTGTGGCTCGCCGCACGTCTCGCCGCCCGGCAGCGAACCCGCGCCTGATCCTGGGACAGTCGAGCAGCCACAACTCCGGGCGCCGAGCCGGCGTCAGTCGGCGCTCCCGGTTTCGCGCCGGCATGCGGGTCGGACTAGCTCGGCCCGGTGCTCAGTCTGTCGACGTAGTGGCTGAAGAAGAGCCAGGTCATCAGTTCTTGCCGGGTGTGCACACCGGTCTTCTCGAAGATGTGCCTCACGTGGTCGTTCACGGTGTGTGGACTGAGGAACAGCTTGCGGGCGATCTCGACGCTGCTTCGGCGTGCGAGCAGGTGTTCGAGCACCTCGGTCTCGCGCAGGCTCAGGCCGATGACCGCGGCGACGATGGTGACGATTTCGGGTGGCCGGGCGGGTTCGATCGTCACCACGACGCGCCCAGGACCGTCGGTGCGCAGGGGCGCGGCGTGCAGCACGAGCCAGGTCCCGTCGGCGCCGCGCAACCGGGCTCGGGCGATGCCGGTGGAGCTGGCGCGTACCCGTGCGGCGACGGCGTGGACGGCCGGTGCGAAGGCAGCAGGCTCGGACTGGCGGGGATCGGGTCGGGCCAGCAGCGCCAGGGCCTGGTCTGTGCCGCTTTCCACAGTGCCATCAGGTCCGAGGATGATCACGGCGGGCCCGGCGGGCGGCGGTTGTGCGACCGCGCCACGAACCAGCATCGCCCGCAGGCCCTCGGCGATCACGTCTTGGATGGCGCCGATGGCGGCCGCGTCGTCGTCGGTGAAGTCGCGTCCGGGTTCGCGAGCGAGGGACAGGCCGCCCCAGCAGGACCCGGCGGACTGTGCGACCGCGCGCAGTTCGTCATGCAACCCGAACGGCTGGTACAGGTCGCGGTAGCGCGCGCTGTGTCCGCGCTGATCGCCCAGCCGGCGACTGAGTGTGGCCACCGCGGTGCCTGCGCTCGCCATCTGCTCGTATCCGTCGCCGTCGCGCGCGCCGAGCTCGATGTCGAAGGCCGTCGCGCACTGATCGGCATCGAGGTCCACGCACGTCGCCGCGGTCGCCAGATGGCTGGCCGGGTCGAACTCGACGAACACCGCGCCATCCCACGGCACCAACGTCTCGACCACCTCGAGCACCCCGCGCCGGTAACCGGAGGAATCCGGCGCGGAGCGTGCGAGGTCGCGAAGCCTGGCCCGCGCGCGGTCGATCTGGTCGGTTCGCACGGAATCCATCATCCGCGTGCCACGAGACATCCGGAACACCAAGTTCTTGGGATAGCACCGTGCCCTGACCCGAACCTAGCGTCGGTTCGCACCAGGCAATTCCCCCGAGACCACCGGAGCCACAGCGATGACCACCGTGAACGACTCATCCGACATGCTGACCAACCCGTACCAGCGCGGCCCCGCCCTCGGCGTGTCGCAGTGGTACCTGGGCGCGCTGTTCACCTGGCTCGCCCGCGCCGAGGACACCGGCGGCGCGTTCGCCCTGGCCGACGTGCGCGCCCGGCCGGGTTCCGAGCCGCCGCCGCACACCCATACCCACGAGGACGAGGCCATGCTCGTGATCAGCGGCGAGATCACGTTCCACGCGGGCGAACAGGCCATGCCCACCTCCGCGGGCCAGATCGTGTACCTGCCGCGCGGTGTCGAGCACGGCTTCACAATCACCAGCCCGGAAGCACACTTCCTCCTGATCATCAGTCCCGCCGGGCTGGAGACGACATTCGACGAACTCAGCGAACCGGCCCTGGCGTTGACCCCGCCCGAGATCCCCGCCGGGCCACCGCCCGCCGATCTCATGGCCACCGTGCTCGCCGCGTACACCGCCGCGGGCGTCCGCTTCACCACCCCGACCAGCACGCAACAGCCTTGATCTACCTGGCTCGGGGGGACGCCGCGGTGGCGGCGACGATCGAGTCGTTGGGGCTCGGCCCGCCGCGGCGCGGGGGCGGGCGCGGCTGCGGGAACTTGGCGTGCGGTACGGCACCCGGGGACCGCGGCCGGCGACTCTGGCCGACCGCCATGGGTCGACCAGTCGGCGGGGCGGTGAACGCGACCGTCTCGCCGCCCGGCAGCGCACCCGCGCCTAGGGTGGCAGGCGTGACCGGCGACTGGCTGTGGGATCTGCTCATCGGCGTGGCGATAGCGCTGCTGGTGGCCTGGGTCGCCTTGGTCCTCGTGCTGGTGATCATCCGACCACGCCGCGGCCTCCTGCGGGAAGCCCTGCGGCTGCTGCCCGACGTGCTGCGGCTGCTGCGCAGGCTAGCCGCGGACAAGACCCTGCCATGCGGGATCCGCGTCCGGCTCGGTCTGCTGCTCCTCTACCTGGCCATGCCGATCGACCTGATCCCCGACTTCATCCCCGTGCTCGGCTACGCCGACGACGCCATCATCGCCACCGCCGTCCTGCGCGCCGTCGTCCGCCGCGCCGGGGTGGACAAGGTCCGCGCGCACTGGCCCGGCACCGACGACGGCTTCGCCGCGCCGGCCCGCCTCGCCGGGCTGCCGGACGCGGTCGAGTGACACCTGGCACGGCCGTCGCACGCGGAAAACCGTCGCCACGGCTCACCCGGGCAGCCCACTCGGTCACTCCACGTGGGATCGAGAAAATTCGGTAACGGCTCTCTCCCGGCAGGCGACCCACCTCGGCACCCCGTGTCGCAGACGGCGATCTGCGTGTGTGACGAGCCGCCGTTGGCGTTCACCTCGACGAAGCCGTAGATCTTGAAGAGCCCGTCGGTGATGTTGTTCTTGTCGATGTGAGCCGCCGCCACGGACTGGCTCATGGTGACGACGCTCAGGGCCGCGACCAGTGTCGCGGCGGCTTGTGTCCGCGGCCGATGATCATTACGTTCTGCGCTCGTGCGTTTCGAGTACTCGGACCGCCGGCGGTCACCGTCGACGGCAACGAGATCACCCTTCGTTCGGCCAAACAGCGGATCATGCTCGCCACCCTCGTGAGCAACGCGAAACAGCCCGGTGTCCCCGCAGCTGCTGATCGAGGCGACGGCGAACCCGAACCGAGATGCCACTGAGGTACGCGGAGGTGCGTGCCGCGCCGACTCTGGGCCGATCCCGGCCCGCAGCGATTCCACCAATCGTGGTGTGTTCAGACGTTGGCGTGCGCCAGACTCGGCGCCCAGCCGGATGCCACCGTTCTCCTGAGGTAGCACCACCAGGTCAGAACACCGCATGCGATGTAGAAGGCGATGAACGCCCAGAGCGCGGGCTGCAGGGTGCCACCTTCCAGCGAGGACTTGAAGATCAGGTTCACCGCGACGCCGCCGAACGCGCCGATCGACCCGGCGATGCCGACTGCCGCCGCGGCCTTGTGCTTGGCGACTTTCATGGCCTCATCGAGTCGGTCAGGGGTGGCGGCGCTCCTGGCCGACGCCGAGAAGATCAATGGAATCATGCGATAGGTCGAACCGTTGCCCATCCCCGCGAGGACGAACAGGGCGATCGACGAAGCGAAAAAGATCGGCACGCTCTCGGCTGCGATCCCGGCAATGATCACCAACGTGTCGACAGCCATGACGGCAAATATTGTTATGGTGACCCTGGCGCCCCCGATCCGGTCTGCCAGCCACCCGCCGAGCGGTCGCGACACGGATCCGATCAGTGCGCCGACGAACGCCGTTCCGATCCAGTTCGATTGCGCGCCCGTCATCGTCCTGAGCAACGTCGGAAAGGCGAACGATAGACCGATGAATGAGCCGAAAGTGCCGATGTAGAGCATCGACATGATCCAGGTTTGGCCACTGCGTGACGCGGCCCGGTAGGACCTGCCATCGGATTCGGCGACGGTCAGGCTATCCATGAACCACCATGAGCCCGCGCCCGCGAGGATGATCAGCGGAAGCCAGATGAGAGCGGCGTTGACCAGTGCTATCCCGGTGCTCGCGCTGATCGCCAGCGGAACGGCGAACTGGGTCACGGCAACACCGAGATTGCCGCCCGCCGCGTTGAGTCCCAGGGCGAGACCCTTTTTGCTCTCAGGGTAGAAGAAGGAGATGTTGGCCATTGACGAGGAGAAGTTCCCGCCGCCGAGTCCCGTCGCCGCGGCAGTCGCGAGGAAGAGCCAGTACGGTGGATTCGGGATCGTCACGGCAATCGCCAGCATGATCGTCGGCACCAGAAGTATCAGTGCGCTGAACGTGGTGAATCCGCGGCCGCCGAATCGCGGGATGGCGAAGGTGTAGGGGATACGCAGTGCGGCGCCGACGAGATTGGGCAGGATCAGCAGCCAGAATGTCTGACTGACACTGAGGTGGATGCCCGCCTGGGGCAATGAGACCACGACGATGCTCATGAGCACCCATACCGAAAAGCCGAGGTGCTCGGTGAAGATGGACAACGCCAGGTTCCGGTTCGCCACCCGACGACCTGTCGCCTGCCAGAATCGGGAGTCCTCCGGCTCCCACTTGTCGATCCATCTTCCGCGCCGCGGCTCGGATTCCCCCATCGCCATCTCTGCTCCGTTCGTCCCGTGGTTGGTCAACCGGCGAGCTTGGCCTCTCCCGGTCACTCGGCCAAGACTCCAATCGGCGCAATGGGAGGACTGGTCAGGCGGGTCCTTTAAGGACTCTGCCGCCAGAAGGAGGGGCGGGTTGATCACACCCGACGGCGATGCGTATCGTCCACCCGCTTGGGGAGCGGGGTGTGGGTCAGGGGAGGCATACGTTGACGGGTTTGGTGTCGGGCTTCGCCACGCATTGTCCGTATTGCGCACTTCAATGCGCAATGACGGTCACCTCGGACGCCGTGGTCGCGCCGCGGCCTTTTCCGTCCGGCGCTGGTCTCTGCCTCAAAGGCTGGACTTCGGCGAACCTGTTGGGCTCGCCGCACCGGTTGACCACGCCGTTGGTACGCGACCACCGCGAAGGGGAGCTTCGCCCGGCAGGCTGGGAGGAGACGCTCGGCCTGATCGCCGATCGGTTGCTCGCGGTGCGGGCCGACCACGGCGATGACGCCGTCGCGGTGTTCGGCGGCGGGGGGCTGACCAACGAAAAGGCGTACCAGTTGGGCAAATTCGCCCGCGTCGCGCTGCGCACGTCCCGCATCGACTACAACGGGCGGTTCTGCATGTCCGCCGCCGCCACCGCGGGCAACCGGGCGTTCGGCCTTGACCGCGGCCTGCCGTTCCCGGTTTCGGACATCGCCGACGCGGGCGCGTTGCTCCTGGTCGGAAGTAACCTCGCCGAGACCATGCCGCCGATCACGCGGCATCTGTCGGCGCTGCGAGCCAAGGGTGGAACCCTGGTCGTGGTGGATCCGAGGAGGACAGCCACCGCCCGCCAGGCCGCGCTGCATCTGCGGCCCCATCCGGGAACCGACCTGGCCCTGGCGTGCGGGCTCGCCCATTTGGTCGTCACCGAGGGACTGCATGACCAGGACTACATCGACCGGCGCACCAACGGCTTCGACCAGGCGTGGCAAATTTTGGCGCAGTACTGGCCGGAACGCGTCGAGCGGATCACCGGGGTTCCAGTCGCCGCCCAGCGGGCCGCGGTCGCTGCGCTCACGGCGGCGGACAAAGCGATCATCCTCACCGGCCGTGGCACTGAACAGCACGGCAACGGCACTGACACCGTGCTCGCGTGGATCAACCTGGCTCTGATGCTCGGCCTGCCCGGCCGCCCCGGATCGGGCTACGGCACCGTGACCGGACAGGGCAACGGTCAGGGGGGCCGCGAACATGGGCAGAAAGCCGACCAACTTCCCGGCTACCGCTCTATCGCCGATGCCGCTGATCGCGCCCATGTCGCCGCGGTGTGGGGTGTCCGACCGGACGACCTACCGGGCCCAGGCCCGTCCGCCTACGAACTGCTCGACACCCTTGGCGCGGTGGACGGGCCGCGGGCGCTGTTGGTCTTCGGTAGCAACCCGGTGGTGTCCGCGCCAAACGCCGGGCACGTCGAACGCCGCCTGCGCGAGTTGAACCTGTTGGTGGTGGCGGATTTCGTGCTGTCGGAGACCGCGGCGCTCGCCGACATCGTGTTACCAACCTGCCAGTGGACGGAGGAGGAGGGAACCGTCACCAACCTGGAGGGACGGGTGATTCGACGAAGGCGCGCGATGCCCGCCCCACCGGGAGTCCGCGACGAACTCTGCATTTTGGCCGACCTGGCCCGACGGCTCGGAGCCGAGGGGTTCGACACCGAGCCGAGGCGGGTGTTCGCTGAACTCGGCCGGGCGTCGAGCGGTGGCCGGGCCGACTACGGGGGTATCACCTATGACCGGTTGGACAACAGCGACGGAGTTTTCTGGCCCTGCCCATCCATCGACCACCCCGGAACCCCACGTCTCTTCGTCGAGCGGTTCCACACCTCGGATGGGCGCGCGGTCTTCAGCCCAGTGGAATACCGGGCAGTGGCCGAGTCCCCAGATCGCGAGTTCCCGTTGCGGCTCACCACCGGGCGCGTGCTCTCTCATTACCAGAGTGGTGCGCAGACGCGGCGCGTCGATGAGCTCGTGATGGCAGAGGGCGCCGTGTTCGTGCAGGTGAACCCGGCCAACGCCGCCGCGCTCGGCGTCACGAACGGTGTGACCGTCCGGGTCGGCACGCGCAGGGGTACCGCTGTGGCCACGGCCAGGGTGACCTCTGACGTCGCAGTCGACACGCTGTTCATGCCGTTCCACTGGGGCGGTGACGGTCGCGCGAACCTGCTCACCGACCCGTTGCTCGACCCGGTTTCCGGGATGCCCGCGTTCAAGCTGTGCGCCGCCCGGATCGACCTGATCGAGGAGTTGACGCCATGAGAGTCGTGGTCATCGGCGCAGGCATGGCGGGCATGCGGCTTTGTGCCGACCTGGTCGCGGGGGATCCAGGACGACGCCACGAGATCACGGTATTCGGTGCCGAACCCGAGCCACCATACAACCGGGTGTTGCTGTCCAGCGTCCTTGCCGAGACGTTCCCGTTGCGGGGCATCGCCATGCCTCCCGCCCCAGACCGGGTGCGACTGCGGATGGGCCACTCGATAGACCACGTGAACCGCGGAGCGCGAGTGGTGCGCACGGTGCATGGGGACACCGTCGGCTACGACGTGCTGGTCTTCGCCACCGGCAGCACCCCGGTAGTGCCAACGGTCCCAGGACTGGCGGGGCCGAATGGTCTTCCTGCCGGGGCACTGACTTTCCGCACCGCCGCCGACTGCCGGGCCATCGTGGCCGCGGCCCGCCAAGGCGGGCGGGCGGTCGTGCTCGGCGGTGGTCCGCTGGGAGTCGAGGCGGCCAGGGCCCTCGTGGGGAGGGGCATGGCGGTCGACTTGGTGCATCAGCGACGGCATCTGTTGGATCGGCACCTGGACAAGACCGGGAGCCGCATCCTGGGGATGGCGCTGGCCGGTCATGGGGTCCGAGTGCACGTTGATGCTTCTGTCACAGAGGTGCTCGGCGAGAGTGACACGGTCTCCGGCGTGCGGCTGGCCGACGGCCAGGTCCTCGACTGTGGGCTTCTCGTTCTCGCCTGCGGCACACGCCCGGAAGTCGAGTTGGCCAAGGCGTGCGGGCTGGCGGTCAATTCCGGTGTGGTGGTTGACAACCGGATGAGGTCGATCACCGATCCCGCGGTGTACGCGGTCGGCGACTGCGCCGAGCATGACGGCGTGGTCCACGGCCTGCTCGAACCCGCGTGGGATCAGGCGTCGATCGCTGCCGCCAGCATCGCGGGTTGGGCGTCGGCGCCGCGCCAACGACCGCTGCGGCCGGTGTTGCGGTTGAAAACGCGCGACATCGAACTGGCCGCGATGGGTGAGAGCGCGGCCGCGGCGGACGCCGATCACGTGAGTGAGGTCGTGGTCTTCACCGATCAGGCTCGAGGCGTCTACAAGAAGCTCGTCCTGCGCGACGGTGTGATCGTCGGCGCGGTGTTGTTGGGCGACCTGCGCACGATCGGCGCGGTGACGGATCTGTTCGACCGGGTGCGGCGGGTTCCGCCGGACCCGGCTGCCCTGCTGTTCGACCTGGGGTCGTCGGGAGGGAATGCCGACGAGGCGATCGTGTGCCGGTGCAACGCGGTGAGTGCAGCGGCCATCCGGGCGTGCGGGGGCCGCACCGTGTCCGAGGTCGCCGACCGCACCCGGGCCACGACGGGGTGCGGAGGGTGCGCGGGGGAAATCGCAGCTCTGCTTGGTCAATCGTTCGAACAACATTCTCTTGCCAGTTTGGCCGAGGAGAGTGTGAATCAATAGAACTGATCAGCGCTTTCGCGTGGTCGCGAAGTGCGGTATACGGAAATTGGGTTGCGTCATGACGGCGCAGTCGGTTGCGGCCGATCCGACCTGCCGTCGCTGGATCTTTCGGCCTAGTCGCGCCGCGCGATGCGGATCGTTGTGACATAGACGTTATCGAGCGTCCACTTGTCCATCCATTGTGGACAAATGTAACGGCGGATGGATGCTTGGCGACTATTCGATTGCGTGGGACTGAATGATAGTGTCCGCCGTGCTCGGGCAGCGGGGAAAGATCAGGGCGCGATGGTCGCCCAATTTCGGGGAGGTCAGGCGGCCATGACGATCGTCGATGAAGTGCTGCACACCCATTCTCGCCGAGCGAGTGCCGGCGAGTTGGCCGAGATCTACGCTGGGCTGGCCGAGACCGACCCGCTGTTCGACACCGCGGTGCCCGCGGTCCTGTTCGGGGGCGTGCTTCCCGCGCCGGAGCAGGCGGAACGGTTGCGTCGGTTCGGGTTTACCGTGCTGGAACGCGATTGCCCCTGCGGAGTGGGCGCACTTGTGCTCGGCGGAACGCTGCACGGCACCTGGTTTCCGCTGACCGCGGACCCTTCCGCCCATGTGGCCGCAGTAGTCGCCGACGCCGAGCGGGCCCGCTTACGGGAATGGGCGGGCGACATGTCGCGCCCCGAGTTCACCACCATGCACAAGCCGGGTTCGGACTCACTCGGAGTGGTCCAGTTCCGCGTCGCCGGTGCGGAGATCGTGGCCAAGATCGGCGGCGCGACCGCGATCGCCGGTGAAGTCGCTTTCGCGCGCGAGGTGAACTCGTTGTTGGCCAAGGAAGGAAGGCGCGCGCTGTTCCCCCGGGTGGAAGGCGTCCGGTGGGAGGGCGCTCAGGCGGTCAGCCTGATGGAAGCAGGCACGCCGATGCCGCTGTCGCTCCTGTTCACCGACAGCGCCCGCACCACTCTCGACCCGGCGGCGCTGGACTTGCTCGAACCACACCTCGACCAAGTCAGCGCGTGGTATCGGCTCACCGCCCGGAGGCGGCGCCCGACCGTCGTCGACTACCTGTACCGCGAGCGATACCACATCCTGTGTGGACAGGCCGACTTCCTCACGACGTTCGAGGCATTGTTTCCCGAGACCCCGTTGGCGGACATGCTGGAGGCCGCCATCGTGTTGCCCGACGGGACCAGAATGGACGGATACCGGACCGCGGTGTCCTGGCTGGACCAGGCTGTTCGGGAGCTGCTGCCCGAGCACGGCAGCGCCGTGCACGGCGACATCTACGCCGCGAACATGCTTGTCCGCGCCGACGGGAGTCCGGTGCTGATCGACCCTCGGACCATATGGGAGGGACGGAACCGCCCTGACGTCGGTTATGGCGACCCGGTGTTCGACTTCGCCACCCTGCTGCACGGGGTGTTTCCGATGGCCGCGATCCTGCGCTCCGCCGAGCAGGGCGTCACGGCGGGCTTGGTCGACGGCGGCGCCCGCCCGGTCGACGGCGTGCTTGACCTGACTTCGCTGCGGCTGCCGCTGCGCCTGCCGGACAGTGTGGAAGCGCTGATCGCGCGGATGCTGCGCGGTCTGCCGCACGACGAGCCCAGCCCCCGCGTCACCGCCCGGCTCTACATCGGAGCGGCCACTTCACTGGCCGGGTGGCTCAAATACCGGCGTTCACTGAAGACCCCGCAGGCATGGCTGTCCACGTTCGCCTACGTCTGCTGGTACCTGCGCCAAGCACGCGCCGTTTGGGAAGACGGCGTTTCCAACGGGAAGAAGGATTCGTGACCACGCTCAACTACGACGACCTGGCCACCGAGTACGCGCGGCACCGCCGCACGTACCCCGGGCTGATCGAGCACCTCGTGCGCCGCGCCGGGGTGACCGCCGAGCACTCGGTGCTCGAGGTCGGATGCGGGACAGCCAACCACATCGCCGCGGTGCGGCGTGAGACCGGCGCCAGCTGCTTCGGGGTCGAGCCATCGGAGCAGATGCTGAGCGTGGCGCGCACCCACCCCGAGGATCTGGACCTTCGGCAGGGCTATGCGCAGGAACTCGACTTCCCGGAGGGTTCCTTTGATCTGGTGATGTCGGTCGACATGATCCACTACGTAGCCGAGCCGCTGGAGTACTTCAAGCGCGCCTTCGCGGCGCTCAAGCCCGGCGGGCACTTCGTCACCGTGACCGACTCGGACTGGATCATCCGGAACCGGGTTCCGATGGCGCGCTACTTCCCGGGCACCATCGATGCCGAGGCGGGCCGGTACCACCCGATCCCGCGGTTGGCGGGGGATCTCGCGCTGGCCGGATTCGTCGACCTCCACGAGCACGTCGTGGAGAGCGAGTACGAGCTCACCGACTCCAGCCGGTTCCGGGACAAGTCCTACTCGTGCTTGCACCTGATCGGTGAGGACGAGTTCGCGCGCGGTCTCGCGGCGCTCGACGCGGACCTCGCCCGCGGCCCGCTCACGGCCAACCTGCGCAGCCTGGTTCTGTGGGGGCGTCGGCCGCAATGATCGACAGATACTGCCTGCCCCCCATGCGGGAGCTGTGGACCGACGAGGCGAAGTACGCCTCGTGGGTGCGGGTGGAGGTCCTCGCGAGTCGGGCACAGGTCGCTCTCGGTGTCGTGCCCGCCGACGCGCTGGCCGCGATCGAACAGGGCAGGGTGCCCGACCCGGCCAGGGTCCGGGAGTGTGAACGCACTCGGGACCACGAGATCCTGGCCTTTCTGGAGGCCTACACCGAAACCATCCCCGGGGACCACGGCCGGTGGGTGCACCACGGTATGACCAGCTACGACCTGGTCGATACCGCACTGGGGCACACCTTGGCGCGTTCGTGCGACCTGATGACCGAAGCGACGACCGCGTTGCGCGACGTCCTTGTGCGCCGGTCGATCCAGCACTGGGACACCGTGTGCGTGGCACGCACCCATGGCATCCACGCTGAGCCGACCACCTTCGGCCAGAAGCTGGCTCTGCACGCCGCGGCGGTCGACCGCTGCCTGACCCGGCTGGCCGCGGCGCGAGCCGCGGTGGCGGTCGGCACGCTGTCCGGGCCAGTGGGCACGTACTCCAAGATTGATCCCAGGGTCGAGGCCGCCGTGTGCGCCGAACTCGGGCTGGGGATCGAGCCGATCCCCAGCCAGGTCGTGGCTCGCGATCGGCACGCCGAACTGCTTTCCACGCTGGCCGTCCTCGGCGCTGTGGTCGAGCAGATCGGGTTGGAGCTCAGGTTGCTGCAGCGCACCGAGGTGCGCGAGGTGGAGGAACCAAGGACGAGCGCGTATCAGGGTTCCAGTGCGATGCCGCACAAGCGCAACCCGACTTCCAGCGAACGCATCTGCGGTCTGGCACGGCTGCTGCGCGCCTATGCCGACGCGGCCTACGAGAACGTCGCGCTGTGGCATGAGCGGGACCTGGCTCATTCGCCGGTGGAGCGGGTGGTGTTTCCCGACGCGTTCACCATCGCCCACTACCAGGTGAGCAAGGCGGCGGAGATCGTCGAGGGCATGGCGGTGTTTCCCGAGCGGATGCTGGCCAACCTCGAGTCCACCAACGGTTTGGTCTACAGCGCCGAGGTCCTGCTCGACCTCGTCGACGGCGGGATGGACCGAGAGAAGGCGTACCGAGTGGTGCAGGACGCCGCGACGGAGACCTCCGCGACCGGTAGGCACCTGCGGTTGACGCTCGCCGACCGGCACGTCGCCACCACTGGGGAGCAGTTCCAGCCGGAACGGTTCCTGTCCCGCACGCACGTGCTGCGCGAACGAATGGAGAAGATCTTCAATGTGGAAATGTGAGATCGTCGACGGTTCGGCCCTCGACGTCGCCGAGGTGTCTGCTCTCTACCGAGCGTCGACGCTCGCCGAGCGTCGCCCGGTCGACGACGCCGCACGGTTCGCCGACATGGTGCGCAACGCGAATCTCGTCGTGGTGGCGCGGATCGACGATCGCATGGTCGGCATCTCCCGGTCGGTCACCGATGGTGCGTACGTCACGTACTTGTCCGACATCGCGGTGGATGTCGAGTTTCAGCGCCAGGGCATCGGCCGCGACCTGATCGAGGCGACTCGGCAGGCCCATCCGCGCGCCAAGATCGTGTTGCTCTCGGCGCCCGCCGCCGTCGACTACTACCCGCACATCGGATTCACCAAGCACAACTCGGCTTGGGTCTTGGACGCGCTGACCCCATGAGTGCACAGATGTCGCGATCCCGTGCCCCGCGCATCGGCGTGACCACCTATCAGGAGGACGCGTCATGGCGAGGGTGGAAGCGCCGCGCTTCGTTGGTGCCGAGGGACTTTCTTGACCGCATCGCCGCGTCGGGCGGCCTGCCGGTCCTGCTGCCGCCCGACGGTGGCCCCACTGAGGCCCAGGATCTCATCGCGTGGCTGGACGGGCTGCTGCTGGTCGGCGGACCGGACATCGAGCCGAGTCACTACGGCCAGGGCGCGGAGCCTGCCACCAGTGGTGTCCAGGGCGACCGGGACGCGTGGGAGCTCGCGCTGACCCACGCCGCGATCGACGCGGGACTGGCGGTGCTCGGTGTCTGCCGCGGAATGCAACTGCTCAACGTCGTGCGCGGCGGCACCCTCCGCCAGGACATCGGCAAGCCGGAGCACCAGCCCGATGGCAGCCGGTTCGGCGCCGTCGACGTCGCCCTTGACGCCGAGCGGCTGCCCGGTGCGCTGCTGGGCACGGGCGTCGAGGTCTCCTGTTACCACCATCAGGGCGTGGGGCAGCTGGGCGACGGCGTGATCGCCACCGGCTGGTGCAAGGACGGTGGCGTGGAAAGCATCCAGCTCGGCGACCGCGAGTTCGTCGTCGGCGTCCAGTGGCACCCCGAGGTCGGCGATCCTCAGCTGTTCAAGGCGTTCGTCCATGCGGCTGGTGCCCGATGCTGAAAGCGCTGCTTCCGCACAGCCACCGCGGCAGGGTCCTCGCGCTCGGCGCGTTGATCGACGCGATAGCCACGGGTGTCTATCTCGCCGTCGCAACCCTCTATTTCGTCGAGTACGTCAAGATTCCGGCACCCTCGGTCGGCGTGGCGATCGCGATCGCGAACGTGTGTGGCCTGCTCGTCCCGATGCCCGTGGCCCGGCTGACCCAGCACCTTGGCGTCATCCGGGTCTACATCGCCTTGCTCGTGGTGCGCGGTGTCGGAATGGCCGCCTACGTCCTCGCCGACGGCTACTGGCGCTACGTGGCGGTGACATGCCTGTTCACCATGGCCAGTCGCGCCGCCCTGCCGTTGCTTCAAGTCCTCATCGGACAGATGGAGGGCGAAGAAGACCGCACGAGGACCATGGCCTCGATGCGCACAGTGAACAACATCGGTCTCGCGGTCGGCTTCCTCATCGCCGGACTGGTGCAGATGTCACACTCCCATGCGGGTTATCTGGCGTTGTTCGTCGCGTGCGGCGCGTCGTTCGCCGTGGTCGCGCTGGTCACCGTCAGAGCCACGAACGGCGTGGTAAGTAGGGATACCGCGGCGCCCGTGCGGCAACGGCGCGCGAGTTCGGTGTATCGCGACGGCCGCTTCATCACCGTCGCCGTCGCGAACGCGGTGCTGATGATGCACGACTCGATGCTGTTCATTCTCATCCCGCTGTGGGTGGTGCAGCGCTGCGGGCTCTCGCCGACGGCGAGCTCGACCCTTCTCATACTCAACACCGTGATCACGGTCGTGATCCAGGTGCGCTTGGCCAAGTACGCCAAGGGTGTGCGCGGAGCGATGCGGTTGCTGCGCTGGTCGATCGTGGCGTTGGTGATCGCCGGGCTGCTGCTCGGTCTTGCCGACGACGACGCGGCCGTGTGGCAGCTGCTCGCGCTGCTGACGGGCGCGGTCGTGCTGTTGACCGTGGGGGAGAACCTCCACGCGGTGTCCGGCTGGGAGCTGTCGTTCCTCATGTCCGACCCGGAAAAGCGCGCGCAGTACCTCAGTTTGTTCAGCCTCGGCTACACCGGTCAGCAGATCATCGGCCCGGTTCTCATGACGGCCGTCGTGCTGCCATGGGGCATGTCGGGCGTCATGGTGGTCACCGCCATGTTCGTGGTTGCCGCCCTGGTCACGTCGGTGGCGGTCAAGCGTCACTCACTCGATCACGACGAAGCGAAGGCACCGGCATGACCAAACACGTCATGATCTTCGGCAGCGGCAACGGCGACCTGCCCAGTCGCATCCGCGGTCTCGAAGAGGGAGTGCGCACCACGCTGGTGTGCAGGCCGGATCACCTGCACCGGTTGGTCGAGCCGGAGCGCCACGAACGTCTGCTGGTGCTCGGCGCGGACCGGTCGGTCGAGGAGTGCGTCGGGTTGGCCGAGGTGGTCCACCGTGCTGATCCGGTCACCCACATCGCCACGCTGGGAGAGCACGACCAAGACCGTGCCGCCGCCGTCGGGGCCGCACTGGGGGTGGGCACCCACAGTGTGGAGACCGTGCGACTGGCCCACCACAAGGACTTGATGCGGCTGCGCCTGGCGGAACTGGGCGTGGACGGCACACCCGCCGAGGCCGTTCATGACGTCGACGCGTTGCGGTCCTTCGCCAAGCGGCATGGATTCCCGGTGGTGGTGAAGCCGGTCGGCGGTCTGGCCAGCTTCGGCGTGTCGATCGTGCGTGATGAGGCGGCGATCGAGGAGGCGTTCGTGCGAGCGGACAAGTCCGCCGAACACGGATGGCACCGCAGCCTGGGTGTCTTCGCCGAGGCCTATCTGGACGGCCCCGAGTACAGCGTCGAAGCGTTGTCCGAGGACGGCGAACACGTCGTCCTCGCCGTGACAGCCAAACACACCGACCCGGCCACCCGCATCGAGCTCGGTCACGTCGTTCCGGCGCCGCTGACCGACGAAGTCCGCGCCGAGTGCGAATCCCTTGCCCTGAGGGTGATCGACGCGATCGGCGTGCGGTTCGGCGCGACCCACACCGAGATCATCCTCACCCGTGATGGGCCGAGAGTCATCGAGACCCATGTGCGCATGGGTGGTGACGAGATCTGGGAACTGGTGCACGACGCAATCGGCGTCGACCTGATCGACGCGCAGTTGCGCCAGTCCGTCGGACAGAAGGTCCTGCCGGATGTCCGTGCCACGTTGGCTGAATCCCGGCCGCCGAGGGCATCGGCCATCTGGTTCGCGACACCGCCACCGGTCGGTGAGCTCGTGGAGGTGATCGAGCCGCAGGAGCCGGACGCGATCGTCGGCGTCGGTGTGCGACCGGGCGTGGTCTTCACCGGCCTGATCAGTTCCTACTCCAGGCCCGCGTCCGCTCGGTGCGGCGCCGAGTCCGCGCGGGAAGCGCTGACGCTGGCCAAGCGCGCGGCCGAAGGGATTTCCTTCGTCACTCGTGTCTCGGGCGCTTTACCTGCCTGAGAACGGTTTCCTTCCCCCTCCCACATTCCCGAATAAGGACGCCATGCTTTCGCTGAGAACCGAAGGCTTCGTCAGCCTGGTCGCTGACGTCGCCGATCGCGCGCGATTAGCCATCGACGGCACCAAACTCACGCGAATCGCGGTCACCATGGATGACCGGCTCCACGAGAGCGTCGGCCTGATGGCCGTCACATCCGCCGACCGGATAGTGATCGATCTCGTGCGTGGCGGCACGCTGGCGGTCGCCGTCGGAGCCGACG
>NZ_JBOHGC010000385.1:0-2869 GCF_050699995.1 Actinokineospora sp. | reverse complement strand
ACTGCGGACCGCGCACCATCACACCCCGCCGCTCTGGCCGGTGAGGGCGCGGTAGCGGTCGGAGTCCAGGGCCGCCAGGTCGGGGCCGTGGATGGTCTCGGTGCCGGAGTACTGGGCGGCGTGCGGGCTGCACCACGGCTCGCGGTACTCGCTGTCGAGGATCGTGCCCGCCTGCCCGCAGGCGGAGTCGGTGCAGGTGACGCAGCTCGCGCACAGCGCTTCGCCGGTCTGCTCGTGGTGGTAGATGGTGATGTACTCGGCGGGCACATCGTTGTGGTTGGCGCAGGTGAGGTCGGCGCTCGTGTCCGGGTTCATCATGAGATCCACATCGTGAGGTCGGGAAGCGGGTAGCGCGCGGCCTTCTCGGCGGCGGCGGAGAGCACGAGCGCGGGCAGGGTGGTGCGGTCCTCGGCGAGCGCCCGGTAGACCCGGTGCCAGCCGTCGATCACGATCGACCCGTAGCCCTGGCCGGAGTCGGACACGATCCGCACCGCGATGATCGGGCGGTCCAGGTCGGTGCTCATCGCGTGGTCGTGGTCGACATCGATCTGGATCAAGGAGATCGCGCCGGGCGTCCGCCAGCCCGGCAGGAACGCGGCCAGGCTGCCGATTCCGGCGTCGACCAGTTCAGCGGCGTCGAGGTCGGCGGCGATCAGCTCGGCCGCCGCCGTCTTGCACCACCGCATGGTCAGGAACCGGAACGTCTGGCAGCCCAAGTGCGTGCTCGGGTGCGGCGTGCCCGGCCGTGGGGTACTCGGTTGGGTTGTCATGGTGTCTCCCCGACCGGGCTCAGCGGGCCGGTGATGTTCGCGCGGACCATCGTGAACAGCTCCGCCAGTACGGTGAGCCGTTCGAGGTCGGCCGGGATGCCACGCTTTTCGAGCAGGGTCGCCACCCGCATGGCGAGGTGGTTCCACCGGTCGGCCCCGATCAGCAGCGCGCACCGGTCGCACGCGCCCCAGTTGTCGATGCTCATGAGGTTTCTGTTCGAGGGCAAGGAGAACAGCCGCACCGGCAGCGTGAAGTCGGCCTGACGGACGGTGCAGAAGTCGCACCGGCCCCGCCAGTCGGGACCAGCCTGGACCGGGACCGGTTCGTGGTCGGCGACCTGGCTGATCGGGTGGGCGAACGTCACGCCCTCTCCGGTGCTGATCCGGCTCAGCGACGCGTCGCACACCTGGCAGATGATCACGGGTGGGCTCATAGGACGCTCCCGTTCACGACCTGCACGACTCCGGCCGGGAACGCCGTCGCGGCCGAGGCCGCCTGGTGCTCGAACTGGAGCCAGATCACCGTGGGAAACCACGGCTCGCCCGGTGCTCGATGCGGGGAAACCGTGACGACGAGCCGTTCCACCGCCCGGTACAGGACCTGCGCCGCGGTGACCATCTCATCGGGGGTGATCACGTCGACGTCCTCGACGGGATCGCGGTGCTCGGGGCCGAGCAGGAACTCGTTGGACAGCCCGCCGAGGGCCACCACCAGCTTCGCGCCGTCCAGGGCGACCACGCGGAACTCCACGTACTCGGGGACGGTCCCGAACGCCTGCTCCAGGATCAACGCGGCGTGGACCTCACGCGCCACCGCCATCAAGTCCGGTGGTGGCGTCGGTCGGTCGCCGTATGTGAGCGCGGGCATCAGAGCGCCACCCGGGCGAGCAGCCCAGCGACCGACGCGCGCAGGCGGGCCAGGCGGCGGGTGATGGGGTGGCGCAGGTGGTAGCGGCGCACGCTGACTCGGCCGGGGGTTCGGCTGTGGCGCTCGAACTCCCGCAACACGATCACGTTCGGCCCGATGAACCGGGCGGTGCCCTCGCGGTGGTAGTTGTACTGGTCGATCCAGTTCGTGACGTGCGCGATCAGCTCGTTGGTCTGGTCGGCGTCTTCCAGATCGGCCAGGGGAAGGCCGTGGACCTCGACGTCGACGATCCACGGAGCGGCGATCTCGTAGCGGTACACGGTCGCGCTGAACAGCAACCCGAACTCGCGGGGCAGCTCGTCCATGAGCGACCGCGCCAGCTCCGGGACGCTGAGGTGTTCGGTATCGGCGTATTTCGACCCGAACCGCACCATTCCGTCCGGTTCGGTGAGCTTCTGCGCGTGGGGCGGCTTGCCCCTGTGCCTGCCAAGAATGCCCAGCATGAGGAAATGCCTCCTGTGAGATCACGGATTCCCCTACGGCCCATTCAGGAGCCTTTTCGGTGGGGCTGCAATCCCATCCTGTGCATTCATTCGGGAACGGGCAAGCATTAATAATGCAATACACATCACGGTTCGGATCGAAAGAAACGCGGCATTGCAATACTCGGCAATTCACGTTTCGTGCCATTCATTTCTAACACGAATTGGTGGCCCGCGTATTCGTGGGGATCGGGGTTGTGCGGGCAGCGGCGGAGCGTCGCGCGTGCGGCCGTCAACAGGGTGTGGCCGAGGTTGGGACGCGGAGCCGCTGCCCGCACAACGGGGAAGACCCCGCCGCGCTGGGGGGCCGCGTGCGGGGTCTTCCGTTGGGGGAGTCGTTTCTCGGCTGGCGATGGATACAGCTCTGCCGAGCCCGGTCAGTATGGCACAGGTCGAAAGGTCGGGTCAACCGATCATCGGGTGTGTCATTCGCAGTCCAGGGCCAGGGTCTCCTTGTGTTGGTTGTCGAGGATCGCGCCGAGCTGCGCCCACACGTCCAGGCCCCATCGCGTGCCGCACGCGCCGCACACGGCGTCGACCCGGTCGGTGTCGATCGTGAGCGCGGGTTGGCGGACCCATTCGGTCTCCACTTCGGACCACACCAGGATCGTGGTCTCGCGGCAGACCGGGCAGGCGTGCCCGCGTAGCCGGTAATGGGGCTGCGGTTCGAGCACGGCGCGGGCCTGCTC
>NZ_JBOHGC010000384.1:0-1272 GCF_050699995.1 Actinokineospora sp. | reverse complement strand
GACATAGCCCAGCCCGTTCGTCCACTGGCTGAGGCCGTCCGACGAGACGAGAAACCGCACGAACTTCCACGCCGCGGCCTGCTGCCGCTCCTCGGTGGCGAAGATGACCAGGTTGTTGCCGCCCGCGACGATCTTCCGCGGCTTCGACCCGAACGTGGGGAACGGCGCGGTCCGCAGTTCGAATCGGGCGCTACGCTGGAAGTTCTCGAGGTTGGCGATCGAGGCGACCTGGATGGCGATATCCCCGCGCAGGAAGCTGGCCTGGCCCTCGTCCGAGGTCGCCAGCGGCGTGACCTTGTGCACGTTCACGAGGTCGCTGTAGAACTGCAGCGCCTCACGCGTGGCCGGCGCGTTGACGGTCACCGTCCGGCCGTCGGCGCCAAGGAACGCGCCGCCGTTCGACTCCACCAGCGATTGGATCACGAACGTGTCGCGGTTCCACATGAAGAACCCGAATTTACCCGTGCGCGCCTTGATCTGCTGCGCGGCCTGCAGCACGCCGTCCCACGTCGCCGGGAACCGGTCAGGGGTGAGGCCGGCCGCCTTGAACAGATCGGCGTTGTAGAAGACGACCGGCACGCTGACGCTGTACGGCATCCCGTGCTGCCGCTTGCCCTTCTGGCCAAAGACCAGCACGCTCGGAGAGAATCCGTTGAGGATGTCTTTCACCCCGGGCAGCTCGTCGACGGGCTTGTGGGGAAAGGTGTCGATGACGAACTCGGTAAGATTGTAGCCGATCACCGACACCGCCGGCGGAGTCCGCGCGGCCATCTGTGCCTGCAGCGCGGTCAGCAGTCCGCCGTAGCCGCCGGGCTGAAACCGCTCGACGACCCGGACCGACGACTGGGACTCATTGAAGCGACTGACCACGCCGCGCAGCACCGGGCCGCCAAACGTCTCGGAGAAGATGTGCCAGTACTCGATCGTCACCGGCCCCGCGGGCTGCGCCACCGCGGCCCGCTCCATGACGGGCGCGCCGGTCAGCACCGCCACCGCGACGATCACGCCAACCCACAGCTTCCAACCCTTCATCAGCTTCACCTCCGCGTGTTGAACCCGCCTGGGCCGAATCGTCCCACGCAGTAATATCGGCGACCGCCCGGTCCGATCCCTGCTCGGCTCCCCAGCCAGTCACGGTCGGCAGCGTCCCCTCAGGCGGGATCGATCGGCACAACGCGCTGGACGCGGGTGGATGTCGCCACCACCCGGCCGCGGGCGATCACATGGCTCCGCTCGGCGTGCATCTGCAGGACCTCCTGGAGATGGCGCGCC
>NZ_JBOHGC010000383.1:0-12164 GCF_050699995.1 Actinokineospora sp. | reverse complement strand
GCCTTGCCGCCGGTGGAGGCGCGGACCCGCTCGCGGGTGTAGCCGATGTACGCGTCGTAGGCGCCCATGGCCATGCCGATGACCGGCACCGAGATGGAGCACGAGAAGACCGACGCGAACGGCAGCTTGTAGAGGGGCGCGGTGTTCACCGCATGACCAGGGCACACGCACTTTCCGGTCGCCATGAAGCTCAGCGTCCGGTGCTCGGGGACGAACACGTCCTCGACGATGATGTCGTTGCTTCCGGTGCCGCGCAGGCCGATGGTGTCCCACACGTCGTCGATGGCGTAGTCCGCGCGCGGCAACAGGAACGTGCGGAAGTCGACCGGCGTGCCGTCCTCGCCGAGGACCAGCCCGCCGAGGAACACCCAGCCCGCGTGGTCGCAGCCGGAGGAAAAGCTCCACCGGCCGCTGAACCGGAACCCGCCGTCGACCGGCTTGGCCCGGCCCATCGGCGCGTAGGACGAGGAGACCAGGGTATCGGTGTCCTCGCCCCACACCTCCTGCTGCGCCCGGTCGTCGAACAGGGCCAACTGCCAGGGGTGCACGCCGAGCACGGAGGACACCCAGCCGGTCGAGCCACAGGCGCCCGCGATCATCCGCACCGCCCGGTAGAACGTGTTCGGCGAGGCCTCGTGGCCGTCGAAGCGGGCGGGCTGCAGCAGCTTGAAGAAGCCCGCCTCGCGCAGCGCCTTGATCGACTCCACCGGGACCCGCCGGGCGTCTTCGGTCTCCTGAGCCCGCTCACGCAGGCCGGGAAGCAGTTCGCCCACCGCGGCTAGGACGTCGTCACTCATCGACCGCACCCCAAACTGAAACGTGTTCCGCTGATACCAGTCAGACTAGAACACGTTCTCGTTTGTGTCGACAGGTCGCCGGTCAGACCGGCGACCTACCGCCCCTGACTCGGTCCCAGTGGCCGCCATGAACCCAGGTCAACAGCCGGGTCCAGGCATCAGCGCGCAGCGACAGCGTTCGACTCGCGTTGTCGCGCAACGACGATCCAGTCCCACGGACAGCGACCAGAAGGCAGTTGCTACTCGTGCAGAAGCTGCTTCTGCGATAGACGACAGCCATGATGACGACTCCTCGCTCGGTGAACGCGCCGAACGGGGTCGCGCCAAAGGAACCTGTCACTGAGGGTGACACGACCCTCGAACAAACAGGTTAGCGTTCGATAACTAGCGCGGGCTATCGCCCAAGTGGGGCATCACGGTAGGGCCGTTGTCACTGCGGGATAGTCGAATTCGCCGTGTTTCACGCCTTGAGTGAACGCGATCCACTCATCCGGGGTGAACACGTGCGGTGGCAGCGACTCGTCTTTGGAGTCCCGCAGCGAGACATCGCCGTCGGCCAGGACGGCGACCTCGACGCAGGAGCCAGTAGAGCAGAAGCTGCTCTTCCGATAGATGATCATTGAGCTGGTTGGTCCTTGCTCGTGTAGGTGCCGATCATTGAACTGATCTTCGTCCGGCTTTCCTCCACGGTGAGGCACTTGCGACCGAGGTCGTCGAAGAGCCGCGCATAGCGGAGAACGTCGGATTCCTGCTCCAGCCACCGATCGCCCGCGCCGAGCTCGATGTGGACCGAGTTGCGGTCGTACTCGCTCTCGAACGTGAAGACGACGAAGGTGCACTGGTTACCCAGGTCGGGCCCGGCGGAGAAGGGGTAGATCCGCAGGGTCACGTCCTGTCGTGCGCTCGCCTCGAGCAGGGCGCGCAGCTGGCCGTCCATGACCTCGGGGCCGCCGACCATCCGGTGCAGCGTCGCCTCGTCCATGATCGTGCTGATGCGCGGTTTGTCCTCGCGTCCGGCGAACGACGCCTGCCTGCCGAGCCGCAGGTCGACCCGCTTCTGCCGGGCCTGCTCGGTGTCGCGCGGGTAGAGCGCCCGGAAGAGTTCGCGCGCGTACTCGGCGGTCTGGAACACGCCGGGAATGACTGACTGGACGCAGTAGCGCAGGTTGGTCGCCTCGGACTCCAGCGCGATGAAGGTGTCCGTGTTGGTGGACACGATCTCGGAGAGATCCTGCCACCACGCCTGCCTGCGCCCGTCGCCCGCGAGTCGGACCAGCCGGTCGATCAGCTTCTGGTCGTCAACCTCGTAGAGGGCGAGCAGATCGCGGACGTCACGCTGCTTGGGGATGCCGCGGCCGGTCTCAAGTCTGCTGACCTTGGAGACACTGCACTCGAGCCGCTCGGCGGCGTCCTCGAGGTGCATCCCGGCGGCTTCCCGGAGCTCGCGCAGGAGCTGTCCGAGTCGCCGTCTGGGGATCAGTGGCCCCTGGGACGGCATCGCCCCTCCTCGAACGTCTTGCGGTCACCGTGCAATTGCGGGACGCCATTGCCTCGGCCGATGCCGCGTGACGGTACACCAGGATCCTCGGGAATCGGCACGTCGGCCTGCACCGAACGGGTGGATTTGACCTGATTGTGTCATGCAATTGCATGAGGGCATTGCTTCGTTCCCTCTCATAACGCAACCTGAGAGTTGACACGCGTCACGTCCAAGCCGGGAATCGGGTCCCGGCCGGTGGAGGGGAGGACGCGCGATGGCCACCAAGAGGATCACCACACTCGCGGTCGCCGCCGCCCTCATGGCCGGGTGTGCGAGCCAGGAGGCGGGCGGATCGGGAACGACACTGCTGATCGCGATGACCGCCGTGGCCAATGAGCCACGGCCCGCACTGACCGTCCTGGCCCGCCAGGAGCTTTCCGCGGCCGTCCACAGCGACCAAGCCGACCTGCGCATTGTGCGCAGCGGAACCGAACGCCCGGTCGTCATCGACGAGCGCGACCTGCGACTGCGCCGCGGCACCCAGATCGAGCACGATCCGGGCAGGCGGGCCGACCTCGCGGCCCGCGAACTGGAGCGGGTGGCGGGCGTGCTTTCCAATGGTGCCAGCAATTCCGCGCACCTGGACCTGCTCACCCTGCTCGACCACATCGCCCGCACACCCGGCCGCGTCACCGCCGTGGTGATCTCCTCGGGGCTGCAGACCAGTGGACCGCTGGCGGTCGACCGGCTCGACTGGGACCACGTGGGCGCCGACTCGGTGACCGACCAGGCCCGCTCCTTGGGCCTGGTCCCGGATCTGCGCGGCAAGCGCGTGGTGTTCGCCGGGCTCGGCGAGGTCGCCCGTCCGCAGGACACGCTGTCCCCGCCGCTGCGGAACCGCTTGGTGGACATGTGGTTGAAGCTCTGCCGCGCGGGCGGCGGGGACTGCGTCAGCGACAGCGACCCGGCCGTCGGAGGACCTCCGCTGTCGACGACGCCGGTGCCGACGGTCCCGGTGCCGCAGCCGCCGTCGATTCCGGCCGAGCCCAAGGCGGTCAACCTGCCCAGCGACATCCTGTTCGGCCCGGACTCCGCGGTGCTCCTGCCCACCGCGGAGCCGCTATTGGCCCGGCTCGCGGCGGCCGCACCGCCGGGCGCGCGAGTGAGTCTGGTGGGCCACACCGCTTCCGTCGGACCGGCGGAGTCGGCTCGGGAGCTGAGCAGGCAGCGGGCCTCGGCGGTGCGCGACGGGCTGATCCGGCTCGGCGTGCCCGCGGCGTCGATCACGGTCGACGGGGTCGGCTACGACCAGCCGCTGGTCGCCGACCGGGACGCGGCGGGGGCGTTGATTCCCGCGGCGGCGCAACAGAACCGGACTGTCACGGTCAGTCTGCGGTAGAAGGGAGTACGCCATGGCACGACGAATCCGCCACCTGCCACTGTCGATGTGGCTGCGGCACCCGGTGCACTCGGGTGCGGTCGCGTTCCTGGCCCGTCGGGGGCCGCAGGACCACGCCGAGATCGAACACGAGGCACACGGGCAGGCCGCGGCGAGCCGGGTGGTCGGCAGGCGTGGCAAGCGAATCGGCAGGCTGTGCGAGCGGTCGATGACCGCCGCGATCCGCGCGACCCGGCACCTGGAGGACGCGCTGATCGCCGACGACCGCCCACATGTCCTGGGTGGCAGGCGATCGGTCAGGCACGCCAACGCGGAGAAGGGCTGGTCGGCGACCGGCCGCACCGCGCGGCGGGACCTGGTCGGGACCCTGCGGTCGATCCAGCGCGACCAGGACGCGGGGGTCACCGTCCACCAGCACTCGCGCAGCTCGGTGGTGACGGTGTTCGCCTACGTGCTCTTAGCCGTCGACGCGGTGGCGCTGTTCGCCGTGTTCAGCCTGCTGCTCAACATCGACTGGGCCGCGCCCGCCACCGCGCCACTGGTCACCGCCGCCGCGTTCTCCGTGTTCGGCGCCGGGGTGCAGGCGAAACTGGCTGTGGAACTGGGAAAGCAGATCTGGTCGTGGCGGGTGGCGAGTGCCCACCGCACACCGGACGGGCTCGACCCGCACGACCCGGCCGAGGAGTTCCCGCCACGCGGGTTCGTCGTCGCCGTGTCGGCGACCGTGTTGGGGCTGGTCAGTGTCTTCGCGGCACTGTCGATCCTGTTGCGGGTGCGGCACGAGGGCGACCTCGTCGGGCAAGTCTGGGTGGCCACGGTGGTCGGCCTGGTCCTGGCGGGCTGCGCGATCGCGGCACCATGGATTCTGGTGCAGCAGGAGGCTTTCGACGGTTCACCGCTGACCCGCCGCGCGGGCGCGTTGACCCGGATCGTGCAGGCCGCCGACGATTCCCGGTACCGGGCACTCCGGCGCGGCGACCGCGACATCGCCAAGGCCCGTCGGCTCGATTCCCGTGCCCGCAGGCAGTACGGCCGGGTGGAGCTGCGGGTCGGCCAGTGCTACGCGCGCAGGCACCGGGCGATCCTGCTGGCCCGCGAGCTGGGGTCGGTGGACATCCCCAGCCCGCGGCCGGACAGCACCCCGCCCCGGGCCGCGCTGCCGATCCGGGTCCCCGTCGACCTGGGTTACCTGACGACCGCGCTGGACCAGTCGGACAGCGCGATCGAGGAGGCGCGGGCCGCTCGCGCCGCGCTCACCGCCCGGATCACGCCGCCCGCCGAAAGACTCGACCCGGAGCTGTACATGTCATGACGCTTCTCGTCGCAGCTCCAACGCGATGTCGATGAGCTGGTCCTCCTGGCCACCGACAAGCTTGCGTTCTCCGGCGCGCACCAGAATCTGCGCGCCGGAGACGCCGTAGCGCTCCGCCTGCCGGTAGGCGTGGCGCAGGAAGCTGGAGTACACGCCCGCATAGCCCATCATCAAAGCCATCCGGTCGAGCAGACACTCCTGTGGCATCGCGGGCCGCACGACATCCTCGGCTGCGTCCACGATGGCGAAGAAGTCCACGTCCGTGCGGATGCCGAGCTTGTCGCACACTCCGACGAACGCCTCCACCGGCGTGTTGCCCGCCCCCGCGCCGAATCGGCGGGTGCTGCCGTCGATCTGGACGGCGCCCGCGCGGGCGGCGGCGATGGAGTTGGCGACGCCCAGGCCGAGGTTCTCGTGGCCGTGGAAGCCGACCTGCGCGTCGGGGCCGAGTTCGGCCACCAGCGCCGCCACCCGGTCACCGACCTGCTCCAGCACCAGGGCACCCGCCGAGTCGACGACGTAGACACACTGGCAGCCCGCGTCAGCCATGATCCTTGCCTGTCGGGCCAACGCTTCCGGCGGCTGCGAGTGGGCCATCATCAGGAAGCCCACCGTCTCCAGCCCGCGCTCGCGCGCCAAGCCGAAGTGCTGCACGGAGATGTCCGCCTCCGTGCAGTGGGTGGCGATGCGGCAGATCGAGGCGCCGTTGTCCTGGGCGATCAGGATGTCGTCCTTCACCCCGACGCCCGGCAGCATCAGGAAGGCGATCTTGGCGCGCTTGGCGGTCTCCACCGCGACCTTGATGAGGTCCTGCTCGGGGGTGGTCGAGAAGCCGTAGTTGAACGACGAGCCACCGAGTCCGTCGCCGTGGGCGACCTCGATCACCGGCACACCCGCGCCGTCGATGGCCGCCACCATGGCGCGTGCCTCGTCGAGGGTGAACTTGTGCCGCTTGTGGTGCGAGCCGTCGCGCAGCGAGGTGTCGGTGACCCGGACGTCGAGGGTGTCGGAAAAGGCAGTGGGCGCGGTGCTTTTCATCGAAGAACTCATTGCGTCGAATCCCCTCGCGTCGCGAGCAGTTCGCCGACCCGGGTGGCGGCGGCGGTCATGATGTCGAGGTTCCCGGCGTAGGGCGGGAGGAAGTCGCCCGCGCCCTCGACTTCGACGAAGACGGTCACTCGGGCTGGTCCGCCGTCGTCGGTCGGATCGAACTGCGGGTCGGACAGCAACCGGTAGCCAGGCACGTAAGTCGCGACCTCGGCGACCATGTCGTGCACCGACTGGGCGATCTTGTCGGTGTCGGCGTCCTCGGGGATGGCGCAGAAGATGGTGTCGCGCATGACCATCGGCGGGTCGGACGGGTTGAGGACGATGATCGCCTTGCCGCGTTCGGCGCCGCCGACGACCTCGATGCCGCGGCTGGTGGTGCGGGTGAACTCGTCGATGTTGGCGCGCGTGCCCGGACCGGCCGACGCGGACGAGACGGTGGCGACGATTTCCGCGTAGGACACCGGGACCACGCGGGACACGGCGGCCACGATCGGGATCGTCGCCTGACCGCCGCAGGTGATCAGGTTGACGTTGCCCGCTTCCCGGTGCTCGCCCAGGTTGACCGGCGGCACGACGTACGGGCCGATCGCGGCCGGGGTCAGGTCGACCACGGGGATGCCCGCCTCGGCGAAGCGCGGCGCGTTCGCTCGGTGCACATATGCCGAGGTGGCCTCGAAGATCAGGTCCGGCAGGGTGTCCTGGGCGAGCAGCCAGTCGACACCCTCGGCGCTGGCCTCGACGCCGAGGTCGCGGGCGCGGGCCAGGCCCTCGCTGGCCGGGTCGACGCCGATCATCCAGCGGGGCTCGATCACCGGCGAGCGCAGGAGTTTGTAGAGCAGGTCGGCGCCGATGTTGCCGGACCCGACGATCGCGGCGGTCGACTTGCTCACTGGGCACTCCGTCCGAAGTGGAGGGACACGTCGCCGAGTCCGGCGAAGGCGGCGACGAACGTGTCGCCGGGTCGCGCGTCGATCGCGCGGGTGCAGGAGCCGGGCAGGACCACGTGTCCGGCCTTTAGTCGGACACCGAAGGACGCCACCTTGCGCGCCAGCCACGCGACCGCGACGACCGGGTCACCGAGGACCGCGTCCGACCGGCCCGCCGCGACCTCCTCCCCGTTGCGCGTCAGCACCGCGTCGATGCCCTTGGTGTCCACTTCGGAGGGCCGGACCTGGGCGTCGCCGAGGACGAAGCCTGCCGAGGAGGCGTTGTCGGCGATCGTGTCCGCGATGCCGATCTTCCAGTCGAGGATCCGGCTGTCGATCAGCTCGATGCTGGGGACCAGCGCCTCAGTGCGTTCCAGGACGTCCGCCTCGGTGCAGTCCTCGCCGGGCAGGTCGTCGCCCAGAATGAAGCCGACCTCGACTTCGACGCGGGGATAGCAGTAGCGGGTGGCGTCGACCGGGGTTCGCTGGTCGAGACGCATGTCGGCGAGCAGGTGCCCGTAGTCGGGCTCGTCGACGCCCATCATCTGCTGCATCGCCTGCGATGACAGGCCGACCTTGTGGCCGACCACCTCCGCCGTCCGCCGCCGGATGTTGATCAGCTGGATCTCGTAGGCGTCGGCCGGGTCGAGATCGGGGTAGGCCAGGACCAGCGGGTCGATCGGCGCCCGCCCGGTCTCGGCGGCCCGCAGCAGGTCCGCCAGCTGGGTGCGTTCGTCAGCCGTGAGCAAGGGAATCTCCCATCGGGACAGCGAGGGACTGGCCGGCGCGGCGGCCGGAGAACACGCAGTCGGCGAGCGAGAGCCCGCTGACGTAGGACTCGGAGCAGAGGCCGACGGCGGACCGGCCCGCGGCGTACAGCCCATCAATAACACCGCTGACAGCACCGAAACCGTCCTCCCGCAAGACCTGGCCGGTCGTTTCGTCGACGCGCAGGCCGCCGAGGGTGAGCATCGGGCAGGGGTAGCCGGTCGAGGGGCGGATCGAGACGTCGATCAGCGAGAACGGTCCGGTGGTGAGCGGCCGGACCAGGTCGGCGGGTTTGCCGAGCGGGTCGGTGTCGGCGGCGTTGTAGGCGGCCAGGGTGCGGGCGAGGCCGTCGGCGTCGACGCCCGCCTTGCGAGCGGCCTCGGCGAGGGTCTTCCCGCTCACCCGCGCGACTTTCAGCAGGTAGCGGACCTGCAGGTATTGGAACCACAGCGACTGCGAGCGGGCTTGGGCGCGGGCGGCCCGCACGCCCTGCTCGTCGATCAGCAACCAGCCCTTGCCGCCGTGGTGGGTGATCAGCTCGTGGCCGATGGCGGCGCCATACCGCGATTCGTCGCAGATCCGGTCGCCGCGCTCGTTCACCAGGACGCCTTCGAGGAGCGCCGAGGGCGGGGTGATGAACCGCCACGCGGACACCTTGTCCATCGCCCCGACCGCGCCGCCGACGGACTGGCCGAGCCGGATGCCTGAGCCGTCGTCACCCGAGGTGCCGAGCGGGAGGCCGCCGCGGTAGGCGGGTGCGTGGTCGCGCAACATCTCCCGGTTGGCGACGAAACCGCCCGCCGCGATGACCACGCCCCGGCGGGCCGTGATGGTGACCGTCTTGCCGTGCAGGCGCTCGATCCGCTCGGCCCGTTTGGTCAGCATCCGGCGCAGGGCTGGGACGTAGAGCCCGGGCTTCGCCGCGTACTTGCCGAGCAGCCGGTACCGGAACCGTGCCCACGCGGACGCCTCGGCGAGCGTGCGGCACTCGACGCCGGTGACGCGGCCGTCCTCGCTGGTCAGCGCGGTCACCCGGGTCTGCGGCAGGACCCGCGCCCCGGCGCGCGCCGCCGACTCCGCGAGGCGCGCGTAAAGGACCTTCCCGGAGGTGCCGGGTCCTTTCGCACGGTGGCCGCGCGGGGCGGGGTCGGCGCTGAGGGAGCGCTCGCTGCCGGAGTAGTAGAGGTAGTAGTCGTTCGTCGGGTAGGAGGTCTTGGTCGGACACACGCTGCCCTCGAACGGCACACCCTGCTTCTTCAGCCACTCGATCGACTCGGCCGACCCGTCGACGAACGCGCGCAGCGTCGCGGGGGTGACCGCGTCGCCGACTTCGAGCCGCAGGTACGCCGCCATGGCGTCCGGGGTGTCGGTGACGCCCGCCTCCCGCTGGACGGAGGTCCCACCACCCGCGTAGACCACGCCGCCGCTGGCCGCGGTCGCGCCGCCGCCCGCGAAGCGGTCGAGCACGAGCACGTCAGCGCCCCCGGAGGCGGCCTCGATGGCCGCGCAGGCTCCGGCGGCACCGAACCCGATGACCACGACATCAGCCGACTCTTGCAACTCGTTCCTCCTGCGAATCCGCAGTTCCCGTAGCGCTCGACGGAACAGAACTATAACCTGTTCTAGTATTGTGCGGAACGACCGGACGACCGGAGGCGGACATGCCCGACACGACCGACCTTGATGCCGACTGCGACACCGGTTATGACGTCGTGGTGGTCGGCAGCGGGGCCGCGGGCATGACCGCGGCACTCGCCGCGGCCCGGCGCGGGCTGCGGACGGTGCTGGTCGAGAAGGCCGCGACGTACGGCGGCTCGACAGCCAGGTCCGGCGGCGGCGTGTGGGTGCCGAACAACCCCGCCCTGCTCGCCGCCGGGGTTCCCGACAGCCCGGAACAGGCACGGGACTACCTCGCGCACATCGTGGGCGACGTCGTCCCCGAGGACCGGCGGCAGGCGTTCCTGGACAACGGACCGGCGACCGTGTCGTTCGTGCTGGCCAACACGCCGCTGGAACTGGCCTGGGTTCCGGGCTACTCCGACTACTACCCCGAGGCGCCTGGCGGGCTGCCCGGCGGCCGGTCCGTCGAGCCGAAGCCGTTGAGCGCCAAGCTGCTCGGCGCCGAACGCGCCAGACTCAACCCGCCGTACCTCAAGGCGCCCACCGGAATGGCGATCACCCAGGCCGACTACAAGTGGATGAACCTGATGGCCCGGCACCCGCGCGGACTGCTGCGGACCATGCGGGTCGCGGGCAGGCGAATGCTGTCGCTGCTGCGCCGCCGCGAGATGCTGACCATGGGACAGGCGCTTTCGGCCGGTCTGCGGGTCGGGCTCAGCCGGGCCGGTGTGCCGCTGCTGCTGGAGACCCCGCTGGTCGACCTGTGCGTGGAAGACGGCCGCGTCACCGGCGTCGAGGTCGAGCGCGGTGGCAAGAAGGTCGTGCTGCGGGCCCGGCACGGCGTCGTGCTGACCTCGGGCGGGTTCGAACGCAACGAGCGGATGCGCAAGGAGTACCAGCGCGAGCCGATCACGGCGGACTGGACCGTGGGCGCGGTGGAGAACACCGGCGACGGCATCGAAGCGGGTATGCGCGCGGGCGCGGCGGTCGACCTGATGGACGACGCCTGGTGGGGTCCGTCGATCGAACTGCCGCGCGGGCCGTACTTCTGCCTGGCGGAGCGGACACTTCCTGGCTGCGTCCTGGTGAACCAGGCCGGGGAGCGGTTCGTCAACGAGGCCTCGCCCTACGTCGACGCCGTGCACGCGATGTACGACGGCCACACCGAGGACAAGCCGCACATCCCGGCGTGGCTGATCCTGGACCAGCGCTACCGCAACCGGTATGTCTTCGCCGGGCTCGGCCCGCGCCAGCCGCTTCCCGGCAAGTGGTTCAAGTCCGGAGCCCTGCACAAGGCCGCCACCCTGGCCGAGCTGGCCAAGCGGATCGACGTCCCGGCGGACACCCTCATGTCCACTGTGGAGCGATTCAACGGCTTCGCCAGGACCGGTCGGGACGAGGACTTCCAGCGCGGCGAGAGCGCCTACGACCGCTACTACGGCGATCCGCGCAACACACCCAACCCGTGCCTGGGCCCGGTCGACAAGGCGCCGTTCTACGCCGTGCGCATCGTTCCCGGCGACCTCGGCACCAAGGGCGGGCTGCGCACCGACACCCACGCCCGGGTCCTGCGCGGGGACGGCACGGCGATCCCCGGGCTGTACGCGGCGGGCAACGCGAGCGCGGCGGTCATGGGTCACACGTACGCGGGGCCGGGTGCGACGCTCGGTCCGGCCATGGTTTTCGGCTACCTGGCGGCGCAGGATATCGCCGACCGGGCAGGTACCACTGGAGGAAAGCGATGACGCAGGCCGAACAGCCCGTCCGGACCATCGACGTGGGCGCCCCGCCCACGCGCTTCGCCCGCGGCTGGCACTGCCTCGGCCTGGCCGAGTCGTTCCGCGACGGCAAGCCGCACGCCGTGGAGGCGTTCGGCACCAAGCTCGTGGTGTTCGCCGCCGAGGACGGCACGCTCAGCGTGCTCGACGGCTACTGCAGGCACATGGGCGGCGACCTCACCCAGGGCACGGTCAAGGGCGACAACATCGCCTGCCCGTTCCACGACTGGCGCTGGGCGGGCAACGGCAAGTGCGCGGCGATCCCTTATGCCAAGCGGATCCCGCTGCGGGCCCGCACCCGGTCCTGGCTGACTCAGGAGCAGAACGGGCAGCTGTTCGTCTGGAACGACCCGGAGGGCAACCCGCCGCCGGAGAACGTCGTGATCCCCCGGATCGATGGCGCGTTCTCCGACGAGTGGAGCAACTGGACGTGGGACAGCATCCGGATCGACGGCGCCAACTGCCGGGAGATCATCGACAACATGGTCGACATGGCGCACTTCTTCTACATCCACTTCGCCTTCCCGACCTTCTTCAAGAACATCTTCGAAGGCCACGTCGCCACCCAGTACCTGAACTCGCGCGGCAGGCCGGACGTGCACTCGAAGTCCAACTACGCCTCGGAGGACCTCGCGCTGCGCTCGGAAGCGTCGTACTACGGGCCGTCGTACATGATCAATTATCTGTGGAACGACTACAAGGGCACGGTGATCGAGACCGTGCTGATCAACTGCCACTACCCGGTCAGCGAGAACTCGTTCGTGCTGCAGTGGGGTGTGATCGTCAAGCGGCTGCCGGGGGTCTCACCGGAGGACGCCGACCGGATCGCGGGCAAGTTCGCGAAGAGCTTCAGCGTCGGGTTCCTGCAGGACGTGGAGATCTGGCGCAACAAGACCCGCATCGACAACCCGCTGCTGTGCGAGGAGGACGGCCCGGTCTACCAGCTGCGGCGGTGGTACGAGCAGTTCTACGTCGACGTCGCGGACGTGACCGAGGAGATGACACGGCGTTTCGAGTTCGAGGTGGACACGACC
>NZ_JBOHGC010000382.1:0-7576 GCF_050699995.1 Actinokineospora sp. | reverse complement strand
CCATTCGCGAGTCCAACATTCAAAACAGCGAGGCCAACGTTGAAAACAATGAGTCCGACGTTGGGAACAACCAGTTCGACGTTCGTGACGTGGAGTCCACGATCAGGAACCGCACGGCCTCATACCGAAGCCGGAACGCACGCTCCGAACGTTGAACTCACTGTTCTCAACGTTGGACTCGTTGTTCTCGACGTTGGACTCGCGGGGTCAGGTCGGGGGGGTCAGTTCGGTTGCCAGGCCTGCGACGGGGCCGATGATCGTCACTGCGGGCGGGCGAATCCCCTCCACCACCACGTCCTCGGCCACTGAGTCCAAAGTGGACCGGAGGATCCGCTGGTTCCGTGTGGTGCCCTCCTGCACCACTGCCACCGGGGTCGACGGGGGGCGACCGCCGCCGATCAAGGCCTTGGCGAACTGGTCCAGCTTGTCCACGCCCATCATCAGCACGATGGTGCCGCGCAGCTTGGCCAGTGCGGACCAGTCGGTCAGCGAGGTCGGGTCGTCGGGCCCGACGTGCCCGGAGACGACCACCACTTCGTGTGCCACACCCCGGTGTGTCACGGGCACATCAGCCACCGCGGGCACCGCGAACGCCGACGTGATGCCTGGGACGACAGTGACCGGCACCCCGGCCTGCGCGCAGGCGATCAGTTCCTCGAAGCCGCGGCCGAACAGGTACGGGTCGCCGCCCTTGAGCCGCACGACGAACTTGCCCGCGCGGGCATGGGTGATCAGGGCGTCGTTGATCGCTTCCTGGGTGGCGGCGCGGCCGTAGGGGATCTTGGCCGCGTCGATCACCGTGACCGACGGCGGGAGTTCGTCGAGCAGGTCGCGGGGGCCCAGGCGGTCGGCGACGACCACGTCGGCTCGGGACAGGAGCCGCCTGCCGCGGACGGTGATCAGCTCCGGGTCGCCAGGGCCGCCACCGACCAGGGCCACGCCGGGGAGTTCGGGAGTCCGGGCCTGGTCGGACACCCGCCCCTCGCGCAGGGCGTCGAGCAGGGCGTCGCGGACCGCGGCGGAGCGCTGGTGGGCGCCGCCCGCGAGGACGCCGATGAGCAGGCCGTCGTAGGAGCCGCTGGCGGGGGTGACCGCGCTGCCTTCGCTGCCCGCGTCGGCGCGCACGCAGAAGACGCGGACGCGTTCGGCCTCCGCGGCCACCGAGGCGTTGACTTCGGTGTCGGAGGTGCAGCACAGCACGTACCAGGCGTCGGCCAGGTCGCCGTCGGCGTAGCGGCGTTCGTGCCAGGTCAGCTCGCCCGCGTCGGCCATAGCCTGCACGGACGGGGTGACTTCCGGCGCGATGACCTCGACTTTGGCGCCCGTGGCGACCAGTCGGGGAAGCCTGCGCTGCGCGACGGTGCCGCCGCCGACCACGACGACGCGGCGGCCCGCGAGATCGAGTCCGACCAGATAATGCTGCTCTGCCATTGCGCAAGCATGCCTGGTCCGACGCCGGACGCCACTCACCCACGCCCGTCAGTGTGACGGAACTGGCACCTCGGCCACTCGGACCCGGTATCCGACGCCCCGCACCGACTCGACGACCACCCCCGGCGCACCCGTGCGCAACGAGCGGCGCAATCGTTTGACAGCGGACACCACGGCCTGGGTGTCCCCCACATAGGGCCTGCCCCAGACGTGCGTGGTCAACTCCGCGAACGCCCACACCCGCCCGGGATCACCGGCGAGGGCGAACAGCAGGTCGAACTCGCGCGACGACAGCGTCACCCGGGTGCCGTGCCAGGTCGCCTCCCGAAGAGAGGCGTCGAGGCGCAGCTTGCCCTGTTCGACCACCCGGTGCGCGGGCAGGACCGACTCCCCGTCGAGGACGGACCGCAGGGCCGACGAGTCGGGCAGGTAGAGCACCGCGACTTGGCCGCCGGTGGCCGCGGCGACCGCGGCGAGCTGGTCGGCGGTGGTGCCCACGCAGAACACGAGCGGTGTATCCAGGCCATTGAGCACGCCAACCCCCAGGCACGTCATCCACTGACAAGGCCTTTCGCCACAGGGTTCGCTTTGTTACAGCTTTTTGGACCGTCGGACCCCCTTACCTGAGATCAGGGGTTGGCGGCCCGCGCCACCAAGCCCACGACGACAAGACCCAGCACGACACACATCGGCTGCAGCCAGGAGAACGTGCGGATGACCGCGAGCTGAACCAGGATCCAGCCCACCAGCATCAGGCCCGCGAGCATTGAGCGTGGTCAACGCACCCCGATGGCGGGCCGTCTCCGGGGCGGCTGCCAAGTGTCGTGTCATCTCCAGTCCTTTCGCCGACCTGGTCCTGGTCGGTTCCACCATCGCCTGGGCGGGCGGCGGGCGACGCGGCCGAACAGCCCTGCCGCGCAGGGTCCGAGGTCCGGGCACACCGGCCGCGAATCGACCCGATACCGCCCGCCTGGAGTCCTTCACGGCGGATCACGGGTAGGGAAACGTCGATGGGAACCGGTGGTTATCAGCCAACTACCGGCGGTCACACGCGCGGACACCCCTGACCGCACAAGATGGGAGCGACCTTGTTATCCCACCGTCATCCCGGCCGGGCCTGGCTGGTCCTGCTCACCGCACTGCTAGCCATGCTCAGCACCCTTGCCGCCCCGGCGGGCGCGGAAGCGGACCCAGCCGACAAGATCGAACGGGCCGTCGCCGAAGCCTTGGAAGCCAAGGACAGCAGCGACTTCTGGGTGATGTTCACCGAACAGGCCGACCTGTCCGGCGCGTCCCAGGTCGCCGACTGGAACGCGCGCGGACAGGCGGTGCTCGACGCATTGCGTGCGACCGCGGACCGGAGCCAGGCCGCCGTCCGGGCCGACCTGGATGGCGCCCAGGTCGACTACCAGTCGTTCTTCATCGCCAACGCGCTGCTGGTGCGCGGCGGGACCGCCACCCTGGCCGACTCGCTGGCCAAGCGCGCCGAGGTCGCGTCGATCCTCGCCACCAACACCTACGCCCTGCCCACACCCCAGCCCGGTGCCGACTCGGGCGCGGTGGACGCGGTCGAGTGGGGCCTGGCCGCCATCAACGGCGACGACGTCTGGTCCGGCTTCGGTGTGCGCGGCGAAGGCGTTGTCGTGGGCAACATCGACTCCGGCGTGCAGTTCGACCACCCGGCGCTGGCCGCGAAGTACCGCGGCAACACCGGCTCCGGCACGGTCGACCACAACTACAACTGGTTCGACCCGTCGCGGGTCTGCGCAGGCGGAACCCCGTGCGACAACAACGGCCACGGCACCCACACGATGGGCACGATGGTCGGCGGCGACGGCGCCAACCAGGTCGGCGTCGCCCCCGGCGCACGCTGGATCGCGGCGAAGGGCTGCGAGTCCAACGGGTGCTCCGAAGCGGCACTGCTCGCCTCGGGCCAGTGGATGCTCGCCCCGACCGACTCGACCGGCGCGAACCCGCGTCCCGACCTGCGCCCGCACGTGGTCAACAACTCGTGGGGCTCGTCGAACGGCGGCACGATCGACCCCTGGTATCGAGCCACCGTGCAGGCTTGGCGAGCGGCGGGCATCTTCCCGTCGTTCTCCAACGGCAACTCCGGTCCCAGCTGCAACACCGCGGGCTCGCCGGGTGACAACCGCGAGTCGTACTCGTCGGGCGCGTTCGATGTCAACGGCGCCATCGCCTCGTTCTCCAGCCGTGGCCCCGGTGAGAACGGTGACGTGAAGCCGAACCTGGCCGCGCCAGGGGTCAACGTGCGCTCGTCAGTTCCCGGGAACGGTTACGCGGCCAACAGCGGCACCTCGATGGCCTCGCCGCACACCTCCGGCACGGTCGCCCTGATGTGGTCGTCGGCGCCGAGCCTGGTCGGCGACATCGCCCGCACCGAAGCCCTGCTCGACGACACCGCCGTCGACGTCGACAACCTCACCTGCGGCGGCACGGCTGACGACAACAACGTGTTCGGTGAAGGCAAACTCGACGCCTACGCCGCCGTCGACCGTTCCCCGCGCGGCCCGGTCGGCACGCTCACCGGCACCGTCACCGACGCGTCCACCGCCGCGCCGATCTCCGGGGCCAGGGTCGAGCTGACCGGCCCGAGCAACCGCTCGCTACTGACTGGGGCACCTGGTTCGTATAGCTCCTCCCTTCCTGTGGGCGACTACGCGATCTCGGTCTCGGCATTCGGCTACGGCACGCTCACCGGCACGGCGACCGTCACCGAGGGCCAGACCACGACTCGCGACCTCGCCTTGACGCCGCAACCGTTCGGCGACATCAGCGGCGTCGTGCGTTCGTCCGCCGGATCGCCGGTGGCCAACGCGACGATCCGGATCACTCCTGGGCCCATTCAGTCTGTCACTTCCGGACCGGATGGCGCTTTTGTTATCCACAGGGTCCCGTACGGCGACTACCAGCTCACCGCGTCCGCGGGCGGCTGCTCCGATCCGCGCACCCAGGCCCTGACCGTCGACGGCGCCGAGACGCTCGACTTCACCCTCCCGAACCGCTCGGATTCCTTCGGCCACCACTGCACCCTGGAAACAACGTCCTATGTGGAGGGTGATACCCCGCTGGCGCTGACCGGCGACGACCAGGCGACCCTGGTGTCACTGCCGTTCGAGTTCTTCTTCTACGGCAAGACATACCGCGAAGCGCACGTCGCGACCAACGGCCACGTCAACTTCCTGGCCCGCAGCACGGCGTTCTCGAACGCGGCGATCCCGGGCACGGCCGCGCCCAACGCGGCGATCTACCCGTTCTGGGACGACCTGCTCATCGACGCCGCCAGCCGGGTCATGACGAAGACGTCCGGTACGGCACCGAACCGGGAATTCGTCATCGAGTGGCGCAACGCCACCTTCTATCAGGCCACCACCACGCGAATCGACGTCGAGGCGGTCCTATCGGAGAACGGCGAAGTCTCCCTGCGCTATCGCAATCTCGATTCCGCGAACCCGAGGGAAACCGGCAATTCCGCGACCGTCGGCATCGAGAACGCCACCGGAACCGTGGCGCTGCAGTACTCGCTGAACTCGCCGGTGCTGAGCAACACCCAGTCGGTCCGCTTCACCCCACCCGCCAGCGGCGTGCTGAGCGGCACCGTCACCGACGCGAACGACACCCTGCCGGTCGCGGGCGCGGTGGTCCGGGCGATGAGCGGCGCCACCGAGGTCGCCCAGACCACGACGGCCGCCGACGGCGGCTACCGGCTGCGGCTGCTCGCGGCGGACTACCGGATCGAGGTCACCAAGCAGCACTACGTCGCCGACTCCGAGCCGCTGACCCTCAGCGGCGACCACACCCGGAACGTGGCCCTGAACACGCCGCGCGCGGAGTTGGACACCTCCCCGCTCACGTTCCTCGCCCAGGCCGGACAGCTGCGCACCGCCACGCTGTCGCTGCGCAGCACCAGCGCCCTGTCGCTGGACTACAGCCTCAGCAGCGGCGCGTCGTGGCTGTGGGCGGTGCCGGGGACGTCGAGCGTGAAGCCCGAGTCGGCGCAGGCGGTCACCGTGCGCGTCGACCCGGTCGGCCTGACCCCGGGGGTGCACGACTCGACCATCACGTTCACCACCAACGCGGGTCGCACACCCACGCTGACGGTCCCGGTCCGGCTCGTGGTCCCCGAATACCGAAGGGGAATCAACGTCGGCGGCAGCGGCCTGACCGACCGGAACACCGACGTCTGGGTCGATGACCAGCGCTGGGCCCCGGGCGGTTCCGGCTACCTCAGCGCGGGCCCGGTCACGACCACGCGCAAGGCGATCGCGGGCACCGAGGACGACGCGCTGTTCCAGTCGCAGCGGGAAAGCGCCGGTGGCTACCGGTTCGACACGCTTCCCGCGGGCACGTACCAGGTGCAGCTGAACTTCGCCGAGCTGAACGCTTTCCAGCCGGTCGGCAGGCGGGTGTTCGACGTGTCCGTCAACGGGACGAAGGTGTTGGCGAACTACGACATCGCCGCCCGGGTCGGCGCGCTCACCGCGGACGTGCACGAGTTCTGGGTGACCGTCCCAGATGGAGGGTCGATCGCGATCGAACTCGCCGCCCTGGCGGGCAAGAAACCGCCGGTCCTCAACGCGGTGCGGATCACGCACCGTCCGGACCGGACCACATAGTCCGAGCGGTGCCATCACCCCCGGAGGCAGCCTTCAGCTCGACGGAGGCTGCCTCCGGGCGTTTCGGGGTATCCTGTGGGTAGTCGAGAGAATTCGCGGACCGGACCAGGAACCGTCCGTCTCGACAGACCGGGTGGCCGCCAGCCCCCGGATCGGGCCGCGGATGCCCCGGCAGACACCGACTATGTCGTGGAACCAGGGTCGCGGACCTGACAAATCAGCGTGTTCGTCCCGATCGTCGGTGAACAGGCGCCCAGACACCCGAGACGAGTTATTGCCATGCCATCAAGTGCTCCCGTTCTCGAACGACCTCCCAAAGCACCCAAGCCGATCTTCGGTGAGCCCGCTTCGCGGACCGAGATCATCACGATCCGCGCGTTCCTGATCATCCCGTTCATCGCCCTGCTCGCCGCTGTCCCGCTGATGTGGGGCTGGGGCGTGAGCTGGGTCGACCTGACGGTGGCCGCGCTGTTCTACACGGTGTCCACGCTCGGTGTGACCATCGGCTTCCACCGCTACTTCACCCACGGCGCGTTCAAGGCCAACCGACCGCTGCGGATCGCCCTGGCCATCGCCGGGATGCTGGCCGCGCAGGGCAGTGTCCTGGGCTGGGTCGCCGACCACCGCAGGCACCACGCGTTCTCCGACCGCGAGGGCGACCCGCACTCCCCCTGGCTGTTCGGCACCTCGCCGAAGGCGATCCTGCGCGGCTTCTGGCACGCGCACATGGGCTGGCTGTTCGGGCGCGACCGCACCAACATCGACCGCTTCGCCCCGGACCTCGCCGAAGACCGCGACATCAGGGTGCTCGACAAGCTGTTCCCGCTCTGGGTGACGCTCAGCGTCGCCCTGCCCGCCGTCATCGGCGGCCTGGTCACCATGTCGTGGTGGGGCGCGCTGACCGGCTTCCTGTGGGCCGGGCTGGCCCGGGTCGCCTTCCAGCACCACGTGACGTGGTCGACCAACTCGATCTGCCACATGATCGGCAGCCGCCCGTTCGCCAGCCGCGACCGCTCGGCCAACTTCTGGCCGCTGGCGATCCTGTCGATGGGCGAGTCCTGGCACAACTCCCACCACGCCGACCCGACCTCGGCCCGCCACGGCGTGCTGCGCGGCCAGATCGACATCTCGGCCCGGCTGATCTGGGTGTTCGAGAAGCTGGGCTGGGTGTGGCAGGTCCGCTGGCCCACCCAGGAACGGCTGAACAAGCTGGCGGTGTCGAAGTGAGCGAAGCCATCACCGGTCCGATGTCCACCTTCGCCCGCTCCCGCTCCGACGCCTTGGACGACATGGTCGTCCAGCGCGGCCGGGCCGCGGTCGTTGTCGCCGGCCAGTCCACAGACGTCGAGGACTGCCGGGAACTGCTGCTCATGCTCGGCTTGGACGCCGGCGCCGAGCAGCCGCACGACCCGCTGCGTGCCTATGTCGGCCCGGTGATGTAACCACTGAGCCGCTCGGCCAACGCCGCCCTGTCCCCCGCCGTCGCCGGCCGGTCCGTGCTCGTGGAC
>NZ_JBOHGC010000381.1:0-1012 GCF_050699995.1 Actinokineospora sp. | reverse complement strand
GTCGCCGGCCTTCCGCCACCGCGGCGACTTGGCGGTGAGCTCCATCTCCTCGATCGTCGCCACGGTGGCCCCGGCGCCGGTCCGCCCCGAGATCATGAACCAGCGGTGCGAGCGCGTCTTGCCGCTGCGGTCGGTCTTCACCAGGCTGGCCGTGGGGCAGCAGTAGTGGCGGTTCACCTGCGCTTCGGCCAGCAGCCGCCAGTGGTTCTCGGCGGGCACCTCGCGCTGCGGGTCGCGGCGGGCGGCGACGACGTCGAGGCACCAGGTCTGCTTGCTGAAGGGACCGAAGAAGCGGTCGCCGCCGGGCGGCACCGGGTTGCGCACCCGGTCCATCCCGCCCATCGTGCAGACCATCCATTGGTCCTCCTCGGGGCCGGTCTGCACGACCTCGGCCTGCGGGTAGAGCGGGAAGGTCTTGCGCGCGTTCTCGAGCGCGATGGTGCGGCCGGTGCGCGGGTCGTAGACCTCGGGCACGACCTGCGTCACGCGGGTGGCCGAGAAGGCGGCGTCGGTCTGCACGATGCCCTGCTGTCCCTTCTCGGTGGCCAGCGGATCGGGGCCGACGGAGGCGTCCTGGTCGGTCCCCGCGAGGAGCAGCACGGTGCCGTCGGGCAGGGCGACGGCGCTCGGGTACCAGCGCGCGTACTTCATGTCGGAGGGGTCCGCGGGCTGGGTGCTGCGGATGTCGCGCTGATCGCACCCCGGATAGTTGCGCGCCTCCGGGTCGCCGGCGAAGAGCTGCTCGCCGAATGGGTCCCGCTTCCAGTTGTCCAGCGTGCACGGCCGCGCCCGCGGCGCCCAGGTCTCGGTCTCGGGATCGAAGATGTTGACCTTGTAGAGCCCGTTCTGGCTCTGCATGTCGTGGCCGCCGAAGACGTAGACCCGCCCGTCGGCGAGCGTCACGCGCGCGTTGCAATAGGTGTTGTAGTACATCCCGCGCGAGAACCCGACCTCGGTGAACGCCGCCCGGTTGAGCGCGAAGTCGTCCTCGTCGAGCAGCGCGGTGTGGAAC
>NZ_JBOHGC010000380.1:0-22986 GCF_050699995.1 Actinokineospora sp. | reverse complement strand
CAACGGACAATCGCTGGGCGACCCGTCATCTCCCGTGCAGCTGTCGTCTTCGATCGTGGGAGACCGGCCCATCCCGATGCGGGCGATGCCCGAGGTCGTTGCCCGGGTCGGCGTCGACCTCGATCCGGTCGACGTGACGGACCCGGATGACGCCCGGTGGCTGCGTGCCTGCCTGCCGCCGGATCAGCGGGAGCGGGCCGCGAGGCTCGAAGCGGAGCTGACGCTGGCCGCGACGACCCCTCGGCTGCTGCTGCGCGGCGACGCCACCGAGATGCTGCCCGACGCCTTCGCCCAGGTCCCGGCAGCCGCGTTGCCTGTGGTCACCACGACCTGGGCGCTGTCGCGCTACTCCCTCGAAAGCCGCCTCCGCTTCCTGCACCGCTTGGACGAAGCGGCCACGGGCAGGCCGGTGGCCTGGGTGTCCGCGGAGGGAGTCGGAGTCGCGCCCGCGATACCGACGCTGGGTGATCGGCGCGCCTCCGGCCACAGCATCATCGGCCTGGCGGTGTTCGACGGGTCGACTCTGCGCGCCGAGGCCGTCGGCCGCTGCTGGTCGCAGGGCCGCTTGCTGGCGTGGTTGGCCGACTGAGCGGCGCTAGGCGCCCGGCTGGACGTTGGTGGCGAAGTAATCCGCCAGCTTGTCCGGGCTGAGGTCACCCGCGTCGGACTTCGTGAGCGTGCCCACCAGCGGCCGGTCCTTGACCGTGAAGACCAGTACCCCGACCCCGTCCTTGACGCCCGCGCGCAGCTTGCCGTCGAGGCCGTTGCCCTGCCAGTCGGCGACGACGTGCTCACCCGCGTCCACCTTGCCGAGCTCGGTCGCCCAGACGCGCTGGACATCCTCGGTGGAGCCGGCGTGGGTATACGTGACGCGGTACGCGTCCGGCAGCGCGCAGGTGACGTCGGCGCCGCGCTCGCAGGTGTGGGCGTCCGGCACACCGCCCGCGAGCTGCCGCAGACAGTCGGTGAAGCCCCTGTCGTCGGGCGTTCCCTTGGTGGCGCAGGACTGAGCGGTCGGAAGTTCACCCGACCGTGTGAAGAAGAAGATCCCTCCCGCGACCGCCGCCAGCGCGACCACCGCCGCGACGGCGGTGACCACGAGCTTCTTGCGGCCCGTGGCCGCGGCGGACTGCCGGGGCGGGGTCGGGAAATTACCGGCCAGGCTCGGGAAGTTCGCCTGCTGCGGAAAGTTCTGCTGGGCGGGGAACCCTCCGGTCGACGGCTGCGGGAAACGCTGGGCCTGCACTCCCCCGGACTGCGGGCCGACCTGGGAGGTGCGCATGCTGATGCCCTCTTGGGACACGTTGTGCGCGCCGAGGGCCACGGCCGTCTCCGGCTGGTCAAGGCTCGTGGGCACCACGCGGAGCTGCTCCGCGATCAAAGTCGCGACCAGCGGGATCCGGCTGGAGCCGCCCACGAGGTAGATCCCCACAAGTCGGTCCGGGGACAGTCCGGTCGAGCGGATCGTGCCTGCAAGCAACTCAACGCTGCGCAGCATGCTGGGCCGGATCAGCGCCTCCAGCTCGGCCCGGGTGACCAGCACGTCGTCGAACGGCTCGGGCATCGGCACCTCGGTCTGAGGGTGCCGCGACAGCGCTTCCTTGGCCGCCTTCACGTCCTCCAGCAGGGCGCGGCGCGCACGCCGGTCGGCGAGGGACTCCGGGCGCAGCAGCCGCTGCCAGCCGCCCGGATCGCGGTGGGAGACCTGGCGGCCGACGTGTTCGAGCAGCGTCTGGTCGACGTCCATGCCGCCGAGGTCGGGCAGGCCGTTCTCGGCGAGCACGGCGAACCCGTTCCGGGTCGCGGCGACGATGGCGACGTCGAACGTGCCCGCGCCGAGGTCGTAGACGGCGAGCGCCTGGTTGGGCGCGAGGGTGTGGCCGAAGGAGGCGAAGTGCGCCGCCGCGGCGACCGGTTCGGGGACCAGGACGAGGTTCGATCCGAGACCCGACTGCCGCGCGGCGGAGAGCAACACGTTGCGTCGCACCGGACCCCACTGGGCGGGATGGGTCAGCCGGACCTCGTCGGGCTTGGCGCCGCCGAGCTGGCGCGAGGTCTCGTCCGCGACCCGTCGCAAGACCGCCGCTAGGGCGTCGGTGACCGGCACGACGGTGGTGCCGAGCAGCAGCGTGCCCTCATCGACCCGGCGCTTGGGGTTGGGCTCGAAACGCGAGGGGTCCAGCCGGGCCCGCCGCTCGGCGTCGCGACCGACGACGAGTCCGCCGTCCTCGTCGGCGTAGATCGCGGACGGCATGGTCGCCGACGCGTCCACCTCGATGACCCGCGGCGCGCGCCCGTGCGCCGAAAGCACCGCGACGGTGTTGGACGTCCCCAGGTCGACGGACAGGACGTTCACAGCGCGCTCCCCTTTGTCAGCCGGTGCTTCCCGGCTTGATGTGCTCGTTGAAGTAGGACAGGAGTTTGGTCTTGCCGCTCACGGGACCGGTCGCGATGACCCAGCCCATGATCGGTGTGTTCTCCACGGTGTAGATGAGCATCTCGGACCCGGTCGCGATCTCCACCGAGTGGTACTTGCCCGACATGCCCCCACCGCTCCAGTCGCCGTCGCTGACGTTCTTGGCGCCTGCTTTCAGACTGGTCAGCGCGGTCTGGACGTTCGCGTCGACCACGTCGGCGGAATCGAACTGGATATAGATCGCCAGGTAGTTGCCGCCGATCTTGCAGGTCGCCGACGTCGCGCCCGGGGTCGCGATGGCCTGGCCGCCGAAGTTCGCGCCGGACTCGCAGTCGCCCTTGCTGACGACCGTGCCCGCGACCTCCCGCATGCACGGGGTGAAGCCCTGGCCGTCGGTCTGCTTGTCCGCGCAGTCGGCGGTCACCCCGCCCGAGGAGCCCGTGATGGCGATGATGACGCTGACGATGCCGATCACGACCACCGCGACGACCGCGGTCGCGAGGTACCAGACCTTGTTCGACTGCGGCTTTGCCCGCGGGGCGGGCTGCGCCGGGAACCGCGGCGGCGCGGGCCGCGTCTGCACCGGCGTCGGCGCCGACTGCGGTCCGGTCTGAGCCTGCTGGTGGACCTGCGGCTGCGGCTTGGGCTGTTGCTGGGGCCGGTGCTGCGGCGGGGGTGGCAGGACGCGCTGCGGACCGCTCTGCGGGAACTGCTGCCGGGCGGCGGGATGGGCGGTCTGAGCAGGCTGGGCGGACTGGGCGGCGAATCCGCCGGTCCGCAGCGGCACGATCGCCTGGGTGCGCTGGACCGACTCGACGGTGCTGCTCATGTCGCCGGTGCGCATGGTCACGCCCTCCTGCGGCACGTGGTGCGCGCCGAGGGCGACGGCCGTCTCGGGCTGGTCCAGGCTGGTCGGCACGACCCTGAGCTGCTCGGCGATCAGGGTGGCGACCAACGGGATCCGGCTCGAACCGCCGACGAGGTAGATGCCGACCAGCCGGTCGGGGGTCATGCCGGTGGAGCGGATGGTCGCGGCGAGCAACTCGACGCTGCGCAGCATCCCCGGCCGGATCATCGCCTCCAGCTCGACCCGGCTGACCAGCACGTCATCGAACGGCTCGGGCAGCGGGACCTCCGTCTGCGGGTGCCGCGACAGTGCTTCCTTGGAAGCCTTGACGTCTTCGCGCAGCGCGCGCTGGGCACGCCGGTCTCCGGTGGATTCCGGGCGCAGCAGGCGCTGCCAACCCGCAGGGTCGCGGTGGGAGACCTGGCGGCCGACGTGTTCGAGGAGCGCCTGGTCGACGTCGAGGCCACCGAGGTCGGGCAGACCCGCCTCGGCGAGAACCGCGAAACCCTTCTGCGTGGCGCCGACGATCGCGACGTCGAACGTGCCCGCGCCGAGGTCGTAGACGGCGAGTGCCTGACCGGCGCCGAGGGTCTGGCCGGGGAAGGACGCGAAGTGCGCGGCGGCGGCCACCGGTTCGGGGACCAAGACGAGGTTGGAGCCCATCCCCGCCTGCCGCGCGGCGGAGAGCAGCACGTTGCGCCGCACCGGGCCCCACTGCGCGGGGTGGGTCAGCCGGACCTCGTCGGGCTTGGCGCCACCGAGCTGCCGGGAGGTCTCGTCCGCGACGCGGCGGAGAACTCCCGCGAGCGCGTCGGTGACGGGGACGACGGTGTCGCCGAGCAGCAGCGTGCCCTCGTCGACGCGGCGCTTGGGGTTGGGCTCGAAGCGCGAGGGGTCGAGCCGGGCGCGGCGCTCGGCGTCGCGGCCCACGACCAGCCCGCCGTCCTCGGCCGCGAACACCGCGGACGGCATCATCGACGACCCGTCGACGTCGACCACCCTCGGCGGGCGGCCGTGCGCGGACAGCACGGCAACGGTGTTCGACGTGCCGAGATCCACCGACAGGACGTTCACTGCTCTCCCCTCATCGCACCCGACTACACCTCAAGCCCCCGGGTAGTCGTCGCAGATAGTCCCATGCCCGACCTTTCGCGCGGTCGCGGTAGGGCGAACTGCTCGGCGAAGTTGTCCACAGGCGACGCCGGAGGACTCGGCGGTGTCGGTGCCGTCGGGTAAGCATTGACATGTGGCGGTGAACGCGCTCGACCTGTTCACGCCCGCGACGAGACAGTGGTTCGCGGGCGCCTTCGTCGCGCCCACCGATGCCCAGACGGGGGCATGGCGGGCGGCGGCGGGCGGCGAGCACGCGCTGGTGGTGGCGCCGACTGGGTCCGGCAAGACGCTGGCGGCGTTCCTCTGGGCGCTCGACCGGCTGGCCGCCGAGGGCCCGCCGGTCGACGTGAAACACCGCTGCCGTGTTCTCTATGTGTCTCCGCTCAAGGCGCTGGCGGTCGATGTGCAGCGCAACCTGCGGGCGCCGCTGGCGGGCATCCGGCAGGCGTCGCACCGGCTCGGCCTGCCGGAGCCGGACATCACGGTGGGCATGCGGACCGGCGACACACCGGCCGACGAGCGCCGCGCGTTCGCCAGGACGCCGCCGGACGTGCTGGTCACCACGCCGGAGTCGCTGTTCTTGCTTCGCACGTCAGCCGCAAGGGAGTCGCTGCGCGGGGTGCGCACGGTGATCGTGGACGAGGTGCACGCGGTCGCCGGGGCCAAGCGCGGGTCACACCTGGCGCTGTCGCTGGAGCGGTTGGACGCGTTGCTGCAGCGGCCTGCCCAGCGGATCGGGCTGTCGGCCACGGTGCGACCGGTCGACGAGGTGAGCGGGTTCCTCGGCGGCGGGCGGCCGGTCACCCTGGTCCAGCCGAAGATCGGGAAGACGGTGGAGGTCCGGGTCGAGGTCCCCACCGAGGACATGTCGAACCTCACCGAGCAGCACAACGACGACGCCAACGACCGGACCACCGCCTCGATCTGGCCGATGGTGGAGCGCCGGGTGCTCGAACTGGTGCGGGCGCACCGGTCGACGATTGTCTTCGCGAACTCGCGGCGACTCGCGGAGCGGATGACCGCCCGGCTCAACGAACTCGCCGACGAGGAGGTGCTCGACCTCGACCGCTTCCCGGCGGAGGCGATCGGACAGTCGGGTCACACCACGATGGCCTCGCCGGTGATCGCGCGGGCGCACCACGGCTCGATGTCGCGCGAGCAGCGGACCCTGGTCGAGGAAGACCTCAAATCCGGGCGGCTGCCCTGCGTGGTGGCGACATCGTCGCTGGAGCTGGGCATCGACATGGGCGCGGTCGACCTGGTGGTGCAGGTGGAGGCGCCGCCGACGGTCGCGTCCGGGCTGCAGCGTGTCGGGCGGGCGGGCCACCAGGTGGGCGCGGTGTCCCGCGGTGTGATGTTCCCGAAGTTCCGCGGCGACCTGGTGTCCTGCGCGGTGGTGGCCGAGCGGATGGCGCAGGGGGCGATCGAGTCCGTCCGATACCCGCGCAACCCGCTCGACGTGCTGGCGCAGCACATCGTCGCGATGGTCGCGGTGGAACCGTGGACTGTCACCGAGCTCGCCACGCTGGTGCGGCGGGCGGCGCCGTTCGCGTCGCTGCCGGATTCGGCGCTCTACGCGGTGCTCGACATGCTGGCGGGCCGCTATCCGAGCGAGGAATTCGGTGAGCTGCGGCCCCGGGTGACATGGGACCGGATCAGCGGTGAGCTGCGTGGAAGGCCTGGCGCGCAACGGCTCGCGGTCACCTCCGGTGGCACGATCCCCGACCGCGGGCTGTTCACCGTGATGACTCCACCCGATGAACGCGGGGCGGGGTCGCGGGTCGGCGAGCTCGACGAGGAGATGGTCTACGAGTCGCGAGTGGGCGACACGTTCCTGCTCGGCACCTCCGCCTGGCGGGTGCAGGACATCACGCACGACCGGGTGATCGTCACGCCCGCGCCGGGCGAGCCCGCCCGGATGCCGTTCTGGAAGGGTGACGCGCCGGGGCGTCCGCTGGAACTCGGGCGGGCGCTGGGCAAGTTCGTCCGTGAACTGTCCAGTGTGGACGATGCCGCCGCGCGGGACCGTGCCGCCGTGGCCGGTTTGGACGGCTGGGCGACGGACAACCTGCTCGCGTACCTGTCCGAGCAGCGCGAGGCGACTCGGCACGTGCCGGACGACCGGACGATCGTGGTCGAGCGCTTCCGCGACGAGCTGGGCGACTGGCGGCTGGTCGTGCACTCGCCCTTCGGCGGTCAGGTCAACGCGCCTTGGGCGCTGGCGATCGGGGCTCGGCTGCGCGAGCGGCGCGGGGTGGAGGCGCAGATCGCGCACGGCGACGACGGCATCGTGATCCGGCTTCCCGACGCGGTCGACGACCAGGGCCGAGAAGTCGTGGCGGGCGCGGAGGATGTGCTGCTCGACCCGGACGAGGTTGAGCAAATCGTGGTGGCGGAGGTCAGCGGGTCGGCGCTGTTCGCCGCAAGGTTCCGTGAGTGCGCGTCACGGTCGTTGTTGCTGCCCAGGCGGGATCCGCGCAGGCGCACCCCGCTGTGGCAGCAGCGGCAGCGCTCGGCGCAGCTGCTTTCGGTGGCGGCGAAGTACGAGCAGTTCCCGGTCGTGCTGGAGGCCATGCGCGAATGCCTGCAGGACGTCTACGACGTGGGCGGCCTGCGTGAGCTGATGTCGGACGTGCGTGCCCGCCGGGTGCGGGTGGTGGAGGTGCAGACACAGTCCGCGTCACCGTTCGCGCGCAGCCTGCTGTTCGGGTACGTAGGCATGTTCCTCTACGGCAGCGACGTCCCCCTCGCGGAACGGCGGGCGGCGGCCCTGTCGCTCGACAGCGCACTGCTGGCCGAACTCCTCGGTTCCGAGGCGATCCGCGAACTGCTCGACCCGGACGTGCTGGCCGAAGTGGAGCGCTCACTGCAGCGGCTCGACCCGAGCCGACACGCCCGGCACGCCGAGGACGCGGCGGATCTGTTGCGGTTCCTGGGAGATCTGTCCGAGGAGGAGGCGCAGGCGCGGGGCGTGGCGCCGCAGTGGCTGGCGGAGCTGGAGGCGGCGCGTCGAGTGCTGCGGGTGCGGATCGCGGGCGACGAGCGGTTCATCGCCATCGAGGACGCGGGCCGGGTCCGCGACGCGCTCGGCACGGCGCTGCCGGTCGGCGTCCCCGAGGTGTTCACCGAGCCGGTCGCCGATCCGCTGGGCGACTTGCTATCCCGCTACGCCCGCACGCATGGTCCGTTCCCCGCGGCGGAGGCCGCCGCCCGGTTCGGGCTCGGCACCTCGGTGGTGACCGGTGTGCTGGAGCGGTTGGTGGGCGCGGGCAGGCTGGTGCGTGGTGAGCTGCGGCCGATCAGCGGCCCGGAGCCGCCCGCGGCCGTCGAGTACTGCGACGCCGACGTCCTGCGGCGGCTGCGGCGCTCGTCGCTGGCGCGGCTGCGGGCCGAGGTCGAGCCGGTCGAACCGGCGGCGCTGGGCCGGTTCCTGCCGAGCTGGCACGGCATCGGCCGCAAGTCGCGCTCCTCGACGACGGCCGACGATGTCCTGGCGGTGGTGGAGCAGCTCGCGGGAGCACCGATCCCGGCGAGCGCCTTGGAGTCGCTGGTCCTGCCCGCGCGCCTGCCCGGCTACTCCCCCGCACTGCTCGACGAGCTGACAGCGGCGGGCGAGGTCACCTGGTGCGGCACCGGCGCGCTGGCGGGCGGCGACGGCTGGATCGCGCTGGCGCCCGCGGATGTGGCCGACCTGTTGCTCCCCGAGGTCGAGGACGCTGTTCCCGACACGCCGTTGCACACGGCGGTTCTGTCCGCTTTGGACGGTGGCGCGCTGTTCTTCCGGCAAGTCGCCGACCGCACCGGCGCCATCCTGCTCGACGGCGGCGCCGAGTCCCCGAACGACCCGGATGTCATCGCCGCACTGTGGGACCTGGTGTGGGGCGGCCTGATCACCAACGACACCATCGCGCCGCTGCGCGCTTTGGTCTCCGGCAAGGGCGCCGCGCACCGTCCCCGCCGAACAGCCCCACGCGGGCGCTACGCCCGGCTGCGCACCGCACGTCCCGACATGCCAACGCGCACCGGGCCGCCCACCGTCGGCGGCCGCTGGTCTCTCGTCGTCCCCCGCGAACAAGACCCGACGCGGCGCGCCCACGCCCGCGCGGAGGCATTCCTTGAACGCCACGGCGTCCTCACCCGCGGCGCACTGGACACCGAGCGGGTCACGGGCGGCTTCAGCGGCATCTACAAGGTGCTGCGGGCGATGGAGGAGTCCGGCCAGATCATCCGCGGCTACGTCGTCGAAGGCTTGGGCGCCTCCCAGTTCGCCGCCCGCGGCGCCGTCGACCGCCTGCGGGCCCTGTCCCGCGCCGACGCGGCCGACGCGCCCGAATTCCCCGCCACCGTCCTCGCCGCCGCCGACCCGGCCCAGCCGTACGGCGCGGCACTCACCTGGCCGGAACCGTTGGGGGAAGGCAAACACCGCCCGGGCCGCAAGGCAGGCGCACTGGTCGTGCTGGTGGACGGCGTCCCCGCCATGTACGTCGAACGCGGCGGCCGCTCCCTGTTGTCGTTCACCGACGAGGAACCCGCCTTACGGGCAGCCGCCGAAGCCCTCTCCCGGGCCGTCCGGGACGGCTGGCTCGGCTCCCTCTCGGTGCAGAAAGCCGATGGCGAAGTCGCCCTGACGTCAGCCTTGGCAACAGTCCTGCGCGACGCGGGTTTCCGTGCCACTCCCAAGGGCCTACGGCTACGGGCATAGCAAGGCAGGCAAAGCACAGCTAACCACCGACAAGCACCGGCTCGGTATTGACTCAATTGGTGCCGTGGAACTCGTTGCCGGCGTCAGCCCGGGGGCCTGGACCCGCGCTCCGTCGGGCGGGAGGTAGGAGGTCAGCCCAGAACCTTGTCAGCGCCGGTGGATCGGCGCTGTCCACGACGAGGTTCACCTGGCCGGTCGACACGTTCTCGACGTTAGTGGCTGGAGCGGCGGACCGGGATGTCAATGGCCGGTTCGGACACCAGGTTGAACTCGTTGCCCTCGGGGTCGGCCAGCGCGCGGCCGGACAGCCGCGTGGCGCCGAGGGCGAGCAGCCAGCCGACGGGGTCCTCGATGTCGGTGGGGAACATGTCGAACTGGATGCGGTTCGGGGTGTGCTTCGGGTCGGGTACGCGGAGGAACTCGATCCAGGGGCCGTGGGTGTTCAACGGGCGCAGCGCGGCCGAGTCCTCGCAGACGTGCACGACGGGCCACCCGGTCGCCGCCGACCAGAAGTCCGCGACCCGGGCCGGGTCGACCGAGTCGATCACCACGGCGGCGAGCGGGCCGGTGTCGGTGTAGAGCTCCCGTGGTTCGAGGACGCAGAACTCGTTGCCCTCCGGGTCCTGGAACACCGTCCACGGCATGGCGGGCCCCTGGCCGATGTCGACGACTCGGGCGCCGATGTCCGCGGCGAGGGAGGTGAGGACCTGGTACTCGTGTGGACTCTCGGTGGCCAGGTCGACGTGGATGCGGTTCTTGGCGGTCTTCGCGCCGTGTGCGGGGACGAACACCAGGTCAAGGTCGCAGCCACCGATCTCCGGCGCCACCAGCCTGCGGCCCCGGGCACCGTCGGGGACGGCGGTGCCGCCGAGCATGACGTACCAGAACTCGGCGGCGGCACTCGGATCCGCCGCTTCGATCACGACGCTCGCCAGGCGGGTGGACATACCGGACACGGTAGCCGCGTACGCGACATCGCGTTCTGACATCCACCCGCCGACGCGCCGACCAGCACTTTCGAAGATCACGCCGACGAGGGTCCGCGACGTCCGGCGGTTTCCGGCGCCGTCAGCGGGTGGCCAGGCGCAGGAGGGCCCACATCTGGGAGGAGATGTCGAGATCTCCCTCCAGCGTGAGCGCCCGGTCGAACACCGCCCGCCTGCCCCATAACCACAGGTACAGCTCCAGCGCGTCACCGCTGACCGAGGCGTCCGCGGTCTCCGCCTCCGCCGCCGTGGCCCGCGTCGCCTTGGTGCTGACCGGGCCCAGGGTGGCGAGCCAGAACCTGTCCCCCGCGTTGATGGCGACGGTGCCCCGGCGGGTGCCGGAGACGCCGAGGACCGACAGGCGGTGGGTGAACCACAGCCGCAGGACCTCGTCGATGCCGTCGAGTGCCACCTCGGGCTCGACCAGGTCGATCGTCCCGCCCGCCGCGGTCTGGACGTCGATGCGGTGGACCGTGCTCTCGTGGGCCATGCGGCGACGCCAGAAGCCGTAGTGGTGCTGCGCTGGGTCCCAGGTGGGACAGGGTTCGTCGGGGTGGTGGGTGGCGAGTTCACCGAGGATGGCCCGCAGACCGTCGCGGAGGTAGTCCTCGACGGTCTGGTCGCCGAGGGGTTGGCGCTGCCAGGCCGTCGGGCGGTCGCCCGCCCGGATCCAGGACACCACGGTCCGGTAGACGCTGCCGACGTGCCGGACCGTTTCGCCGATGTCCAGGCCGGGGCAGCCGGGGATGGGGCGGTCGTGGTCGGCGGCCTCGGCGGACGTGGCGAGCAAGCCTCCTTCGTGTTCGATGATGTCGAGGTATCTGTCGTAATCCAGGAGCGGCGTCCCGCTCATCGCCTGTCGCCGTGCACGGCACGGTGGACGAGGGCGATGAACTGCCCGGACTGGCGGACCAGATCGTCGGCGGCGCGGGGACCGACTCGGCTGGTGATGCCCGCCTGGACGGCGGCGCGGGTGGTGGAGCAGGAGGCGAAGAACGCCGCCCATTCCCGCATCTCCGGTGCGACCGACGAGAGCAGGGTCCACACACTCGTCGGCTTGGCCCGCCCACGGTGCGGCCGCCCGCGGGCGGCGAGCAGCGCCGCGGCTGCCCGAAGCGCGCAGAGGTACGCCTCGGCGAAACGCTGGGCGGGCTGGGGTTGCCGGACGGCGGCGGTGAGTCCCTGCTCGGCTTGGGCGAGCAGGCCAAAGGCGGCCGGGGGCGCCGCGGGGACGAGGCCCCGCTCCCCCTGCCCAGCCGATGCCGCGGTCACCCCGCCCTGGACCGGCATCGGGTCGGCTGGGTGCAGGCCCAAATCGGGCTGGACCGCCGCTGATACGCGGCGAGGGGTCGGGGCGATGCCATGGTGGGATCGGGTGCGCGGGGCAAGCGGGGCGAAGCCCAACTCGGCTTCGGCGTACCCGTCCGACGCTGTCGCCGGGGTGACTGGGAAGTCCAAGGTGCTGGTCATCGTGGCCTCCTCGCAAGATTTCCGTCACGGCTGGTGACGGGCGGCGCCGAGGGGGAGCCGGCGGCGCTCGGTGGTGAGGCGCTTCCCCCGCCCCACCACCGAGCAGATTCGAACTAATGTTCGAACAATGCCAGCCTAACCCGCCGGCACGCGTGCTTCAAGCAGGCTCGGTGTGACCTGTGGACTACTTGCCCACGACCAGATCAGAGATGGTGAGATGGAGCGGTGAGCACACTCGAACACCCCGCGGTGGCCAAGGTCGCCGCGGCTCTGCGCGAAGCGGGGATGGACCAGGCCGCCGACGGCATCCGGATCCTCGACGCCGACGTGAAGACCGCCGCGGCGGCCGCGGCGGCGCTGGGGGTGGACGTGGGTGCCATCGCAAACAGTCTGGTCTTCAGCACCGACAGCGGGCCGCTGCTCGCGCTCACCTCAGGCGCGCACCGGGCCGACACCGCGCTGCTGGCCTACCTGGCAGGCGTGCGGGAGGTGGGCCGGGCCGACGCCAAGTACGTCCGGGAGCACACCGGCCAGCCGATCGGCGGCGTCGCCCCCACCGGACACCCGGCGCCGCTGAAGACGCTGGTCGACCGCCATCTCGCCCGCCACGCCGTGGTGTGGGCGGCCGCGGGTCACCCCAAGTCCCTGTTCCCCACGACGTTCACCGACCTGGTGACGCTCACCGGGGGCACGGCTGCGGATGTCGCGCGCGAGGAGGATGATCGGGCCTCGTGACCGCCGTCCCCTCCCCCCGCGTCGACAGGTTCGCCGAGCTGAGCTCCGAGGAGCTGCGGGTGCGCCTGCGCGAGGCGCTGGCGCTCTACGTCACCGCCATGCGCTACCCGAAGGGCACAGTTGAGCAACGGGCCCCGATGTGGCTCGCGCACATGCTCCGCGCGGGCTGGCGCTGTGTGGCCGCCTTCGACAGCGACGACCGGATGACCGGCATCGCCTACGGCTACCGGGGTTCGCCCGGCCAGTGGTGGCATGAGCAGGTGCGCCGCGGCGTGACCGAGAACCGGGGGCCCGCCGTCGCCGAGGCGTGGATGTCGGACTACTTCGAGCTGACCGAGCTGCACGTGCGGCCCGACCGCCAGGGGCAGGGCATCGGCGAGGAGTTGGTGCGCAGGCTGGTCTCCGGGGCGGACACGTCCAACGTGCTGCTGTCCACCCCGGAGGGCTCCTCACGCGCCTGGCGGCTCTACCGCAGGCTCGGTTTCGACGACGTCCTGCGCGACTACCAGTTCACGGGCGACCCACGCCCTTTCGGGGTCCTGGGCCGCCCGCTTCCCCTCTAGAGGGCCGCTAGGCGGGTGCGCAGGGTGTCCAGACCCATCGCGCCCATCTCGAGGGCCCGCTGGTGGAACGTCTTGAGCGAGAAGTTCTCGCCCTGCCGCGCCTGGTATTCGTCGCGGGCCTGCAGCCAGAGGCGTTCGCCGAGCTTGTAGGTCGGGGCCTGGCCCGGCCAGCCGAGGTAGCGGTCGATCTCGTCGTGCACGTGCGCCTTGTCGGTGATCGTGCGGGTGAGCAGGAACTCCAGCCCCAGCTCGGGTGACCACCGCTCGCCGTCGTGGAAGCCCGCGCCGCGCGGGATCTCCAGCTTCAGGTGCATGCCGATGTCGATGATCACCCTGGCCGCGCGGAAGATGTTGGCGTCGAGCATGCCCAGCAGGTCGCCGTCGTCCTCGAGGTAGCCGAACTCCCGCATCAGGCGCTCGGCGTAGAGGGCCCAGCCCTCGCCGTAGGCGGGCACCCAGGTGAGCAGGCGCTGGAACTTGTTGAGGCTCGCCCCCTGCGACACCGCGGTGGCGATCTGCAGGTGATGCCCCGGCGCGCCCTCGTGGTAGACCGTGGTGACCTCGCGCCAGGTGGAGAACTCCTCGCGGTCCGCGGGTACCGACCACCACATGCGTCCCGGGCGGCTCCAGTCGTCGGTCGGCCCGGTGTAGTACGCGCCGACGCCGCCGCCGGGCGGGGCGATCTTGCACTCGAGCCGCATGATCTCGTCGGAGATGTCGAAGTGCACGCCGCGCAGGTCGGAGAGCGCCCGGTCGGACAGGCCCTGCATCCACTCCTCGAAGGCCTTCTTGCCGCGCACCTGGTAGCGCGGGTCGGCGTCGAGTTTGGCCGCCGCGTCGGCGATGGCGCCGCCGGGCGCGATGCGGCCCGCGACCTCCTTCATCTCCGTCTCGAGCCGGGTGAACTCCGCCCACCCCCACTCGTAGGCCTCGTGCAGGTCGAGGGTGGCGCCGGTGTACTCGCGGGACCAGAGCCGGTAGCGCTCCTCGCCGACCGCGTCCTCGCTGCTCGCCTTGGGGGCCAGTTCGCCGGTCAGGAAGTCGGCGAGGTCCCCGTAGGCCTCGGCGGCGACCTTGGCGCCCGCGTCGATCTCGGCGCGCAGGGCGCCCTCGGCGACCCCGTCGGCGCCTTCGGCGAAAGCGGCGAAGAACGACTTGGCGTCGCCGCGGCCCGCCCAGGTCTGGCACTGCTCGGCGGTCTTGGTGATCTGGCGCAGCGCGGCGACGTCGCCCCGGGCCGCGGCGAACCGCAGGGACTCCTGGTAACCGGCGAGCGCGGCGGGAACGGCGGACAGCCGCTTGGCGATCACCACCCAGTCCTCGGCGGTGGCCGTCGGCATCAGGTCGAACACCTGCCGCACGTCCTGCGCGGGACTCGCGATCACGTTGAGGGTGCGGTAGAACTCGCCCGCGTCGTGCAGTTCGGCCTCCAGGCCGACCCGTTCGAGGAACACGGCCTTGGCGTTGGCCTCGGACACATCGGCCGGTTCGGCGGCGGTCATCGCGGCCAGCGCGGCGCCGGCGATCACCGCTCTGCGGTCGACTCCCTCCGGCGACAAGTCGGGAAGTTGGTCGTCGTATCCGGCGATGCCGAGGTAGGTGGCGAGGATCGGCTCCGCCGCCGCCGAGTCGTCGACATAGGAATCACTGATCTTGTGCACGCCGGCGTGCGGTAAGGACACCATGTCTCGCACGCTACCGTCCGGTCACTGCGCGCAGGCAACCGATAAACAGCCGGGCGGCGGTGCGGGGGACACAGCCGGCAGGATGGCTGAGTGCATCAGGCCATCCCGCGTTTTCCCAGGTGGGCCGCTTTCGCCCTGCTGTGTCTTCTCGCCGTGCTGACCTTGTCCGGCTGCGTCCGGGTCCAGGCATCGATGACCGTCTCGGAGAACGACCTCGTCTCCGGCCAGCTCGTCATCGCCGCGGTCTCGATCAAGCAGGGTGACACCGGTCCCGCGCTGAAGATCCCGCCCGAGCTGGCAGGCAAGGTGAAGACGCAGGTCTACGCCGCCGACGGCTACATCGGGCAGACCATCACGCTGCAGGAACTGACCTTCGCCGAGGTCGGGATCCTGTCGGACTCGATCACTGTCGGCAAGCAGTACCGGCTCAGCTTCCGACGCGCGGGCGACCTGGTGACGATGGCCGGTTCGGTCGACCTCTCCGAGCTGCCGAAGGACCGCGCCGACGTGCAGTTCAAGGTGACGCTGCCGGGGACGGTCACCCGGACCAACGGGGTCGACGACAACGGCACGATCAGCTGGAAGCCGAAGCCGGGCGCGGTCACCGAGTTCAACGCGACCGTGCAGTACACGGACTCCTCGGGCGTCTCGTGGACGAAGTGGGTCACGATCGTGGGCGCGTCGGCGGTCGGTGTCGCGCTGCTGGTCTTGGCCCTGGCGCTGTTCACTCACCGGCGCACTGTCGCGCGCGAGCGGCTCGGCGGCTGAGGTTCAGGTCCGGCTGGGCACCATGCCGAGCCGGGCCACCACTTCCCGCGTCGCCTTGGCCCGGTTGAACGTGTAGAAGTGCAGGCCAGGAACGCCTTCGGCGATGAGCCGCTCGCATACCTCGGTGACCAGGTCGATGCCCTCGGCCCGGAACGCGGCCGCGTCGCCGACCAGCGGGTCGAGCCGGGCGGCGATGCGGGCGGGCACGGGGGCGCCGGACAGCTCGACGGTCTTGGCCAGGATCTTCGGGGTCGTCAGCGGCATCACGCCGGGCAGCAGGACGGCGTCGCAGCCCTTGGCGGCGACCCGGTCGCGCAGGCGCAGGAAGTCCTCCGGTTCGAAGAACAGCTGCGCGATAGCGAAGTCGGCCCCGGCGCGGAACTTGCGGAGCAGGTTCTCGGTGTCGGCGTCGATGTCGGCCGACTGCGGGTGCCCGTAGGGGAAGGCGGCGACGCCGACGCAGAAGTCGCCGAGTTCGCGCACCAGCGCGACGAGTTCGTCGGCGTAGTTCAGGCCCTCGGGGTGCGCGACCCACGGTCCGTTGGGGTCGCCGGGCGGGTCGCCGCGCAGGGCGAGGATGTTGCGGATGCCAAGGGCCGCGTACCAGCCGATGACGTTGCGCAGTTCGGCGACGGAGTGCCCGACCGCGGTCAGGTGGGCCATCGAGACCAGGGTGGTCTCGCGCGCGACCCGGCCGGTGGTGCGGATGGTCCGGTCGCGGCTGGAGCCGCCCGCGCCGTAGGTGACCGACACGAACGCGGGGTCGAAGCCCTCGAGTTCGCGGATGGCGTTCCACAGCCGTCGTTCGTCCGCCTGGTCCCTCGGGGGCATGAACTCGACCGAGAAGACCGGCCTGTCCGAGCGGATTCGCTGCACAACGGTGGTCATGTACTGAAGAGTATCGACCGTCCGACGGTTGGGACAGCACTCCCACACTTTGGAAGAAGGTCGCCGGAGGTCACCCGGGCACCCCCGCTGCTGCCAGCTTCTTCGTTACAGCGGACCATAGCGGTGTGCAGCAGGCCCCGGAAACCCCGGTATTCGACCCAGAGTCCGTTGACGGCGCGGTCGCCGATCACGTCGAACGGGCCCTCGCCGACTACCTGGCCACCCGCCACGCGGGGATGGCCGAGATGGCACCGTCGTTCGGCTCCGCGGTGGGGTCGCTGGCCGAGTTCGTGCTCGGTGGCGGCAAGCGGCTGCGGCCGACCTTCGCGTGGTGGGCTTGGCGCGGCACGGGCGGGGCGGGCGCGGGTGCGCGGGCCGACGCCGTGCTGCGCGCGGTCAGCGCCCTGGAGCTGATCCAGGCCTGCGCCTTGGTGCACGACGACCTGATGGACGCCTCCGCGATGCGCCGGGGCAAGCCGACGGTCCATGTCTCCTTCGCCGCCCGGCACCGCGAGCGCGGCTGGCTGGGTGAGTCCGAGCGGTTCGGCGCGGCCGCCGCGATCCTGCTCGGCGACCTCGCTTTGGCGTGGGCCGACGACATGTTCGCGGGCTCCGGCGTCGACCCGGTGCGCCAGGCCGCAGGCCAGGTCCCATGGCGGGCGATGCGGGCGGAGATGCTCGCCGGGCAGTATCTCGACGTGCTGACCCAGGCCAAGGGCGACGAGTCGGCCGAGGCGGCGCTCAGCGTCGCACGGATGAAGACCGCCGCCTACACCGTCGAGCGCCCGCTGCACCTCGGCGCGGCGCTCGCGGGCGCGCCCGAACCGACGGTCGCCGCGCTGCGCTCCTTCGGTGCCGACGTGGGTCTAGCCTTCCAGTTGCGCGACGACCTGCTCGGCATGTTCGGCGACACGGACGTCACCGGAAAGCCCGCGGGCGACGATCTGCGCGAGGGCAAGCGGACCCTGCTGATGTCGGTCGGCCTCGCCAACGCCGACGCGGCCAGGCGCACGGCGGACGCGGCGCTGCTGCGCGGCGCCCTCGGCGACGACAACCTCACCACGGCGACCGTCGAGCGGGCCCGTGAGCTGCTGACCGACCTCGGCGCGGTCGCCGAACTCGACCGCCGCATCGACGAGCTGACCGGGACCGCGCTCGGCACCCTGGCCGCCGCCGACCTCGACGCGCCCGCCGGAAAGGTCTTGTCCGACCTCGCGGTCGCCGCCACCCGCAGGGCGCACTGACCGTGGCCGACCGCAAGACGATCCCCGGCCGCACCGACCATGTCGTCGTCGTGGGCGCGGGCCTGTCCGGCCTGTCGGCGGCCCTGCACCTGGCGGGCACCGGCCGCGAGGTGACCGTGATCGAGGCCGCCGCGAAGCCCGGCGGGCGCGCGGGCCAGGAGACGATCGAGGGCTACCGGATCGACACCGGCGCGACCGTGCTGACCATGCCCGAGCTGATCGACGAGGCGTTCGCCGCGGTCGGGACGTCGCTGGCCGCCGAGGTCGACCTGATCAAGCTGGACCCGGCGTACCGGGCCCGGTTCGCCGACGGCAGCACGATCGCCGTGCACACCGACGCCGCGGCCATGGAGGCCGAGATCCGCGCGACGGCCGGACCGCGCGAGGCCGAGGGCTACCGCAGGCTCCGCGCGTGGCTGACCGACCTCTACCAGGTCCAGCGTGACCGGTTCATCGGCGCCAACTTCGACTCCCCCACCGACCTGGTCGGCACCGAACTGGCCCGGCTCGCCGCGCTCGGCGGCTTCGGCAGGCTCGGCCCCGCGGTGGGCCGGTTCTTGTCCGACGACCGGTTGCGCCGGTTGTTCTCGTTCCAGGCGCTCTACGCGGGGGTACCGCCGAGTCGCGCGTTGGCGGCCTACGCGGTCATCGCGTACATGGACACCGTCGCGGGTGTCTCGTTCCCGCGCGGCGGGGTCGGCGCGGTGGCGGAGGCCATGGCGGGCGCGGCGGCCCGCGCGGGCGTGCACGTGCGGTACTCGACCAGCGCGGCCTGGTTGGAGCGGGTGGGCACCCGGGTCGGCGCCGTGCGCACCACGACCGGTGAGCGGATCGCGTGCGACACCGTCGTGCTGACCGCTGACCTGGCCGCGAGCTACCGGCTGCTCGGCGTGACACCGCGCCGCCCGCTCCCGCTGCGCTACTCCCCCTCGGCCGTCGTGCTGCACACCGGCACCACGCGCTCCTGGGCCGAACTCGACCACCACACGATCTTCTTCGGCCGTGCCTGGGAGCGGACCTTCCAGGAGATCACCCGCGAAGGTGTGCTGATGAGCGACCCGTCGCTGCTGGTCACCCGGCCGACCGCGACGGACCCGACGCTGGCCCCCGATGGCAGGCAACAGATCTCGGTGCTGGCGCCCTGCCCGAACCTGCGCACCGGCCCGATCGACTGGCACCGGATCGGGCCGCGCTATCGTGATGATCTTGTTCGGGTGCTGGAGCGGCGCGGGCTGACCGGGTTCGACTCATCGATCGAGATGCAGCGGCTGGTCACGCCCGCCGACTGGGAGGCGGCGGGCCTGGCCGAGGGCAGTCCGTTCTCGGTGGCCCACACATTCGCCCAAACTGGACCCTTCCGGCCGAGGAACCTGGTCCGCGGTGTCGATAATGTGGTGCTCGCGGGAAGCGGGACGACGCCTGGGGTGGGGATCCCGCCGGTGGTGATCTCCGGCAGGCTGGCCGCCCAGCGGATCGCTGGGCGACTGGTGACCGCGACGAGCGTGCGGGGGCAATCCGTAAGCGGACTGTGAGGTTCCGCTAGCGGTTTCATCGCCGTCGACAGCGATAATGCTGCGGCGGGCGGCGGCGAGATGTCAGTGAGGTGGGGTGCGGTGACGCGGGTACCAAGGCGCGGCCGGTTGGCGGCCGTGTTCGGATCGGCCGTGCTCGCGGTGGCCGGATGCAGCAACGCCGTGTCGGGCAGCCCGATCGCGGCCGAGGTGGCGCCGCCGACGGCGGCCGAGTCGATCACGCAGTCGCTGATCAACCTGGGCGAGGCGGGCGCGGTCCACTACCAGGGCACGATGTCGTCAGCCTCGGACGACCCGGTGACCTTCGACCTCACCGCGGCGCAGACCGGCGAGATCCACGGCACGTTCACCCACGACGGCAAGCCCGCCACGCTGCTCGTGGTCAACAAGGCCACCTACGTCAAAGCGGCCGCCGACTTCTGGGCCGCCCTGTCGGGGGTCGCCAACGGCGAGAACAAGGGCACCGCGGTGGCCGACCGCTGGGTCAAGGTCCCCGGCAGCCTGATCGGGATCGAGTTCGGCGACGTGTTCCTGCCCGACGTGCTCGGCCAGAACCTCGCCAAGGGCACCGAACAGGCTGGTGAGCGCGCGATCGGTGAGGGCGAGCGGGTCGACGTCGGGTCGGCGCGCGCGGTCAAGGTCACCACCGGCGGCGGCACGGTCTACGTCGACGAGAAGGCGCCGCACGGTGTGCTCAAGGTCGAGACCGACCGGGTGGGCCGCGCCGACACCAGCAGCGTGCGCGACCTGGTCACCACGGTCAGCGACGCCACCGCGAACCTGGGCAAGTTCTACCAGGACACCGCGACCCAGGCGGCGGGCCTCACCGCCCCCATCGACGTGCTGACCACCGTCCAGGAAGGCACGCACAACTTCGACGCCTGCGGTGCGGCGAGCTGCTCGATCATCGTGCAGTTCACGAACCCGGCGAAGGTCGCGGTGAAGGTGTCCGTGCGCGGCGTCTGGCAGGGCGACAACGCCCCGCTTGGCGTGTGCGACGCCACCGCGGGCCCGGTCGCCCCCGGACAGGGCGGCAGCGCGACCTGCACGCTGGCGAGCCCGGAGTGGGTCAAGTTCTACCAGCGGGCCAACTCGGTGCCCGGCAGCCACCCGTACAGCGTCGAGTGGTCCACGGTGGTCCTCGCCGACGCGCCTGACCTGGCGCAGCTCACCGCGCGGGCCGGGGCGAAGCCAGCGGATCCGAAAGCGGGCAAGGCCGAGGGCTCGCACTACGTCTACGCGATCACCTATTCCGACTCCGCCCGGCAGGCGAAGGTCTGGAAGTACGGCGTGGTCGCGGGCAAGTTCTGGGAGGACCACGCCGACCAGCAGCTGCCGACGTGCCTTCGGTCCACCGGCTCCGGCTGCGGCGTGGACCTGCTCACCGCGACCGACGAGGCGGCCGCCGCGCAGGGGCTGACCCAGCAGCTGGTCGACAAGTACAAGACCGAGAAGGGCGAATGCCCCACCGGCCAGTGGGCGAGCTGTAAGCGCTGACACGTTCGAATCGGCTCCGCCGGGCGCGCGTGCGACGATGGCGCGCGCCATGCGTGCCCACGAACCCACCCTCCGAACCGCCTACGCGGCGTGCCGCCGGATCAACGCCCACTACGGCCGCAGCTACTTCCTCGCGACCCGGCTGCTGCCCGCGCGCAGGCGTCCCGCTGTGCACGCCCTCTACGCGTTCGCGCGGCTGGCCGACGAGATCGTCGACGCCCCCGGCCCCGACCCGTCCGGGGCGCTGGGCGACCTGGAGATCTGCCTGAAGGACGCGCTGGCGGGCGAGCCGACGCCGCATCCGGCGCTGCCCGCGCTGGCCGACACGGTCCGCCGCTACGACCTCGACCCGGGGCTGTTCACCGATTTCCTGGCGTCCATGCGGATGGACCTGACCGTCACCGACTACGCGACCCTCGACGACGTCGCCGTGTACACGCACGGGTCGGCCGGTGTGATCGGGCTGATGATGCTGCCCATCCTGGGCACGGTCGGTCCGCGCGCCGAAGCCGCGCCCTACGCGCGGGGGCTCGGCGAGGCGTTCCAGGCGACGAACTTCCTGCGCGACGTCGGCGAGGACCTGGCCAGGGGCCGGGTCTACCTGCCCGCCGACCACTTGGCGTCGTTCGGCGTCGACCGGGAGCGGCTGCTGCACGCGGTGCGCACGGGACGGACGGATCGGGCGATCAGGCGGGCGATCGCGCACCTGGTCGCCCACACGAGGGCCCTCTACCGGGCCGCCGAGCCCGGTATCGGCCTGCTCGACCCGGTGGCACGGCCGTGCGTGGAGACCGCGTCGCGGCTCTACGGCGGCATCCTCGACGAGATCGCGGCGGCCGACTACGACGTGCTGGCCGGTCGCGCGGTGGTGCCCCCGGCCCGGCGGCTCGCGGTGGCGCTGCCGGGCGCGGCCAGGTGCCTGGCGGCTCGGATCAGAACGCGAGAGCCTGCGCGCGGCGCTTGACCTCACGACCCCGGTCGCCGCGCAGCGCGTCGATCGGGGTGCCGGGGAGCGTGTCGTCCTCGGCGAAGAGCCAGCGCAGCATCTCGTCGGGGCCGAACCCGGAGTCGTGGAGCACGGTGATCGTGCCGACGAGACCCTTGACGACCTCGCCCTCGTCGTTGAGGAAGGCCGCGGGGACCATCAGCACACCCTTGCGGCGGATGGCGATCAGATGGCGGTCACGCAGCGCCTGGTGCACGCGGGTGATGGGCTGGTTCAGCCGCTCGGCGACATCGGGCAGCGGAAGCACGTCGACCGAGGCGTCCAGGACGTCGGTGGCGGCGGGAATCGAACTCACGGGGAACAACGATAGTCACAAACGTCTCTGGATGGTTGAGCCCCTGACCATCTCCGTCACCAGGACCTCCTGTTTTGTCGGTGGTGGTCGTTAGGTTGATCGGCATGTCCCGGTTCCGTCTTCAACCGACAACCGCTCAGGAGCGAGTGTTGCTGGCCATTGCGGGCACGTCCGGTTCGTCTGGAATCTTGCGGTGGAGCAGCACGCGCACTGGACGCCGCGGCAGGGCATGCCGTGGCTGCACGGGGAGGCCTGCCGTCGGGCGGACCGACGAACCGTGAACCTCAACACGACCATCTCCGAGTGAGCTGGGTACGGTTGGATCCCTGCTTCAGACGGGGTGGATGCCAAAGACAGGCGGGGGCGGCCACGCTCACCGGCGTGGCTCCGTACGATCCACGACTGTGGCGGACAAGGGACCGAGGCTGATCGGAGCACTGCTGGAGCAGCGCTACCGAGTCGACGCGCTGCTCGCGCGCGGGGGCATGTCGGCGGTCTACCGGGGGCTCGACACCCGGCTGGACCGGCCGGTGGCGATCAAGGTGATGGATTCCCGGTTCGCCGACGACAAGTCGTTCGTCGAGCGGTTCGAGCGGGAGGCCCGGTCGGCCGCGAAGATCCACCACCCGAACGTGGTCGCCGTGCACGACCAGGGGCTTGACGGCGAGCACGTGTACCTGGTGATGGAACTGGTCTCCGGCGGCACCCTGCGTGACCTGCTCGCCCAGCGGGGGACGCTTCCCGCGCCGCTGGCCGTGGCGATCATGGAGCCGGTCCTGGCCGCGCTCGGCGCCGCCCACGAGGCCGGGCTGATCCACCGCGACGTGAAGCCGGAGAATGTGCTGATCGGGACCGGCGGAGTGGTGAAGGTCGCCGACTTCGGGCTGGTCCGGGCCGTGGCCAGCCCCGGCACGACCAAGAGCAGCGTCATCCTCGGCACCGTCTCCTACCTCTCGCCCGAGCAGGTCGAGGCGGGCACCGCGACCGCGCGCGGCGACGTGTACTCGGCGGGGATCGTCTTCTACGAGATGCTCACCGGGAGCACCCCGTACAACGGCGACAACGCCCTGTCGGTGGCCTACCGCCACGTCAACGAGGACATGCCCGCGCCCGGCTCGTCCACCCCCGGCGTCCCGGCGCTGCTCGACGACCTGGTGGTCCGGGCGACCCGCCGCGACCCGGGGGCGCGGCCCGCCGACGGCGCCGCCTTCCTCCGCGAGCTGCTGTCGGTCCGCGAGC
>NZ_JBOHGC010000379.1:0-10983 GCF_050699995.1 Actinokineospora sp. | reverse complement strand
GGACCGGCGAGGTCGCGCTCGCCGCGCCGGCGCCGGCGCCGGGCGTGGTCAACGCGAACGCCTACGTCGGGAACTCCTCCGACCGCACCGGTTTCGGTGGTCTCGAGGCCATCGACGAGGTCACCATGCTCTGCGTGCCCGACCTGATGGCCGCCTTGCAGCGCGGCGCGCTCACCATGGACGACGTCAAGGCCGTGCAGCTGGCCATGATCGCCCACTGCGAACTCATGGCTGACCGCGTCGCCATCCTGGACACCCCGCCCGGACTCAAGGCACAGCAGGTCAAGGACTGGCGGATGGACTTCGCCGGCTACGACTCCAAGTACGCCGCCCTGTACTGGCCGTGGATCAAGGTCGCCGACCCGGTCGCGGGCAAGCAGGTCTTCGTCCCGCCGAGCGGGCACATGGCCGGGATCTGGGCCCGCAACGACTCCAGCCGCGGTGTCCACAAAGCACCCGCGAACGAGGTCATCCGCGGCGCGGTGACGCTGGAACTCAACATCACCAAGGGCGAGCACGACCTGCTCAACCCGATCGCGGTCAACTGCATCCGCTCCTTCCGCGGCCAGGGCATCCGAGTGTGGGGCGCGCGCACGCTCTCCAGTGACCCGGAATGGCGCTACCTCAACGTCCGCAGGCTGTTCAACTACGTCGAGAAGTCCATCCTGCAAGGCACCAACTGGGTCGTGTTCGAGCCGAACGACCCGAAGCTGTGGGACTCGGTCAAGCGCACGGTGACGATGTTCCTGCGCCGGGTCTGGCGCGACGGGGCGCTGTTCGGCCGCACCCCGGGGGAGGCGTTCTTCGTCAAGTGCGACGAGGAGAACAACCCGCCGGAGAACCGCGACGCGGGCATCCTCACCGTCGAGATCGGCATCGCGCCGGTCAAGCCCGCCGAGTTCGTGGTCTTCCGCATCTCGCAGTTCTCCGAAGGCGCCGGCCTCGAGGAATAGACCTCCACACCTAGGAAGGACCGACCATGGCCGCAGGCCTGAGCTCCAGCCAACCCAATGACGCCCTCACCGCCGCCCGGTTCTCCATCACCATCGACGGCTACGAGATCGCCTCGTTCTCCGAACTGCAGGGCATCACCACCGAGGTCGAACCCGTCGAGCTGATGGAGTCGACCGACAAGGAGGTCGTGCTCAAGAAGCTGCCCGGCAAGACCAAGCCCGCCACGCTCGTCCTCAAGCGCGGCAAGAACGCCAGCATGGAACTGTGGGCGTGGCATGAGGCCGTGCTGATGGGCGACATCGTCGCGGCCCGTAAGAGCTGCTCGCTCATCATGTACGGCACTGACGGCAAGCCGGTCGCCCGCTACCACCTCGAACACGCCTGGCCGTCGAAGCTGGAGATCGGCGCGCTCAAGGCCGGGTCCAGCGAGGTGCTGATGGAGACGGTCACGATCGTGTCCGAGCGCATCCAGCGCGTGTCAGTCTGACATGAGCACGGTGACGGCGCCCGGAGACACCGGGCTGCGCACGGAATACCCGTTCACGCTGCCCCGCGGGTTCGTCGACGAGCACGGCCGGGTGCACCGCGACGGCGTCATGCGGCTGGCGACCGCGCGCGACGAGATCACCACGCAGGCCGACCAGCGCTCCAAGCAGAACCCGGCGTACCTGACCGTGCTCCTGTTGGAGCGGACGATAACCACGCTCGGCGACCTGGCCTCCGTGGACACTTTCGTCGTGGAGAACCTGTTCGCCTCCGACATGGCCTTCCTGCAGGACCTCTACCGGCGCATCAACGCCGACGGGCACACCGAGGTCGCGGTGCACTGCCCGCAGTGCGGCACCGGTTTCGCGGTCGACGTGGCAGGTGATGCCCCGGGGGGATCGTGACGTACGCGCCCGACCGCCTGTGGGAGGAGGTCGCGTACGTCGCCTACTACCTGCACTGGACGTTCGACTCGATCCTCGACCTCGAACACCCGGTGCGCGACCGGCTGATCACCGAGATCGGCCGCATCCACAGCAGGCTCGACGAATGAGCAGGGGAGGGACCGGATGCGCTGGCCATTCCGACGGGCGTCACACACCACCGCACCGGCCCCTGCCGCTGATCCGCCGCAGCGCGCCCGCGGCGAGTGGGTCCTGGTGCCGCCCATGCCCACGACGTTCGCCGCGGACGCCCCTTTGGTGACCGGTCCGGCTCCGGTCCAGCCACCGCTGCCCGGCCGCACGGCCGCCATCCGCTCACACGTCGCGCCCCCGGTCGGGGGGGTTGAGGGGATCGCTCGCGCGCTGCCGTTGCCCGCCACCCGGCAGGCAACCGAGCCGCTGCCGCAGCGGCCGAAGGTGCGGAAAGCCCGGCCGGTCGGTCAGTTGACCGAGGCCACCGACGAGTACGTGGGCCCGGCGCGGGAACCGGCGCAGCCTTACCGGGCGCCGGGGTGGATGCGCTACGTCCCGGAGTGGATGCAGCAGACCACCCCCGAGCCCGACCCGGTCCCGCCCACGCCGTCATTCCCGTCTGTCGTGCCGGACCGGCCGCTGTCGATCCCGTCGAACATCCCCGCCAACCCCCGGATTCCCACCCCGGATCCGGTGCTCCCGCCGCGGGTGGCGGAGATCGTCCGGCCCGCCGAACCGCTGCCGCCCGCCAGGCGTAGGCCGAGCCTCGGGCAGACTCGCAGGCTCGGCTTGGGCAGCCCGGTCTCGCGCCCGGCCGACGAACCGTTCGTCCCGCCCGCCGAACCGCCGATGGTGGTCGACGCGGCCCCGGAGGAACCTCGGCCACCCGCCCCCTTTCCGGCGCCGCCACCCGCCCCACCGCCGCTGGTGTTCCGGGCGGGCGCCACCCCGCTGCCACGGGTGACCGGACGGATCGTGCGCGACGAGGTGCCTCCCGACCTGGCAGGCGCCTTGAAGCGTGACCGGGGCGCGGATGTCTCGGCCGTCCCGGTGTTCCGCGGACCGGCCGTCGACGCCGAAGCCCATGCACGGGGAGCGCGCGCGTTCGCCAAGGACGGCGCGGTGTTCCTGCCCGAATCCGCGGGCACCACCAGCAGCGCCAAGGCGAAGTCTTTGCTGGCGCACGAACTCGTCCACGTAGTGCAGCAGCGCACCCTGGGCTCCCTGCCCGCACTGTCCACACCGGAGGGTCGCAGGCTTGAGGCCGAGGCGGTGGCGGCCGAGGGCCAGTACGGCGGTCTCACCGACACCCCGCTCATCCACCCGCCGCAGCAGCCCCAGGCCGCCGAGCCCACCATGTCCGGACCGGCCCAGCTCGCGCCCACCGTTGTCACCCCGCCCGACCCTGCGCACTCGCATTTCGAGCGGGAGGCGCGCGAGGAGATCGACCAGATCGCCGAGAGCACCGCGCACCGCGTGCTGGAGGAGTGGACCCCTTCCGGCGCCCAAGGCGGTGTCGAGCGCCGCACCTCCAGCGGTCCACGCATGACCTCCGGTCTGCCCACCACCGGCGGCGGCGCGTTCGGCGACACGGTCGGCTTCACCGAGCGCCGCGGCGCCGACGCGACTTCGCCCACCTCGACCACCCGTTCGACCGGCGGCTCCGGCACGTTCGACCGGGCCGCGCGCCGCCAGGAGATGGAGACCGAACTCCTCGACGCGCTCAACGCCGAGCAGGCCGAACAGGGCGGGTCCCTGATCAGCCACCTCGGCGACGCCGACATCGAGCGCATCGAGCGCGCCCTTGACCGCGAGGAGCAGGGCGGCGGCCGCGCGTCGTCGTCCACGCCGCGCCCTGTCAACCCGGAAGAGGGCGGCGCGTTCGGTGACACGGTCAGCTTCACCCAGCGCAGCGGCGACGACCTGCGCGACCCGCGAGCCCGGCAGACCGGCCAGACCGCGCAGGGCGCGGCGAGCAGACTCAGCCTGGCCGCGGCGCTTTCCGCGTCGAGTGGCACCCCGGGTGCCGCGCCGAGCCGCTCGGCCACCGGCTCCCCCGAGCGGATCAGTGACGCGGGCGGGACCTTCGGTGACACGGTCAGCTTCAGCGAGCCCATGGGTGACGACCGGTTCCGCGGCGGCCGCCGCCCCGACTCGGCCACGTCGAGCAGCGGCCGGGCAGGCACCGGGACCACGGACATGCACGGCACTGAGGAGGAGCCCGTGGACCTCGACCGGGTGGACATGGAGGACCTCACCGCCCGCCTCTACGACCGCGTGCGCAGCAGGCTGCGCCTGGAACTGCTGGTCGACCGGGAACGGTCCGGTCGGCTCACCGACTTCACATAGGAGGACGCCGTGGCGCTCAGCGACGCGAGCACGATCGCCCTGTCCAACAGGTTCGTGGTCAAGATGACCGGCAAGTCCGAGTACGACCTCGGCAGCTGGTTCAAGGCCGAGGGTCTCGACGTGAGCTGGGATGTCGCCGAGTACCGCACCGGCGACGGCGGCAACGACCGCTTCTACTTCCCGGGGAACACCAAGTACAGCAACATCAAGCTCACCCGCGCGGTCTCGGAGGAGACCAAGAAGGTGCGCTCCTGGCTGAGCAAGAACTCGTTCACCAGCGAGGTCTTCATCGGCAAGATCGAGCTCTACGGGTCCAAAAGGGACGATGGGCTGATCACCGAGTGGGAGTTGCGCGACGTCATGCCGGTGAAGTGGGCCATCACCGGGTTCGACGCGGGCGCGAGCCAGGTCTCCCTGGAGAGCTTGGAACTGGCGCACAAGGGATTCCTCGAGGACGAGATCAAACTCGGATAGTGAAGGAGGTGACCCGCCGTGGCGCTCAGCATGTCGGCGATGCTCGCGCTCACCCTGCGCTTCCACGTGTCCGTCGACGGCGTGGACCTCGGCGGGTGGGCGCGGTGCAAGGGCCTGGCGGTGAAGTTCAACCCCTACAAGGTGAAGGAAGGCGCGAACTACCTGTACGAACCGATCCTGCCCGGGCACCTGGAGTACCCGGAGGTGACGCTGGAGCGGGCGATGGACAAGGCGGGCGCGGACAGCGTGCAGAAGTGGTTGCGGGACCGGGCGAACGGGTGGGTGCAGTCGATGATCGGTGCTCCCGGCGGCACCGCGCAGATCACCCTCTATGACGCGCATGCCCAGGAGGTGTGGTCGTGGCAGCTCCGCAACGTCTACCCGAGCAGCTGGAAGGGACCCGACCTGGACGCGATGACCCTGGGTATCGCGATCGAGAGTTTGACGCTGGTGCACGAGGGTTTCCTGTAGGGAGCGCGAGATGACGATGAGCGTGGGCGTGGGGGCGGACGTGTCGTCCGCCGTTCCCGGTGGGGCAGCGGTGGTCGGTGCGGCGAGCGCGGCGGTGGGCGCCGGAGTCAGCGCCGCCCTGATCGCGGGCGCCCGGGTTCCGGCGATGCTCTACTGCGTCAACCCGCTGACGCCGGGTGTGGTGCCGTTCGACTTCAATCCCGAGAAAATCTCGATCAAGCGCAGTGCCAGCTATACCGCGAAGCCGAACATGCACGCGCTGCACGTGCCCGGCGGCGCGTCCGGCACGATCACGAAGTCCGTGCAGGCGCCGATGATCTCGATCAGCAAGATCGTGTTCGAGGGTGTGACGGCGAAGCTGCGCTGCGACCAGCTGCTGCGGTGGATGAGCCCGTTCAGCGGGATCGGCAGCATGGGCATCGCCGGGGCGACCCTGGAGACGACCCTGCCGGAGATCACCTTCCAGTGGGGGCCGCCGATGGTGGCGTTCATGTACCAGGTCCGGCTGGTCAGCGTGGGCATCTCCTACGTGCGCTTCGACTTCACCGGCATCCCGATCCGCGCGGAGATCGACCTGTCGATGCGCGAGCAGCCCAGCGCGCTCGCGAGCCTGCCGACCAACCCGACCTCCGGCGGCCTGCCCGGGCGGCGCACGCACACCGTGTCCTCCGGCGACACCCTGCAGTCCATCGCCATGACCCACTACGGCAGGCCCGGTCTGTGGCGGCGCATCGCCGAGGTCAACCGGATCGGGAACCCGAGCAGGCTGCGTCCCGGCCAGACCGTCTACCTGCCGAACCCGGACGAGCTGACCACGGGGAGCAGCCGATGATGCCGGGTGGGAGCAGCACGGGCATCGTGATGCCCGCGATCCTGGTCGGCCACCCGGTCGGGATCCCGATGATGCCCAACCACTCGCAGCTGCTGATCCGCGCGGTGGTCGACACGCACCTGCACCTGCCGGACATGTTCGAGCTGACGTTCCTGGACAACGCCGGGACCTTCCTCGACGACTCCGGGCTGCGCATCGGATCCGTCGTCGAGATCAAGGCGAACCGCGCGGGGTCGACGGACACGAAGCCGCTGATCACCGGCGAGGTCACCGCCGTCGAGGCGCTGTGCCAGGACTCGATGATCCTGACCGTCGTGCGCGGATACGAGAAGGCGCACCGGTTGCAGCGGGCCAAGCGGACCCGGACGTTCGTGAACATGAAGGACTCCGACATCGCGAGCCAGATCGCCCGGGACGCGGGTCTGCGCGCGGGGACGGTCGACGCGACGACCACCACGCACGAGCACATCGCGCAGGTGTCGCAGACGGACTGGGAGTTCCTCACCGACCGGGCGCGCGAGATCGGCTACGAGACGGGGGTCGCGGGCGGGAAGTTCTTCTTCCGCAAGGCTTCCGGCAGCGCGGGCGGCGGTGGGCTGATGGACGCGGCGGCGTCGATGGTCGGCTTGGGCTCGACGCTGACGTTCAAGGACAACCTGCATACCTTCCTGCCCCGGTTGTCGGCGGCGAACCTGACCCCGGACGTCGAGGTCCGGGTCTGGGACTCGAAGGCGGCCCGGGTCGCCGTGGGCAAGGCCAACGCCGAGACCGGGTCGGTGAAGATCGACGGTCAGGTTCCGGCGGCCATGGCGAACTCCTTCACCGACGGGCTGGCGCCGCCGGTCACCATGCCCGCGCCGCCCGCCATACCCGGGATGCCCGCGCTGGACATGGGGACCGCGCCGAGCAACACGGCCTATGTCGTGGTCGACCGGCCGATGGGTCGTGGGACGAGCGCGGCGAGCGTGGCGCAGTTGGCGGCGAAGAGCTTGGCGGACCACGTGTCCAGCACGTTCGCCGAAGCCGAGGGCGACGCCTACGGCGACCCGGAGATCCAGGCGGGTGGCAGCGTGACGATCGCCGGTGTGCCGAAGCAGTTCGCGGGCAAGTGGGTGGTGACCAACGCCCGGCACATCTTCGACCCGCTGGAAGGCGGATACCACACCAAGTTCTTTGTCAGCGGCAGGCAGGACCGCTCGCTGTTGCGCATGACGTCGTCGGGCGCGAGCAGGCGAGGTCCGTTCGACGGGCTGGTGTGCGCGGTGGTGACCAACGCGAAGGACCCTGACAAAGCGGGGCGGGTGAAGGTCGCGATGCCATGGCTGTCACCGAATTACGAGTCGGACTGGGCTCGGGTGGCCCAGGTCGGGGCGGGCAGGCGCAGCGGGGTGCTGTTCCTGCCGGAGGTGGGGGACGAGGTGTTGGTGGGCTTCGAGTTCGGCGACGCCCGGCGGCCGTATGTCCTGGGTGGACTGATCAACGACAACTCCGCGTTCGGCCACCTGACGACCGCGGTCGACGGCTCCGGGGCGGTGGTCCAGCGTGGCCTGGCCTCGCCCGCGGGCAACCGGCTGCTGTTCACCGACGACCTTCCCCCTGGCCCGCCAGGGAAGGCGCCGCCGACCAAGTCCGAGATCATGCTGGGCACCAAGGACGACAAACTCTCGCTGCACATCGACCAGGCGGCCGGGACGGTGAAGCTCGTCTGCGACCCGGCCAAACCGGTCAGCAAGGGCAAGGGCGAGCTGACCATCGAGTGCGGCGCCACGGGCGCGATCACGATCAAGGCGGGCATGGGCGGGATCAACGTGGAGACAACCGGCGCGCTGTCGCTCAAGGGAAAAACGGTCAAGGTCGAGGCGGAAGCGGTCACGGAGATCAAGGGCAAGACCATCAAGCTCAATTGAGGAGTGCGCGATGTCGCAGGACTTCGTCGGTGCCGGGTGGGCGTTCCCACTCGGCGTCGGATCGCAGGGCGGGATCGCCCTGGTCCGGCGGGAGGTGGAGTTGGAGCAGGCGATGCGGCTGATCCTCGCCACCTACCCCGGCGAGCGGCCCATGCGGCCGGAGTTCGGCAGCCGCATCCGCGACTTCGTGTTCCGCCCCGCCAACATGGAGACCATCGCCGAACTGTCCCACGAGGTCCGCCAGGCGCTGCTGCGCTGGGAACCCCGGGTCGACGTGGAGAAGGTCGACGTCACCCCCGACCCGCACGCGCAGGGCACGCTCTACATCGACATCCGCTACAAGATCAAGGACACCAACGACCGCCGCAACCTGGTGTTCCCGTTCTACTCCATCCCTGAGGACGGGAGTGACTACTGATGGCGCTGCCGACCCCGAACCTCGACGACCGCCGCTTCCAGGACCTGGTAGACGACGCCAAGCGTATGGTGATGCGCCGCTGTCCTGAGTGGACCGACCACAACGTCTCCGATCCCGGTGTGACCCTGATCGAGACGTTCGCGTTCATGACCGACCAACTGCTGTTCCGGCTCAACCAGGTGCCCGACCGGCTCTACGTCAAGTTCCTCGACATGATCGGCCTGCGGCTGATCCCGGCCACCCCCGCGCAGGTTCCCGTCACGTTCTGGCTGTCCGCGCCCGCGATCACCACCGTCGGGATCCCGCTGGGCACCTCGGTCGCGACGATCCGCACCGAGGTCGACGAATCGATCGTCTTCTCCACCACGCGCGACCTGTCCATCATCCCGTGCGCCCTGCATGCCGTCGGCACCTGGCGCCACGGCGAGGACGAGCCGACCCTGCGCACCGACGAACTCCGCATGGGGGAACAGTTTCCCGCGTTCAGCGACGTGCCGGTGCCCGGTGATGTGCTGCTGGTGGGCCTGACCACGGCGGTCCCGAACTGTGTGGTGCGGCTCGACGTGGACGCCACCGTCGAGGGCTACGGCGTGCACCCCGACCACCCGCCGCTGGTGTGGGAGGCGTTCAACGGCACCGACTGGGTGCGTTGCCTGGTCAGCCGGGACGCGACCGGCGCGCTCAACGTCGACGGCGAAGTGCTGGTGCACGTGCCGCCCGACCACGAGACCGCGGTGTTCGGCGAGGAGGCCGGGGGATGGCTGCGGGCCCGGGTGGTCGAGGTCGACGAGGAGTACCCGAAGTACCGGACCGCGCCGATCATCGCCGGTCTCGCGGCGAGCACGGTCGGCGGGACCGTCGTGTCCGGGCACTGCGACGTGATCGAGGACGAGGTTCTGGGCCTGTCCGAAGGCGTGCCGGGGCAGGAGTTCCTCATCGAGCACGGTCCCGTCGTCGGTGAAGCCGTCCTGGAGATCACCTCGGAGGACGGCTGGCAGCCCTGGACGCAGGTGCAGCACTTCGCGGCGAGCACGCCCGCGGACAGCCACTACCTGCTCGACCCGGTCACCGGGACCATCCACTTCGGACCCGCGATCCGGGAGCCGGAGGGCGGCCTGCGGCAGTACGGGGCCGTGCCGCCCTATGGCGCCACGATCCGGCTGCGGCGCTACGCGGTCGGCGGTGGGCGGATCGGCAACGTCGGCGCGGGCGCGATCCGCACGCTCAAGTCGTCCATCCCGTTCGTGTCGGGCGTGGAGAACCTGGAGAGCGCGTCCGGCGGTGTCGACGGGGAGACAGTCGAGCAGGCCAAGGCGCGCGGGCCCATCCTGCTGCGCACCCGCAGCCGCGCGGTCACCGCGGAGGACTACGAGGCGATCACCCAGGAATCCGCGCCGGACATCGCCAGAGTCCGCTGTGTGACGGCCGGTGACGACGACGTGGACGCGGGGTCCGTGCGGGTGCTTGTGGTGCCTGCGGCGGCCCAGGTGGACAACCGGATCACCTTCGCCGACCTCGTCCCCGGCGAGGACACCCTGACCCGCATCACCGACCGGCTCGACGAGGTCCGGCTCATCGGCACCAGAGTCCTTGTCTCACCGCCGAAGTACCGCGGCGTCACCGTCGTGGCCAGAGTCATCGCCCGCCCGCGCGTGGACCGCGCCCGAGTCCGCGCCGACGCGCTGGCCGCCCTCTACGGACACCTCAACCCGATCACCGGCGGCCCGGACGGACGAGGCTGGCAGTTCGGCAGGCCCGTGCAGGCGGGCGACGTTTACGCTCTGCTGCAACGGGTTCGCGGTGTCGACATGGTCGAGGACGTGCGGCTCTTCGGCGCCAACCCGGTCACCGGGGAACGGGGCGAGGAAACCCAGCGGCTCGACGTGGACCGGTACAGCCTGGTGTTCAGCTACGAGCACCACGTGAAGGTGGAGGAACACTGATGCGCGGGCTCGTGCCTGGCCTGGCGACCGCGGCGCCCATGCTGGAGATGCTTCCCGCGGTGTACCAGGAGGACCCGTTCACCGAGCGGTTCATGGCGGGCTTCGACGACGTCGTCGCACCCGTCCTGGCCACCCTCGACTGCCTGGTGGAGTACTTCGACCCGCTGCTGGCGCCCGAGGATTTCCTGGAGTGGCTGTCCGGCTGGGTCGGCATCGAACTCGACGAGGGCTGGCCGATCGAACGCCGCCGAGCCGTCGTGGGGACGGCGGTGGAGATGTACCGCATGCGCGGCACGGTGGCCGGCCTGCGCGCGAACCTTGAGGTCCTGACCGGCGGAAACGTCGACATCGCCGACAGCGGAGGTGTCGCCTGGTCGCGGGACCCGGCGGCGGACCTCCCGGGTGAGGCAAGCCCCCGGCTGGCCGTGGGAGTGCGGGTCGACGACCCGGCCGCGGCGCCGCTGGACCTGGTCGAGGCCGCGGTGGCGGCGGCAAAACCCGCCCACGTCGTGCACCGAGTGGAGGTGGGCTCCCGATGATCGCCTGCAAGAGCTGCGGCTACAACAACGCCGACGCGGACACGTTCTGCGGAAAGTGCGGCGGCTTCCTGGAATGGACGGGCGTGAAGGTCGCGCCGCCGCCCGCGCCGGTGGTGGAGGAGGAAAAGGAGGAGCCGCAGAAGCGAGGCTTCCTGGCGCGGCTCCAGTCGGCGCTGTACCTGGATGTGGGGGAC
>NZ_JBOHGC010000378.1:0-8744 GCF_050699995.1 Actinokineospora sp. | reverse complement strand
GTCTTCACAACCAAGATCGTCCCGCACGGCCCCTTTCATGATCACAGCGGCTCGCGGTGCCTACACCCCGTCAGCTATCGCGCACCAGGTCGTTAACCCACCACAATCACTTAAGGCAGTGGCATTGAGGCCCCCACGGTGCGGTGCCTTGCGATCCAGCGTGGTTCAGGGGAGCCGACGTGGTCCAGAGCGATGACAAGCGCGTCGAAGTGGACATCAACGCACGCTGGCGCCTGCGGCAACCGCGATCGAGCCGCTGCGGACCGACCTCCTCTTATCGCTCCAATCGGATCGGCTGGGCGCTGGTCATCCTGATCCCGGCGTTGGTGCTCGGGCCGCTATTCCTGGGCATTTTCCTCCACCAAGAGTTGTCATGGGAAAAAGGGGAAGGCACTGTTTCGGGCAGAGTGAAGGACGGCAGGCACTGGTATCTCCTGATCGACTTCACTCATCGGGGCGGCTTTTCCGCAACGGCCAAGGTGAGAGAGAACTCGGACGACTACCAGACCGGACAACCGATCAAGTTCAGGTACGAACCGGGGTCCTACAAAGGAACCCACGGTGCCCAGGTCGGCCATGACAAACCGTGGACCAGATTCATCGCCTACGCCATCCCCATCGGCGTGATCGCGGTCGGCCTCTACCGCCTTGTCCGGGCCATCAGGCTGCCACGCACCGACAGCTCCGCGACCGACCCGCCCGCCGGCGAACGCAAACGTCGGTAGCGAATGCGGCCGGTTCCGCTGCGACGCTGGTGATGCCGCTTGGGGCGAAATCAGTTGCCTGCGCGGGAGGTGGTAGCCGCAGGATTGTTGGAGACATTGGCATTCGCCCTGGACGCGGCCAGCCAGATGATGAGTACGAAAGCGGTGAGAGCTGTGAGGGTGCGAACGACGTTGAAGTTTTCCCACTGCTCCAGGATCTCGGCGTAGTCGGCGGGTGGTGCGGTCACCGCCCAGATTTTGATCTGCCCGTTGATCGGCACGTTGCCGAGACGGGTCACGAGGAACGACACGACAGCCAGTGCCCCGGCCGCACTCGCGACGAGTCGGGGCGTCGCTCGGGTGAGGGCGGCCAGGGTGAGCGAGCTGAGCGCGGCCAGGGCCATCGTGGTCTGCATGACCGGGCCATTCATCTGCATCAGGGCCGAGTGGAAGGTCAGGCGCACGTCGAGCGGGACGACTTCGAAGGTGGTCGCGACGTTGACCGCGCCGTACCCGAAGGCGCCTGCGAGCAGGCCGGTGGACAGCAGGGCGAGTGCGGTGATCAGGCGGATCTGCATGTGGTGACTCCGTTGAGTGGGGATGTGGCGGGACTTATGCCTCGGCGGCCGCTTGGGCCACCTCGGCGAGCATGCGGGCCCGCTGTTCGGGGGAGAGTCGACGTCCGCGGGCCACGACGGTGTGGATGCGGGTGGTGTTGCGGATGTCGGCGAGCGGGTCGTCGTCCAGCACCACCAGATCCGCGGCCTTGCCGGGGTCGACCGTGCCGGTCGAGTCGGCGACGCCGAGCATGCGGGCGGGCTCGATGGTCGCGGACTGAAGGGCACGCAGCGGTGAGAACCCGGCCCGCACCAGGAACGCGAGTTCGTCGTGCATGCTGAATCCTGGGATGATGAACGGCACGTCACCCGCGTCCGTGCCTGCGAGCACGGGCACTCCGGCGCGTCCCAATTCGCCGACGAACTCCACCCGGCGGTCGAGCAAGGCGTGTCGCTGGGCGCTTTCCTGGTTGGTGCGGCCCGCTTTGATGATGTTCTCCATGGCCCAGTGCCACCCGTCGAGCATCGGGCGGGGCACGAACTGGAGGTGCTCGTCGGTCAGCGCGATCTCGTCCGGCCGGTCGAGCACCTCGTAGACGACGAGAGTGGGAACCACCCGAGTGCGGTTGCGCGCCAGTGTGCGCAACACCGCCGCCGCTTTGCGGGCGCTGTAGCTGCCCGCCGCGTCCCACTCCAGCCGGTGGACGTCGTGCAGCCAGCCGACGACGTCGCTTTGACTGATCTCCCACTCGGCGATGCGCGCCCGCAGGTCCGGTTCCCGGGTGGACGTGTCGTACCAGGTCGAGTACAGGTGCTCGATGGTGCGTTGTCCGCTCCCGCTCGCCCGACTGGGCGAAACGGCGTCCGGGCAGTGCCCGGCGAACGGAATCCCTTGCCTGCGTGACTCTTCCGCGACGACGCGATGCAGGTCCGCGGGCAGTCTCGAGTACACCTTGACGAAGTCCGCGCCGTCGGCCTTGGCCTGGCGCACCGCTTGCCTGGCCTGGGCTTCCGTGGCCACCTCGACGAACATCGCGGGATCCCCGACAGTCGGCGCGCCGTCGACGATCCGGCTGGCGATGACCGAGCGCGGCCCGAGTAACTCGCCGCGCTCGACCCGTTCGCGCCAGTGGTGCAGCAGCGGGGTGCCGGACATCTCCCGGACCGTGGTGACGCCGTTGGCAAGGTAGAGCGGCGGGGAGATCCGCTCGTCGGGAATGCTGTGCACATGGGCGTCACACAGCCCTGGGATCACGTACTTGCCCGGCAGATCGATGATCTCCGCTGCGGCCGGGATCGTGACGTCGCTTCGGCGTCCTACCGCCGTGATCCGTTGCCCCTCAACAAGAACGGTCATGTCCGGGCGAGATCGGCCGCCCTGGACGTCGATGACCGTGACCCCGGTCAACGCGAGGGCGCGTTCCCCTGCTGTGGCCGCGCGGCCGGGTGTCACTGTGGTCGCGGCTTCCACTGCCACTACCGCCACGCCTGCCCGCAGCACGGTACGTCGGTTCGTTAAATTTGACATGCTGTCAAACGTAGCGGACTCTGTTAAACTTGACAAGGTGTCCGAGATAACCGACGGACGGCGCAGACGCCGTCGCACCGACGCCGACCGCAGCGCCGCATCGATCCTGCGCGCCGCACTGGAAGTCCTTGGCACAGACCCGAACGCGGGCGTCGAGGACGTCGCCATGGCGGCTGGGGTCAGCCGCCAGACCGTCTATGCCCACTTCAAGAACCGCGACGCGCTCGTGAGCGCGGCGATCGACGCCGTCACCGCCGACGCCGTGTCCGAAATGGACACCGCGGAGCTGGATGAAGGCCCGGCCGGGGCCGCGCTGCTCCGCCTGCTCGACGCGAGTTGGCGAACCATTCACCGCTACCCGCTGCTGCTCGCCGCGGCCACCGAGTCGGTGGGCGCCGCGGCCGACGACACTCGCCACAACGCGGTTCTGGATCACCTCAGCCGAGTGCTCGACCGGGGGCAGGAGTCCGGCGAGTTCACCCGAGACCAGCCGATCGGCTGGCTCGCGACCGCCGTCGTCACCCTGGGCCACGCCGCGGGCGCCGCCGTGGCCGCGGGACGAATGACACTCCCGGAAGCTGTCGACGCGCTCGCCGCAAGCTCTCTGCGCGTCTGCGGCGTCGACCGGCCTGCGGAAAGGTGATCGCTGAGGCAGGTCACGGCGCGCTGCGCCGGGTCAGCTGATCTCTCGCGTCCAAGCCGCGACGGCCCGGTGGTACTGCGAGGCGTTGGGCGCGTAGTTGATCGAGTGGCCGTAGCCGTTCAGCACGAACGTCCGCAGCCGGGCCGCCTCCGAGAAGAACGGCGCCTCCGACGCCCGCAGCGCCTCGGCTGACGAGCAGTCGCTGCCCAGTGGCGCGCCGCAGAAGTGGGTGTCGTCGCCCACGACCAGCATGACCGGGACCTGGATTCGGCGGGTCGCCGGGATCACCACGTTGGTCAGCAGCAGCGTGTCCACCGATTCGGTCACGGCGAAGACGTCCTTTGTGGACTCGTCGAAGGCGATCGCGTCGGCGTCGAGTGGGCCTGGGCTGTGGAAGGCCGAGTAGCGGGTGCCCGGGCTCGTCGTCAGGTACCCGACGTCGAGTCCCAGCCCGCCCAGTGGCGCCGGGATCATGTTGGCCAGCACCGGGATCACCGTCACCAGGTTCATCCGGTGGGTCATTCCGGTGACCAGCACGCCATCGACGTCGCCGTACGTCCCGGCTTCGATCATCGCCATGGCGGAGCCGATCGAGTGGCCGCCGACGATCACCTTCGCGAAGCGCGGTCGCAGCGTCCGGATGACCTGGTGCACCGCGTCGGCCTGGGTCGAGGCGGTCACGGTGACGCTGAGCGGCCTGGAGCTTCGACCCGTGCCGAGCCGGTCGACGGCCAGGGTGGCGAACCCGGCGTCGTTCATCGCCAGCCGGAACGACCGTGTCTCCGGGGAGTGGCCGATGTCCCAGTACGAGCTGTTGTACGTGCCGCCCGGGATGAGCACCTGCACGGTCTTCGCGCCTTCGGGCACACACAGTCTGCCGTACATCGTCTGCGCCGTGCCGGTGACCGACACCGGCACGCGCAAGTCCTGGCACGTCACCGAAGCGGCGCCCGCGGGCGTGGCCGTCGGCAGCAGGCACACACCCGCGGTGATCAGCGCGGCGGCGCACAACTTGCGGAAACGGGACGAGAGCACGGAAAACTACCTCCAGCTAGCCACGGGGGATCGGTGTCATCAGCAGCCCGTCGGGATAGGCCGCCGAGGTGAACTTCACGCGGACCGGCTTGTCCGCCACGGGCACCAGCCGCCACCGGGCCGCCACGGTCGCCACCGTAATGGCGATCTCGGCCTGCGCGAAGGTGTTGCCCACACACTGTCGCGTTCCCGCGCCGAACGGGATGAACGCGCCCCGGGGCACGTCTTCGGCGCGCTCGGGCAACCAGCGGTCGGGGTCGAACCGGTCGGGCTCGGCGAAGGAACCCGGGTCGAAGTGCAAGGCGTGCGGGCTGAGGATCACCTCGGCGCCGGGGGCGATCGTGACGCCGTCGAGGACGACCGGCGCGACAGCCCGCCGCATGAGGATCCAGATCGGGTACATCCGCAGGACCTCGTTGACCACGCACATCGTGTACGTCAGCCGCGGCAGGTCGTCGACGGTGACCGGGCGGCCCGCCAGCACCTCGTCGACCTCGGCGTGCAGCCGCCGCTCCACCTCCGGGTGGCGGCCGATCTCGTGGAATATCCAGGAAAGCGCCAGCGCGGTCGTCTCGATGCCCGCGGTGAGCAGGGTGAGCACCTCGTCGAAGGCCTGCTCGTCGGTCATCCCCGTGTCGGCGTTCTCGTCGCGCGCCAGCAGCAGCGTGGAGAGCAGGTCGCCGTGGTCGACGCCGTCGGCGCGCCAGTTCTCGATGACCTCCAGCACGACGGCCCGCATCCGCCCGATGGCCTCGTCGAACTCGCGGTTGCCAGGAAGTGGCAGTTTTTCGACGAAATTCGGTGACAGCGCGCGGATCATCCCCTGCTTGATCACCACGAAGATCGACCGCCGGACCTCCTCGATCGCGCGTCGGCCGATCTCGGTGGAGAACAGCGCCTCACCGACGACCGTGACGGCGAGGGCCTGCATGTCCTCCTCGACGACCCGGTCCTGTCCCGCGCGCCACGACCCGGTCAGGTCGGACGCCGCGCGCGCCATGGTTTCCGCGTAGCGCGCGATGCGGTCGCGGTGGAACGCGGGCTGGATCAGCCTGCGCTGCCGCCGGTGGAACGCGCCCCCGGACAGCACGAGCCCGTTTCCCAGGTAGGGGCGGAACTTGTCGAACATCGCGCCCTTGCCGAAGGACGCGCCGTCGGTGACCAGCACCTGGTGCGCCAGCCGGGGACTGGTGACGAAGTAGGCGGGCACCGGTCCCAGGAACACCCGCACGATCTCGCCGTGCTCGCGCAACCCCGACGTGAACTTGAAGCGGTGTCGCAGCATCGCGGTCGTGTGTCCGAGAAGAGGCCAGCGGCCGGGCCCCACCGGGACGGGCATCGGTTCTCCTTGCCGCCGCCGAACGGAACCGCCCACCTTAGGGCCATCCGGTCGAGTGGGGGCAGCACCTGATCGGGTGGAAAAGTGATCACTCCGATGGCCGGGCGCAGAGCGCTCGCGGGACTCGGTAGGCTCGTCGGTCCCGTGAATAGAGCGAGGTGTTGCCGTGACATCACAGCAGGAGTGGGTCCCGCCGGGCGTCGACATCACCGCGCCCAGCATGGCCCGCACGTACGACTTCATGCTCGGCGGCGGCCACAACTTCGCGGTGGACCGCGAGGTGGGCGCCCAGATCGAACGCGCGATGCCGGGCCTGCGGCTCGCCGCGCGGGTCAACCGCGCGTTCCTCGGGCGGGTGGTGCGGTACATGGTCGACCAAGGTGTCCGGCAGTTCCTCGACATCGGGTCGGGCATCCCCACGGTGGCCAACGTGCATGAGGTCGCGCAGGGGCGTGACCCCGAGTGCCGGGTGGTCTACGTCGACCGTGACCCGGTGGCCGTCGCGCACAGCGAGCTGATGCTGGCGGGCAACGACCGCGCCGCCGTCGTTCACGCCGACATGCGTGACCCCGAGCAGATCCTCGGCAGCCCGCAGGCGCTGCGGCTGCTCGACCTCGACGAGCCGGTCGGCCTGTGCTGTCTTCGTCCCGCTCTCGCGCGACGAACTCGACCATGAGCTGGCCGACCAGGTCGGCTTGCTCTGCGACGCGGTGGCCCGGGAGACGTTCGCCGCCGCGCCGGTCGAGGCGCTGGGCGAACGCCTGGTCGCCTTGGGCAACGTCGGCGAAGAGGGCCTGCGCTGCACCCTCGAGGTGCTCGGCAAGGGGCTGCTCGGGCTCCCGGAGTTCCAGCCCGTGGAGCGCTTCGCCGAGCGGATCACCCTGGCGCTGGGCACGCTGGCCTGCGGTTTCGTCTCGGCCAACCAGCGGGCCGTGCTGGACCAGCAGGAGAGCATGCAGCGCTCGCTGCTCAAGGCCGTGCAGGACGCCCGGTGGAACCTCCGGGCGAGCGAGGCGCGCTTCGAGCAGGTGGCCACCTCGTCGGCCAGCGGCATCATGATCATCGGCCTCGACGGGCTGCTGGTCCGGGCGAACGCCGCGCTTGGCGACATGCTCGGGTATTCCCCGGCGGAACTCGTCGGCGTCGGTCTCTACGACCTCGTGCACCCGGAGTCCGTGCGGACGCTGCGGGAGGCGATGCGGTCGCTGCTCGACGGGACACGCGAGCGGGTCCGCCAGACGCAGCGGCTGCTGCGCCAGGACGGCGACGTCGCCCGGATCACGCTGACCGCCTCGCTGCTGCGCGGCGTCGACGACCGGACCAGCCAGGTGGTGGCCGTGGTCGAGGACGGCACCGAGCTGATGCTGCTGCAGAACGAGTTGCACCGGCAGTCGCTGCACGACGCGCTGACCGGCCTGCCGAACCGGCAGTACTTCAGCACCCGCCTGGAAAGCGCTCTGCGGCGGGCCGACCCGGCCTACGGCGTCACGCTGTTCCAATTGGACCTCGACGGGTTCGCCATGGTCTGCGGCGGCCTCGGCCGCCCGGCGGGCGAACAGCTGCTGGTGCACGTGGCGCAGCGGCTCAAAGCCGTCATGGCCGCCGATAACGCCATGGTCGCCCGGTTCGACGGCGACGAGTTCGGCATCCTGGTGGAGAATTCGGCCACCACCCCGAACGTGTCCGCCACGGTTGCCGCGATCAACGCCGCACTGGCCAAACCGACCTATGTGGACGGTCACGGCCTCGCTCTCTCGGCCAGCGTCGGCGTGGTGCACCGCCCGCCGCGCGACGAGGAACCGACGGAACCCTTGCGCGCGGCCGATTTGGCACTGCGTCGAGCGAAGACCGGACGGCGCGGCCAGTGGGAGCAGCACCACCCCGACCAGGACATCGCCGACCGCCGCCACCAGATGCTCGCGGTCAGCATGCCGGGCGCGTGGGAGCGGGAAGAGATCAGCGTGCGCTATCGCCCGGTCGCCCACCTGGCCGATGGCCGGACCGCGGGTGTGACCGCGCTACTGTCGTGGGACCCGGCCGGGTTCCGCCCGGGTGCACCACGACCAGTGCGCGGAACTGGCCGAGCAGACCGGCCTGATCCTGCCGCTGGGCGAGTGGCTGCTGCGCGTCTCGTGCGGGCAGGCGTACTGGTGGCACAAGGGAAACGTCGGCGACCTGCCGCTCTCGGTCGGCCTCACCGCCCACCAGTCCGCCGACGCGGACCTCGTCTCCCGAGTTGTGCGCGTGCTCGACTACACCGGGCTGCCCGCCGACCGGCTGACCGTCGGCATGCCCATCGCCGCCTTGCGGGTGGCCGAGGCGGCCGACAGCCTGACCGTGCTGGCGGACATGGGCGTGCGCACCTCGCTCGACGACTTCGGCCTGAGCCCGGACGACCTGACCGCCGTGGAGGAGTTCCAGGTCGGCGCGGTGCGGGTGGCGCGAAGACTCACCGACCGACTGCTCGGCGTGGGCTCGACCGTGATCGCCCGACTGGTCACCGCCGTCCACCACGCGGGCGCCACGGTCACCGTGGACGGGATCGAGACTCAGGAACAGGTCGACTGGTGGCGGGCGGCGGGCGCCGACACCGCGACCGGCGACTTCTTCGGCGTCGTCTGCCCGCCGGGCGACATCGCCGCGGGCTTCCAGGCCTGAAACCAAAGCGTTTCATCACCTGTCAGGGCGAATCCGCGGGACCCGCGGACCCGATCCCGGCATCATGGCGACCATGGACACCACGTGGGCCGTCGTCCGTGCACAGCCGACCGGGACCGGTGATATCGCGGGAACTTTCAGCACGCTCGAACGCGCCGAGATTCTCCTTGCCGCACTTGATGATTACATCCTGGTCCGCTGTGACTGAGGTTTCGCACTTTTCGCGGTGACACGGTTGGTTGATCTTTGTGTGACACGGGGCGATGGTGGCGATCATTGC
>NZ_JBOHGC010000377.1:0-4751 GCF_050699995.1 Actinokineospora sp. | reverse complement strand
CCCTCGAACTGGCCGGTGAGCTCTCGGCCGCCCCGGGAGCAGGCGGAAAGCCGATCCACGAATGGCTCGAGGTACGCCCGTTCCTGACGACGGCGCCCACCATCACGGAATGAACGAGATCCTACTCCGGAGCCTCACACCGAAGGTGCTCGGGATCCTCGTCCGCCGTGGAGCCGATTTCGCGGCGGCCGAGGATGCCGTGCAGGACGCGCTGGTCGAGGCCTTGCGGGTGTGGCCGGACGACCCGCCGCGCGACCCCAAGGGGTGGCTGGTCACCGCCGCGTGGCGCAAGTTCCTCGACGCCATCCGCGCCGACACCTCCCGGCGGAACCGCGAGGTGCGCGTCGAGGACAAACCCGCGCCCGGTGCGGTCGAGGCGGTGGACGACACGCTGCAGCTGTACTTCCTGTGCGCGCACCCGTCGCTGACCCCGGCTTCGGCCGTCGCGCTCACCCTGCGCGCGGTCGGCGGCCTCACGACGCGGCAGATCGCGCAGGCCTACCTGGTGCCGGAGGCGACCATGGCCCAGCGGATCAGCCGGGCCAAGCGGACCGTCTCCGACGTGCGGTTCAACCAGCCCGGCGACGTCGCCACCGTGCTGCGCGTGCTCTACCTGGTCTTCAACGAGGGCTACTCCGGCGATGTCGACCTGGCCGCCGAGGCGATCCGGCTCACCCGTCTGCTGGCGGCGATGACCCACGATGAGGAGGTCGCGGGCCTGCTCGCGCTCATGCTGCTGCACCACGCCCGGCGCCCGGCCCGGACCGGCCCCGATGGCAGGCTGGTGCCGCTCGCCGAGCAGGACCGCGGCCTCTGGGACACCCGCCTGATCACCGAGGGCGTCGACGTTCTCCAGAGCGCCCTCGCCCGTGACCGCCTGGGTGAGTTCCAGGCCCAGGCCGCCATCGCCGCGCTCCACGCCGACGCCCACACCACTGAGGAGACCGACTGGGCGCAGATCGTCGAGTGGTACGACGAACTGGTGCGCCTGACCGACAGCCCGGTGGCCCGGCTCAACCGGGCGGTCGCGGTCGGCGAGGCCGACGGGCCGCGGGCAGGCCTGGCCGCCCTGGCGGAGCTCGACCCCGCCCTGCCCCGCCACACCGCCGTAGCGGCGTACCTGCGCGAGCGTGACGGAGACCCGGCCACCGCGGCCCGGCTCTACGCCGAAGCCGCCCGGTCGGCGTCCAGCCTGCCCGAACGCGACCACCTCACTCGACAGGCCGCACGGCTCAACGCGCGGCTGCGCGAGTGAACGTGGTTTCTGCCCCGTGGGTACTCAGACTCGCTTGCGGCTGACGGGTAGTTCCAGTCCCGCCGCCAGCAAGGCGTCGTGCAGGCCCGCCAACGCCAAGCGGTCGGCGCGTTCGTTGTCGGGGTGGCCGCTGTGGCCCTTGACCCAGTGCCACTCGATGTCGTGGCGGGCGGCGGCCACGTCCAGGCGGCGCCAGAGGTCTTCGTTGGCAACGGGCTTCTTGGCGCTCGTCATCCAGCCGTTGGACTTCCAGGTGGTGACCCACTTGGTGATGCCGTTGCGGACGTAGGTGCTGTCGGTGAACAGGTCCACCTTGGCCGCCCTGCTCAGCGTCTCCAAAGCCTGGATGGGCGCCATCAGTTCCATCCGGTTGTTGGTCGTCTCACCCGCGTCGCCGCCGCGCAGTTCGCGTTCGTGGCCGCCGTAGCGCAGGACCGCGCCCCAGCCGCCTGGGCCGGGATTGGGGATGCAGGCGCCATCGGTGTAGATCTCGACCACGGTCATTGGCGCGATCCTAGCGGCGGGAATATGTCGGCCCGCCGGGAGTTGGCATCTGGTGGAGAACATCCACACAGGAGGAAACCGCCGCATGTCGACCAACCCTGACATCTCGCTGAACGACGGCACCACCATCCCGCAGCTCGGCTTCGGGGTGTTCCAGGTGCCCGACGACGAGGTCCGCGCGGTCGTGGCCGACGCACTCGATGCCGGGTACCGCAGCTTCGACACCGCCGCGTACTACCGCAACGAGGTGGGCACCGGCCAAGCCCTCGCCGAATCCGGCTTGCCGCGCGAGGAGCTCTACGTCACGACCAAGGTCTGGAACGACCGGCAGGGCTACGACGAGGCACTGCGGGCGTTCGACGAGAGCCTGGCGAAGCTCGGCCTCGACTACCTCGACCTGTTCCTGATCCACTGGCCCGCACCCGGCGCCGACAAATACGTCGACACCTGGCGGGCGCTGGAGAAGCTCAAGGAAGACGGCCGCGTCCGTTCGATCGGCGTGTCCAACTTCCATGTCCCGCACCTGGAACGCCTCTTCGCCGAGACCGGCACGGTGCCCGCGGTCAACCAGATCGAGCTGCACCCGAACCTGCCCCAGGCCGACCTGCGCGCCTTCCACGCCAAGCACGGCATCGCCACCGAGGCGTGGAGCCCGCTCGGTCAAGGCGTGGTGCTCGACGACCCGACCGTGGTCGCGATCGCCGACCGGCTGGGCCGCTCCGCCGCCCAGGTGGTGCTGCGGTGGCACCTGGACCTGGGCATCGTCGTCATCCCGAAGTCGGTCACCCCGGAGCGCATCCGGGCCAACTTCGCCGTGTTCGACTTCGAGCTGACCGCCGAGGACCACAAGGCGCTCGACGGCCTCGACAACGGCGTGCGCACCGGACCCGACCCGGAGCAGTTCGGGGCGTGATCACTTCCCGGTGATGGCGCGCTCCAGTTCCCGGATCTCCTTCTGGGTGAACGAGCCCGCGATCTGGAGCGCGCCACCGGTGATCGCCGACGCGATCTCGGGAGCGGACACCAACTCACCGTCCACGACGATGGCGAGCTGCTTGCCCACGTTCTCAGTCGTCCACTTCGCGAAGATCGCGGCGGTGTCGTCGGGCAACTCGATGTTGAGCACCCAACGCCCGTCCACCTGCTCGACCCCGACGTCCTTGAACCGGCCGAAGTCGCCGATGGAGGGACCGACGCGGTAGGTCGAGCCGTCCTTGCCGGTCAGCACGTCGGGCGCCGCCGGGGCGGGGGTCTGGGCGGGCGGGTCGACCGAAAGCACCGGCCGCATCTCGACCGGAACGTTGACGTCGACCGGACCGCTGCCCGCTTGCGTGGTCTGGGACGAGGGCGGCGGTGTCGGCGTGGATTCCTTGCCGCACGCGGTAAGGGCCAGCAGCAGCCCGGCGACGACGATCAGCTTCGGCATGATCGGATTCTACGGTGATCCGCGTCAATCCCGTCGCGCGGCGAGCTGCCCCAACGCCGCCTGAAGGCCGCGGGCGCTGGACAGCGTCGACACCGTCCCACCGGTGAGTCTGGCGATGTCCCGCAGCGCGGCCCGGTTCTGATCCGGGCCCAACGCGATCACGCTGACCACGACCGGCTTCTTGGTGCTGCCGACAGCCTTGATCGCCGCGGTCAGCTCAGCCAACGTCATCGCACCGTCACTGCCGCCGTCGGTGATCACGACGATCTCGTTGCGCTTCCCCGTGACATAGCCGTTGATCGCCGCCCGATAAGCCGCCGCGATGCTTTCGTATAGATGGGTCGCACCAGTCGGATCCAAGGTGTCGACGGCCTGATGCAGGGGAGCCCGGGTGTCGCCGATCGGGCCGGTCGCCACCAGTTGCTGGTAAGGCTTCGCGCGGTCAAGCCCTTGGGAGAACTGCCAAAGCCCCAACGAACCCGACACCGTGTAGTTCGCGTACCCGTGCAACGCCTCCTGCACCCACTGCATCCGGGTGCGCCCGTCGCCGTTGTCGGCGCCCATCGACTTCGACACGTCGACCAGCATGGTCACGATGCGGCCGCCCTCCGCGGCCGCCGCCCACGTGGCGGCGAGTTGCTGAGTGGTCTGCGGGTTCGCCGGGGCGGTGGCGGGCGGCAGGTCCGGCCACCTGATGCCCAGCGTGCTCGGCGGGCGCTCGTTCGACGCCGTGCGCAGGCCCGCACGGCCCAGTGAGCGCTGTTGGTCCGGCTCGAGCAGGAACTGGCGGAACCGGTCGGCGGCGTTCGCCAAGGCGGCGTCGATGCCCGCGAGGCGGACGAACGGGAAGTCGGCGGTCGGGATCGGGCCGTCGGGCATGACCTCGAACAGGGGGCGCTTGGCGGCGGGCCTGCCGTCGATGGCGAGGTTGCGCCGGTGCAGGTCGACCTCCAGGACCGGCACCGCGCTGAACGGCGCGGTCGTCATCGTCTCCGCCTCGCCCAGGCTGATCAGGGCCTCGCGGGTCGTCTCCGGAATGCCGGTCGGTTGGCCCGCCGTGAGTTTGCTGATCGCGTCGGCGACTTCCGGGCGTTCGAGGACCTCGTGCGTCAGCGGGCTTTGCTTGCCGACACCGGACAGCACCGCCTGCACCGCCAGCCCGGTGGCGGGGTTCGCCGCGGGCTGTGGCAGCGCGACGATCAGCCTGCCCCAGCCGGACTGGCCGAACCGCGACCAGCCACTCGGGTCGGGGATGACGGTGGCGACGTCGGCCCAGGTGAACGTCACCGTGTCGGTGAGCGCTTTGGCCGCCGGTTCCGGTGTCGCCAGCACGATCGGGCTGCTCGCGACCGTGTCCGGCGCCGAGCCGAGTAGGGCGTCGTCGACGGCGCTGAGCCGGTCGGTCCAGAACGACGACTCCGGCAGCCAGGCGTGCGGCCGGTCGCCGAGTTCGCGGACGTTCCACTCGCCGGTGAGGCCTGCGAGCATCGGACCGGACTCCGTCGCCGCGACCGTGACCTTGACGCAGAAGTCGTCGACCACCGCGCCGGCGGCGTTCCACCGGCC
>NZ_JBOHGC010000376.1:0-6608 GCF_050699995.1 Actinokineospora sp. | reverse complement strand
ACCAACCGTGTCACCGCGAAAAGTGCGAAACCTCAGGGACACTCAAACACGGGATATCTCCCGCACAGACCAAAGTCTACTGACCCTTCTACGAACACGCACGTCAGCGGCTGTATGGCCGCTGCGTGCGTTCTTTGCTTGCGGCGGTGATCGCCTTGAGTTAGCGCATGATCCCCGCCGATCCCTGGGGCCCCGCGGGCTCCGCTCCGACACCGTCGTCGGGTGGCGAGGGCTCGCCCGGGTCCCGCCGGCGCCGTGAGTTGGATCTTCGCCGGACGACCGCGCCGGATCCGGGCCCTTTGCCCGCAGCACGGTCGCGACAGATGCGTCGTTACGCGATCGCAGCCTTCGATGTCGACGGCCGGATCAGCGAGAAGCGCCTGTTCACCCTGCTGGGCTGGGAATCGGGCACCCGGGTCGACGTCGGGGTGACCGACGCGCACGCGCTGGTGCTGCGCGCCTAGTGTCGCGGGATGGCCGACACCCCTGTGCTGCCTGCGTACGGCATCCGATCACCGGCCGAGCTGGTCCTTCGCTGCTCGCGGCGCTCCCGGGGGGCCGAGCCCGCTCGAGGTGCGCTCCCCGCCATGCCCTCGCCCTCATCGGCGGCTGGATATCGCCCATCGACGACCAGGGCCCGAGCGGGGCCGCCCGCGCCGTCTACCACGGCTAACCAGAGCAGCCGATCGTCGCCATCGCGACGCGGTTTGCGAACTATTGACCTGCCGTTATCAGCCGGTCGTGAAGCCCGCGGCCAGGGCGTCCATCGACGTTGTGAGGCACTCGATCAGGTCGGCGTCCGGGCTGCTGAGCCACTGCTCGTAGGCCGCGAGGGCGCACCCGAGGGCCGCGTGGCCGAGTGCTCGCGGCACCAGCATCCCCTCGTCCACTCCCAACCGCTGGGCCGCGAACGCCGCGACCGCCTGCCGCCATTGCGCGTACCGCAGGGTCGAGTGGGCCTGCAGCGCGGGCACGGTCAGAATGAGGTCCATCCGCTTGCGGTGCCAGGGCACCTCGGCGGGGTCGAAGCGGTTGAAGTCCACGACCACATCCCGCAGCGCCGCCATGAGGGGCTGGTCCGGCGGGCACTGCGCGAAGCGAGCCCGCATCAGCTCCATGTGCGTGTCGAAATCGCCCCACACCACGTCGTTCTTGGACTCGAAGTAGCGAAAGAACGTGCGCCTGCCGATTCCTGCCGCCGTGGCGATGTCGTCGACGGTGGTCGCGTCAAAGCCCCGCGTGGCGAACAGGTCGAACGCGATCCGTTCGATCTCGTCCTTGCTGGTCGACCGGGGTCGACCAGGGCGCGCGGCAGCCGTGTTCGCCATGAACCCTTCCATTTGGCACTGAGTGCCGTTATTGTCGGTCCTGTTCGTGAACTTCGCATCGGGAGTCAATCATGAGTGATACCACCGAATCCGTTGAGGTCGCCGAGGACCTGCTGGTCGAGGACGTGTCCATCGATGGCATGTGCGGCGTCTACTGAGTTCGACCCCGCGCGGCCGCACCGGCTGAGCCCCTCCGTCTCGCTGCGGCCGGAGCCGTTCGGCGCGCTGGTCTACGACTTCACCACCCGCAGGCTGTCTTTCCTGAAGACGCCGACGCTGGTGCGAGTCGTGCGGGAACTCGAACAGCACCCAGATGTCCACGGGGCACTCGCGGCCGCCGGGGTACCGGCGGCCGAGGTCGCCCGCTATCTCGACGCGCTCGCGGGCATGCTCACCGCGGGCACGATCCAGCCCCGAGGACACTCCACATGAGACTTGTCGACCACTTCAAACACGGGCTCGACGCCCCTATCTGCCTGACCTGGGAACTGACCTACGCGTGCAACCTGGCGTGCACGCACTGCCTGTCCTCCTCCGGCAGGCGCGATCCGCGCGAACTCTCGACCGACGAGTGCAAGGCCGTCATCGACGAGCTGCAGCGCATGCAAGTCTTCTACGTCAACATCGGCGGCGGCGAACCCACCGTCCGCGCCGACTTCTGGGAACTGCTCGACTACGCCGTCAAGCACGACGTCGGGGTCAAGTTCTCCACCAACGGCGTCCGCCTCACCCCGCAGCGGGCACGTCAGATCGCCGCGACCGACTACGTCGACGTACAGATCTCGCTGGACGGCGCCACCGCCGCGGTCAACGACGCGATCCGCGGACCCGGCTCGTACGCCACCGCGATCCAGGCGATGGAGAACCTCGCCGCCGCCGGCTTCACCGGTTTCAAGATCTCCGTGGTGATGACCCGGCAGAACGTCGCCCAACTCGACGAGTTCAAGGCGATCGCCGACCGCTACGGCGCCCAGCTGCGCATCACCCGCCTGCGCCCGTCGGGCCGCGGCGCCGACGTCTGGGACGAGTTGCACCCCACCGCCACTCAGCAGCGCGACATCTACGACTGGCTGGTCGCCAACGGCGACACCGTGCTCACCGGCGACTCCTTCTTCCACCTCAACGCGCTCGGCTCGACCCCGATCCCCGGCCTGAACCTGTGCGGCGCGGGCCGCGTGGTGTGCCTGATCGACCCGATCGGCGACGTCTACGCCTGCCCGTTCGCCATCCACGACGAGTTCCTCGCGGGCAACGTCCGCGACGAGGGCGGCTTCGCGGCCGTCTGGCGCACCTCCAGCCTGTTCGCGTCGCTGCGGGAACCACAGACCGGCGGCTCGTGCGCGTCCTGCTCGGCGTACGACACCTGCCAGGGCGGCTGCATGGCGGCCAAGTTCTTCACCGGGCTGCCGCTGGACGGCCCCGACCCCGAGTGCGTGAAGGGCAACGGCGAACGGGCGCTCGCGCTCGTCGGCGCCGATATCCCCAAACCGGACAAAGACCATTCGCGGACGGTGCTGCTCGGCCTGCCCGGCAAGCGCGTCCCCGATCGACCATGTGACACCAGCCCCCTGGCTGGCATGAACTGAAGGCTGAATCCATGGCCAGTACGAGGAAGTGGTTCGAGACCGTCGAGGAAGCTCGGCGCCGGGCCAAGAAGCGCGTGCCGAAACCGGTCTACCTCGCCCTGCTCGCCGGCACCGAGGAAGGCCGCACCCTCGCCGACAACGTGGCCGCGTTCGGTGAGCTGGGGTGGCGCCCGCGGATCGCCGACCTGCCCGCGATCCGAGACCAGTCGACGACGGTGATGGGCCAGGAGCTGTCGCTGCCGGTGATCCTGTCCCCCACCGGTGTGCAGGCCGTCCACCCGGACGGGGAGGTCGCGGTGGCGCGGGCCGCCGCGGCGGCGGGCACCGCGATGGGGCTGAGCTCGTTCGCGAGCAAACCCATCGAAGAAGTGATCGCGGCCAACCCGAAGACGTTCTTCCAGGCGTACTGGATGGGCGGCCGCGACGACATCCTCGCCAGACTCGACCGCGCCAAGCGCGCGGGCGCCCAGGGCCTGATCGTGACCCTGGACTGGACGTTCGCCCACCGCCGTGACTGGGGCAGCCCCACGCTGCCGGACAAGGTCGACCTCAAGACCATGGTCGCGTTCGCGCCGTCGGTCGTGACCAGGCCACGCTGGCTCGCCGCGTTCCTGCGCAGCGGACGGCTGCCCGACCTCACCACCCCCAACCTGGCCGACGTCGGCAGCCGTGGACCCACGTTCTTCGGTGCCTACGGCCAGTGGATGGGCACCCCGCCGCCGACCTGGGCGGACCTGGCGTGGCTGCGTGAGCAGTGGGGCGGACCGGTGCTGATCAAAGGCGTCATGCACCCCGACGACGCGCGGCGCGCGGTCGACATCGGCGCGTCGGCGATCTCGGTGTCCAACCACGGCGGCAACAACCTCGACAGCACCCCGGCGTCGATCCGCGCGCTGCCCGGTATCGCCAAAGCCGTCGGTAACCAGATCGAGGTCGTCCTCGACGGCGGCGTGCGGCGCGGCAGCGACGTGGTCAAGGCCGTCGCGCTCGGAGCGCGCGCGGTCATGGTCGGACGGCCTTACCTTTGGGGCATGGCGGCGGGCGGCGAGACGGGCGTGGTCAACGTGCTGGAGATCCTGCGCGGCGGTATCGACTCGGCGCTGCTCGGGCTGGGCAAGTCGTCGATCCACGACCTGACGCCCGAGGACATCCTGGTGCCCGATGGCTTCACCAGAGGAATGTAGCCGCGTCGCGATCGTCACCGGCGCCGCCCGCGGCATCGGGGCCGCGACGGTGCGCGGTTTGGTGGCGGCGGGGTGGCGAGTGGTCGCCGTGGATCGGTGCGCCGACGATCCCCGGATCGGCTATCCGCTGGCCACCCGCGCCGAGCTCGCGGCGTTGGCGGCTGAACACCCGGAGTCGGTGGTGGATCTCGCGGTCGACGTCACCGATCTGTCGGCGCTGCGCGACGCGGTGGAGGTCGCGGTGTACCGGTTCGGCGGGCTCGACGCGGCCGTCGCGGCGGCGTCGGTGATCGCGGGCGGTAGGCCGCTGTGGGAGATCACCGACGGGGAGTGGGCGGCACTGTTCGACGTCGGGGTCACCGGCGTCGCGAACCTCGCGCGGGCGGCGGTTCCGGTAATGCTGCGGCGGGAACAGCCGAGGTCCGGGCGGTTTGTCGCGTTGGCGTCGGCGGCGGCGCACCGCGGCCTGTGGCACCTCGCGGCGTATGGCGCGGCCAAGCACGCGGTGGTCGGGCTGGTGAAAGGTCTGGCCAACGACTTGCGTGGCACCGGCGTCACCGCGACGGCGGTATCGCCGGGGTCCACGCGCACGGACATGCTGGCGGCGACGGCCGGGCTTTATCACCTGGAGTCGGTGGAGGCGTTCGGGCAGCACCAGATCGTGGGCAGGGTGTTGGAGCCTTCGGAGGTCGCGGCGGTCGTGTGCTGGCTGTGCTCCGCGGAGTCGGCGGCGATCACGGGCAGCGTCGTGCACGCGGACGGAGGCTTCACGGGATGAGGGTCGCCCTGGACCACTCCGTGCGCCGCTACGCCGACGACACCGTGTTGATCGGCGGGTCACCGCTGCGCCTGCTGCGGTTGAGCCCGGCGGGCGCTCGGGCGTTGAGCCAGTGGCTCGACGGTGCGGAGGTCACGAACGAGCCCATGGCGCGACGTCTGCTCGACGCCGGGCTGGTCCACCCGCTGCCGGAGCCGAGCCGGTTCACGCCGTCGGACGTGACGCTGGTGGTGCCGGTCAAGGACAACGCGACCGGCCTGGCCCGCCTGCTGGACGCGACTGGTGACCTCGGCGCCAGGGTGGTGGTCGACGACGGCTCGGCGGTGCCGGTGCCCGCCGCCCAGCTCCGCCATGATCACCCGCGCGGCCCTGGTGCGGCCCGCAACGCGGGTTTGCGGCTGGCGGGAACCGAGCTGGTCGCCTTCCTCGACTCGGACACCGTTCCCGCCCCCGGCTGGCTGGACACGGTGCTGCCGTTGTTCAACGATCCCGCGGTGGTCGCGGTCGCCCCACGGGTCCGCAGCGTGCCGACGGCATCGCCGATCGGCCGCTACGAAGCGGACCGGTGCCCACTGGACCTGGGCGCCCTAGCGGCATCGGTCCGTCCGATGGGCAGAGTCAGCTACGTCCCGAGCGCCGCCCTGGTCGTGCGGCGGTCGGTGTCATCGCGGTTCGACGAGACGATGCGGTTCGGCGAGGACGTCGACCTGGTCTGGCGCCTCATCGCCGGCGGCGGCACGGTCCGGTACCAGCCCGCCGCGACGGTGTGGCACGAGCCGCGCGCGACCCTGCGAGCCTGGCTGCGCCAGCGGTTCGACTACGGCACCTCGGCGGCGCCCTTGTCCACACGTCACCCGGGGAAGCTGACGTGCGCGCGGCTCTCCCGCTGGAGCGCGGCCGCGTGGGCGCTGGTCGCGGCAGGCCATCCCGTGATCGGCTTCGCGCTCGCGGCGGGCAGCGCGGCGCTGCTCCCCCGAAAACTCCGAGGCCGTGGCGTGCCGCCGTCGGCGTCGTTGGCCTTGGCCGCCAAGGGGCACCTTGGCGCGGGCCTGTTGTTGGCGGACGCCGTGCGCCGCGCGTGGTGGCCGCTGGCACTGCTGACCCGGCGGGGGCGGCTGGTGTTGCTGGCGAGCCTGGTCCCAGCCATGATCGGGCGCGGCCCGACCTGGTCGGCGCTGCGTGTCGCGGACGACCTCGCCTACGGCGCCGGCGTATGGGTTGGCTGCGTCCGCGAACGAACCCTCGCGCCCGTACTGCCGCGAATAGCGGAATGGCCGGGCCGGTGAATCTCGGCGCCCTGCGCTCCCCCGACCTCGCCGACCGGCACCCGCTGCTCGCGGTGCCCGTCGGGTCGATCGAACAGCACGGCCCGCACCTTCCGCTGGACACCGACACCACGATCGCCGTCGAGTTGTGCCGACGACTCGCCGAGCGGGTCCCGGATGTCGTGGTCGGCCCGGCCATCGGGTACGGGTCCAGCGGTGAGCACGCGGGTTTTCCCGGCACCCTGTCGGTCGGCGGGCAGGCGTTGCGGCTGCTGCTGGTCGAACTGATCCGCTCCGCCGACGCGTTCGGCGGGGTCGTGCTGGTCAACGGTCACGGGGGCAACCTCGCGGCGATCAACTCGGCGGTCGCGTTGTGTCGTGACGAGGGCCGTCACGTCATCGTTTGGTCACCCACCGGCCCATCCGCGGACACCCACGCGGGTCACACCGAGACATCGGTGCTGCTG
>NZ_JBOHGC010000375.1:0-1196 GCF_050699995.1 Actinokineospora sp. | reverse complement strand
GTCTCACCCCACTGTTCTGGCAACACGTGCTGCCCTACGGCGAAGTGAAACTCGACATGGCCGCCCGGCTCAGTGTCCGGGCGGGGTCGCCTCCGCGGTCGGCTCGGCACCCTCAGCTCGCGGGTGGGAAGCCACCTACCGCTGTTGCCTGCTCCCAGACAACCTGCCATTCGCCGCGTCGCTTCTCGTAGAGGCCCCTCTCGGACCGCGGCGTCCACGCCCGCGGCGGGCTGGCTGCAGCGGGTCGAGCGGACCTGCTGACAGACCTGCCAGGTCACCTCGACTTCGCCGGAGGCGTCGCGTCGCTACTGCTGTCTGAGGAATTGCAGCACCGCCAGCACCCGCCGGTGTTCGCGCTCGCCCTGCTCCAGACCAAGCTTGGTGAACACGCTGCGCACGTAGCCCTCGATGGTCTTGGTGCTGAGGAAGAGCTCGTCGGCCATGCCGGCGTTGGTAAGTCCCTGCGCCATGAGGGCGAGCACCTCGCGCTCGCGGTCGGTGAGGTTGGCGAGCGGGTCGCGCTCGCGGCGCCGGCCGACGAGGCGGGTGACCAGCTCCGGATCGATCACCACCTCCCCCGCCGCGACCCGTCGTAGGTCGACCGCGAACGCGCCGAGGTCGGACACGCGGTCCTTGAGCAGGTAGCCGACCGCGCCGTTGAACTCGGTCATGAGCCGGAGCGCGTGGTGCACCTCGACGTATTGGGAGAGCAGCATGAGGCCGACCTGGGGCGCGAAGCCGCGGATCACCGCGGCTGCCTCGATGCCCTCGTCAGCGAAGCCGGGCGGCATCCGCAGGTCGGTGATGACCACGTCGGGCGGGTCCCGATGGACCAGCTCGACGAGCTCGGCGCTCTGCCGGGCCTGGCCGAGTACGTCGAACCCGATCTCGGTGAGGATTCGTGCCATCCCCTCGCGGAAGAGGACCGCGTCGTCGGCGACGATCACCCGCACGGCAGCACCGTCGCGATCCGGGTACCGCCCCCACCGGGGCTGTCCACCTCAAGTTCGGCGCCCAACGCGGCCAGCCGGTCCGCGAGCCCGGACAGCCCGCTCCCCGATCCCCGGTTCGCCCCGCCGCAGCCGCCGTCGCACACCTCGACCCGTAGCCCCGCGTCCAGCAAGGCCACGTCGACAGAGACCGCACTGGCCCCGGAGTGCCGCGCCGCGTTGGTCAGCGCCTCGCTGACCAGGTAG
>NZ_JBOHGC010000374.1:0-1388 GCF_050699995.1 Actinokineospora sp. | reverse complement strand
GTCGTGGTCCGCCGGGTGGTGGTGACCGGCGCCTTCGTCGGCGCCGGTGCGGGGGGCGGCGGCGGAGCGGGGGGCGGCGGCGGAGCGGCCTCGGTGGTGACCGGAGGAGCTTCGGTGGTCGTGGTAGTGGTGGTGGTCGTCGTTGTCGTTGTGGTGCTTGAGGTCGTGGTCGTGGTGAGCACTGTGTCGCTCGCCGTGGGGGCGTCCTCGCCGCTGCCCGCGATGACGGCGACGAGGGTGATCACGCCGAGGACACCCGCGACGACGAAACCCGTGCCGTGGTTCGACTTGGCCTTGTCCGGCTGGGGAGCGCGCATCGGCGGGACGGCGTGCGACGCCGGGGCCGGCGGGCGCATCGGCGCGACCGGCAGCCGCGGCATCGTGCGCGTCGCCGGCGCCACCGGGACGCCGTCGGTGTGGCGCGGCAGGTAGAGGTCAAGTTCGATGCCGCGCTTGCCGAGGTGGATCAGGGCCTCGCAGCCGGGGCGGGCGCCGCGCGCGGACACGGACCGCAGGAACGGCGCGTACCGCTGCGACATCGCGTACGTCAGCTCGCCCACGCGCGAACCGTCCAGCCGCACCTCGATCGCCTGGTGCCCTTGGTACTTCCCGGTTCCGATGGTGCACCAGGCCAGTTCCACGGCGACCCGCCGCGGCACGTCGCCGTGCACCGGGTAACGCGCCAGGATGTGCTGGTGGTGTTCCTCGCGGGTGACGGTCACCGGCACCGCGGGCTCGAACAGGTGCAGGCCTGCCGACGAGTTCTCGATCAAAACGGTCGCCTCTTCGGGCCGAAGGTGCGCGCGGACAGGCCGCGCCTCGTGGTGGTGCGCCGGGCGGCCCCGCCTGCCCCGCTTCGCCGTCAGGGCAACATCTTCCATGCCATGGCCGACGTTTGGTTCATCGGTCAACAAAATGATTCGTTACGGTAGGTCCGTGATCGGACACTGACCGATACGCGACACGATCGGAGTCGGGCATGCGGATTGTGGTCACCACGACGGGAACCGCCGAGGATGCCGACCGACTCGCCGACGGTGTGGTGGGCGAGCGGCTGGCGGCGTGCGTGCAGATCGTCGGCCCGGTGCGCAGCGTGTACCGCTGGGACGGTGCGATCCAGCACGACCAGGAATGGCAGTGCTGGATCAAGACCGCGGCCGACCGCGTCGACGCGCTCACCGAGTGGATCAAGGCGCACCACCCGTACGACGTCCCGGAAGTCGTCGTCCTGCCGGTGCTCGGCGGCAACGCGGACTACGTGTCCTGGGTAGCCGCCCAAACTCGCCCGAGCTGACCGAAAACGGCCGGTCGGGCCGGCCGTTTTCGGGTGGGACGCGCTATCGGGGCCGCGGTACCCAGACCGTCCAGTCGTACCAGTCGGTGCCCGG
>NZ_JBOHGC010000373.1:0-11255 GCF_050699995.1 Actinokineospora sp. | reverse complement strand
CCGGTGACACGTGCGCACGAGCAACTCGGTGTACGCGCGCATGAACGGCGCGGTCATCGTCACGGCGTCGCGGTCGGGACGGACGAACACGGGCCCTGCGTCGCGGAAGTACTTGATCAGGCTGAACAGGTAGTCCCAGCGGCCCGCGTTGAGGCCGGACATGTGCTCGCGCAGCTCGTAGAGGATCTCGTCCATCTCGAACGCGGCCGGGATGGTCTCGATCAGGACGGTGGCGCGCACCGAACCGTGGGCGATGCCGAGTTCGCGCTCGGCGTGGGTGAACACGTCGTTCCAGAGCCGCGCTTCCAGGTGGCTCTCCGTCTTCGGCAGGTAGTAGTAGGGCCCGGCCACCCGCGCGTTGTGGAAGAAGTGCAGACCGAAGTCCACGAGGGCGCCGACCGCGCGGCGTCCGTCGAGGAGCACGTGTTTCTCGTCGAGGTGCCAGCCGCGGGGCCGCACCACGATCGTCGGGGGCCGCTCGGCGTCCACGGCGTAGTGCTTGCCCTCCGGCGAGGTGAACTCCAGCTGCTCGCGCGCGGCGTCGAACAGGGTGACCTGGCCGGACACGACGTTGCGCCAGTGCGGGGTGTTCGCGTCCTCCAGGTCCGCCAGCCAGACGCGCGCGCCGGAGTTGAGCGCGTTGATCGCCATTTTCCGCTCGGTCGGCCCGGTGATCTCGACGCGGCGGTCGGTCAGCGCGGGCGGCGCGGGGGCGACCCGCCAGTCGGACTCGCGGATCTCGCGGGTCTCGGGGAGGAAGTCGAGCCTGCCCTCCCGCGAGGCCCGCTCCCGCTTGACGACCCGGGCGCGCAGCAACTCGTCGCGCCGGTCGGCGAACGCGTGGTGCAACCCGGCGACAAACGCCAGGGCGTCGTGGGTCAGGATCTCCGCGTCGCGCTCGACCGGCTCGCCCGGCAACTTGATGTCGACCATGGGTCCATAGTGGCCCCCGTCACGCGGTTGGGACAGTTCAGCCGAGCAGCGCGTCGACGAACGCCGCCGGGTCGAAGGGGGCCAGGTCGTCGGCGCCCTCGCCGAGCCCGACCAGCTTGACCGGAACCCCCAGCTCACGCTGGACCTGGAAGACGATGCCGCCCTTGGCGGTGCCGTCCAGCTTGGTCAGCACGATGCCGGTGACGTCGACGACCTCACCGAACACGCGGGCCTGGGTCAGCCCGTTCTGCCCCGTGGTGGCGTCGAGGACCAGCAGCACCTCGTCGACCTCGGCCTGCTTCTCCACGACCCGCTTGACCTTGCCCAGTTCGTCCATCAGGCCGGTCTTGGTGTGCAGGCGGCCCGCGGTGTCGATCAGGACGGCGTCCACGCCGGTCGCGAACCCGCGCTTGACCGCGTCGAACGCGACGGCGGCCGGGTCGGCGCCTTCCTTGCCGCGCACGACCTCCGCGCCCACCCGGTCGGCCCAGGTCTGCAGCTGGTCGGCGGCGGCGGCGCGGAACGTGTCGGCGGCGGCGAGGACGACCGTGCGGCCGTCGGCGACCAGGACGCGGGCCAGCTTGCCGGTGGTGGTGGTCTTGCCGGTGCCGTTGACCCCGGCGACCAGCACGACGGCGGGCTGCTTGGCCTCGCCCTCGCCGTGCGGCAGCGCGCGGACGGCACGGTCCATCTCGGGGTGCAGCGCGTCGATCAGGACCTCGCGGAGCACCGCGCGGGCGTCCTCGGGAGTGCGGACGGCGCGGGCGACGAGTTCGGTGCGGAGCCGGTCGACGATCTCCTGGGTGGTGGCCGCGCCCAGGTCGGCGAGCAGCAGGGTGTCCTCGACCTCGGTCCAGGAGTCCTCGTCCAGGTCACCGGCGCCGAGCAGGCCGAGCAGGCCCTGGCCGAACGCAGACCGGGACCGCGAGAGGCGCCCGCGCAGCCGTTCGAGCCTGCCCGACGTCGGCGCGATCTCGTCCATGTCGGGCGCGTGCGGGCCGATCGGCTGCTCGGGGATGACCGGCGGCGGCACGATGTCGGTCATCCCCGCCTGGGTGGGGATGCGGTCGGTCGGCGCGTGGCCCTGGACCGGGATGCTGCCCGTCAGGTCCTCATCGGCCTCGTCGAGGAGCTGGTCGTCGGGCAGGGTCACGTCGACGATCCCCCGCCGCGGCGAGTCGCGCGGCACCGAGGCGTCGTCGCCGACCCCGGGCTGGCCGTCGACCTCGGTGCGGTCCTCCACCGGGTGCGGCGGCGCGGTCGCCGTGGGACCGCCCTGGGCCAGGCTGATCCCGCCGCCCGCCTGGTAGCCGCCGCCCTTGGGCTTCTCGACCTCCCGCTTCGCCTCGGCCAGGCTGATGCGCCTGCGCTTGGCCAGCACGACACCGGTGACCAGGGCGGCGACCAGCACGACAGCGGCGACGATGAGGATGACGATCAGGGTCTGTGACACCCGGCCATCCTCGCATCCCGCCAGGCGGGCGCACCGACCACCGGGAAAAAGTGACCTCTTGCGCCAAACGGACGGGTGCAATAGACCAAGAGCAATGGGTTGGTACCGCGTCGTCGGGGTGATCTCCGGTACTTCGATGGACGGTGTCGACGTGGCCGTCGCCGATCTCACCGTCCGCGGGGACACGATCGATCTCGTCCCGGTTCGGCACGCCCAGGTCCCCTACCCGGACGACCTGCGGGCCGCGCTGACCGCCGCACTGCCGCCGGGCGACTGTTCCGCCGAGACCCTGTGCAAGCTCGACACCGCCGTCGGGCAGGCCTTCGCGGATGCCGTGATCGCTGTCGGGACCGAGGGCGCCGACTTGGTCGCCTCACTCGGGCAGACGCTGTTCCACTGGGTCGACGGCAACCGCTGCCGGGGCACCCTCCAGATCGGACAGCCCGCGTGGATCGCGGAGGCCACCGGGTTGCCGGTAGTCGCCGACTTCCGCGCCCGCGATGTCGCGGCGGGTGGACACGGCGCGCCGCTGGCGTTGATTCTCGACCGGCTGCTGCTGTTCGATCCGGAGACGCCCACCGCCGCGCTGAACCTGGGCGGGATCGCCAACATCACCGTGCTCACCCCGGACGCGCCCGCGCTCGCCTTCGACACCGGCCCCGGCAACGCCCTCCTGGACGCGGCGGCCCAGGCCCGGCTCGGTGAGTCCCACGACGTCGATGGCGTGCTGGCCGCCGCGGGCAGGGTTCGCGAAGACCTCCTCGGCGTCCTGCTGGCCGACGCCTACTACGCCGCACCGCCGCCGAAGTCGACCGGCAAGGAGTTGTTCAGCTCGCGCTATTTGTCCGATGCGCTGACCCATGTCCCGGCGGTCGCCGACGCGGACCTGTTCGCCACCCTCGTCGCTCTCACCGCCACGACTGTCGCCGACGCGTGTCGCCGCCACGACGTCAAGAAAGTGGTCGCGTCCGGCGGAGGCGTCCACAACCGGGCCCTGCTCTCAGCTTTGCGAGCCGCTCTCGATCCGGTCTCCGTGTCCACCACCGACGATCTCGGCCTGCCGGTGGACGCCAAGGAGGCTTACCTGGCCGCGCTCCTGGGCTTCCTGACTTGGAGCGGCATCGCGGTCGACCCGGCCACCGGCGCGGCTGGACCGCGGTTGCTCGGCGGCATCACCCCGGGCGCGCGACCCGTGCGCCTGCCCGATCCGATCGGCGGCACCCCCGACCGACTGCGGATCGTCGTCCCCCAACCCCTCGGAGGGCTCAGTGCGCGCACTTGACCTGGCGATCATCGTGGTCTTCCTGGTGGGGATGCCGCTGCTGGGCATCTGGATCGCGGGACGGCAGCGGTCGGGGAGCGACTACTTCGTCGGCGAGGGCAAGATCTCCTGGTGGGTGGCGTGCCTGTCGGTGGTCTCGGCGGAGACCTCGACGCTGACCGTGCTCAGCGTGCCGACCGTGGCGTACCTGGGCGCGTTCACCTACCTGCAGCTCGCGATCGGGTACGTGATCGGCCGGATCGTGGTGTCGTTCGTGCTGCTCCCCCGCTATGTCGCGGGCAACATGACCACCGCGTACAACTTCCTCGGCAAACGCTTCGGCGGCGGGATGCAGGGCACCGCGTCGGTGACGTTCCTGTTCACCAGGCTGCTCGCCGACGGGGTGCGGCTGTTCGCGACGGCGATCCCGATCAAGATCGTGCTGGCCGCCTACGGCGTGAACGCGGCGTACTGGCAGATCGTCGCGGTGCTGGGGATCGCCATGGTCGTCTACACGTTCTTCGGCGGGGTGCGCGCGGTCGTGTGGGTCGACGCGATCCAGATGCTCTGGTACGTCCTGGGCGGTGTCGCGGTGATCGTCGTGCTGGCGAACCGGCTGCCTGCCGGATGGTTGGGCGCGGCGGTCGACGCGGGCAAGACGCAACTGCTGGACTTCGCGAGCGCGCCGCTGAGCAACAACTACGCCTTTGTCACCGCGGTGTTGGGTGGGGCGGTGCTGTCGATGGCCTCGCATGGGGCCGACCAGCTGATCGTGCAGCGGTTGATGGCGTGCAACGACCTCAGGGCGAGCCAGAAGGCGCTGATGGCCAGCGGGGTCGTGGTGTTCCTGCAGTTCGGGCTGTTCCTGCTGATCGGCACCATGCTGTGGTCGTTCTACAAAGGACTCGACCCGGTGAAGGACCTGGGGTTGGCGACCAACGACGAACTGTTCGCGTCGTTCATCGTCAACGAGTTGCCGAGTGGGCTGTCGGGGTTCGTGATCGCGGGAATCCTGGCGGCGGCGCTGAGTTCCTCGCTCGGCGCGCTGGCGTCGTCCACGGTCACCGACGTCTACCAGCGCTTCGTGCGGCGCCCGCTCACGGACGCGGAGTCACTCAAGCAGGGCCGGATCTGGACGGTGGTCTGGGCGGGCGCGCTGATCGTGTTCGCGTCGATGTTCACCACGACGAAGAACCCGATCGTCGAGACCGCGCTCGCCATCACCGGCTACACCTACGGCGCGCTCCTGGGCGCGTTCCTGCTGGGTCTGCTGGTGCGCAGGGCGCGGCAGGTGGACGCGATCGTCGCGTTCCTGAGCACGGTCGCGGTGATGGCGTTCGTGATTCTGGGGCTCAAGTTCAGCAAGAAGACCGGCGAGTTCCTCGGCGTGGACTTCGCCAAGGCCGCGGGTGACTCCGTGGCCTTGGCGTTCCCCTGGTACACGCCGTTGGGCGTGGCCGTGACGCTGATCGTCGGCGGCCTACTCGCCCTGCGCCACCGCTCCCGCCCGGTCGTCCTCGACGACCCCGATGCCGTCGCCGCCGGCACGAAGTGAGCGCCACTCGTCAGCCAGGATCGACCACACCTCGATGTCGTGGCGAGCGCCCCGGTGCGGGAACGCCTGGCGGAGCACGCCGTCACGGGTGAAGCCGATGCGCTTGGCGGCGGCCAGGCTGCGCTCGTTGCCCGCAGCCGCCTGCCACTCCACGCGGGCCATGCCGCGCTCCTCGACCGCCCACTCGATCATCAGCCGGACCGCGCGGGTGACGAGCCCCTTGCCCATTGCCTCGGGCGCCAGCCAAACGCCGACCTCGCAGTTGGCGAACCGCAGGTCGAAGGTGCGGAACAACGCGCCGCCGAGCAGTTCGCCGCCGACCCGGATGCCGAAGATCCGTCCCTTGCCCGCCGCCTGCTGGTCGGCGTAGTTCTGCAGCCACGCGCCTGCCGACTCGGTGTCGACGATCCGGTCGACCCAGGGCAGCCAGACATCCAGGTGCGCCCGCGCGGCGTCGATGTGCTTGAAGAACTCCTCCGCCTGCCACGGTTCGAGCGGGCTCAGTTCGGCGTCGTCCGTGAGCGCGAGCGAGAGCAAAGCGACCTCCTGGTCAGGTGAAGATGTGTTGGCCGGGCGTCAGCACCCCGTGCGGATCGAAGCGTGCTTTCGCGCGAAGAGCCAGCGAATATCGGTCGCCGTAGTGCGCGCGCCAATCGCCGGGCCGAACCGGGATCGCGCTGACCGGGTACTGCTTGCCACCCACCGCGACGGCCGCGTCGTAGGCGGCCCGGTTGTCGGCGAGCAGCCTGCTGACCGTGTCGCCGTTCGGTGGGGCAACCACACGCAGCATCGCGAAGAGGAAAACCGTGGGACTGTCGGGGAGCGCGACCATGGGCGTGGTGAGCCTGTCGCGCGGCACGGGGTAGAGCAGGATCGGGCCGCCGACGTCGGCCGGGTTCAGCCGGGAGACGAGGTCGGCGACGTAGGCGTCGGTGGCCGCGTCCGGCAGGAACAGGTTGATCCACGGGTTGGGGAACATCAGCGGGCGTAACTGGTCGACGAGCGCGGTGATGCGGTCGAGCCAGGCGAAGTAGGACATCTCGGCGATCTCGGTCGACTTCGGCTCCGGCAGCCCGGCCAGCATCGCGGCGTCGTCGGGGCTGTTCGGAGCGGTGAAGTAGGCGACGCCCTCGAGCAGGTAGTCCCAGCCGCCCTCGACCGGGACGACCTGGCCTTCCAGGTAGGAGAAGCGGCCGTCGGCGACCGCGGTCCGCTGGGCGGCGAGGAGAGAGGTCAGGTCGTCGTAGGTGACGTTGTAGACGCGCGCGGTGGTCTTGGCTGGGATCAGCCGGACCGTGGCCCGGACTATGACCGCGTACTGGCCGAGGCCGCCGAGCACGGCGTCGAACAGCTCACGGTTTTTGGTCTTGGAGCAGGTCATCACGGCGCCGGCGCCGGTGACGACCTCCAACGCGATGACGTTGTCGACGAGCATCCCGTGCTGCGAGCCGGCGCCGCCGATGCCGCCCACCGACAGCGTCCCGCCGACCGAGAGGCCGATGTAGTCGGTGGCGACCGGCGGGGTCAGTCCACTCGCGAGGGTCCGCTTGATCAGGTCGGACCAGGTGACGCCCGCGTCGACCACCGCGCGGTCCGCCGAGACCGAGTGCACACGGGCCATCGTCCGGGAGTCGATGACCACGCCCGCCCCGGCCTGCGCCTGGCCGTGCACGGCGTGGCCCTGCCCGCGCATGGCGACGGTGATGCCGTGGGCGGCGGCGAAGGTGACGATCTTCGCGATGTCGTTCACCGATCCCGGCCGCAGCACCGCGCGGGGGCGCTCGTGCACGAGCTGCCCGTAGTCCTCGGCCGCCTCGGCGAGCGCGGCCTCGTCGGTGACCAGCTCGCCGTCGAGGCGGGGCACGGGGATCCCGTTCGGGCTGGCGTCGGCCGCGGTGAGCCACCCGACCCCCAGCGGGTCGAAGGCGACCACGGCGGTCGCTGCCCCCACCGCGAGAAACCTGCGTCGGTTGAGCCCGGTCTCGCGCATGTGGACGCTCCTCACCGTCAAGTGATCTTGGCCGCCGATCACCCTATCGAGTCAGTCGATAGCCGACGAGTTCCAAATGGAGGTCAAAACCGAGCGCGGTGAACATCCGCTCCGAGGCGTCGTTGCCCAGGGAGATCACGGCGGCGGCCTGGGGTCGGACACCATGGTCGGCGGCGAGCTTGCGGAGCAGGGCGCGGACCAGGGCGCGGCCCGTTCCGGCGGCGCGCATCTCCGGGTCGACGGCGACGTAGTCGAGGTAAAGCTCGTCTTGCTGGACGAACCCGGCGGCGTAGCCGAGCAAGCCGGTCGCACCCGTCGCGACGACCACCGTGTGGCCGCGGGTGCCGTCGATGAGCTGCGCGCCGGTGGCGGTCCGGTTCGGGAAACACCGTTCGTGCAGGTCGATCACCCGTCGCCGGATCGCCGGGTCGGCGCCGAGCGGCCGCGCGGTATCGGCGTCATCCACCGCGGAAACGAGGACCGAGCGCAGCGCGGCGCCGGTCAGGGTGAACACGCGGCTGGTGCCGCGGTTGGTGAAGCCGTGGCGGGCGGCGAAGTCGCCGAGCCGTCGGTTGAGGCGATGCCCGTAGAGCTCAAGGTCGTCGACGCGCGCCAGGCGCGGCACGGCCATGGCGTGCTCCAGCAGCTCGTCGGCGGCGTTGTGCCAGCACTGACGGGCCGCCGGGTGCTCGGCGGGGACGTCGACGAACGGCCCGTGCAGCCAACCGCGCCCCACAACCGGGTCGGCGTCGACGCTGAGGACACCGCACGGCTGGTCGTCGCCGTCGACCGCGAGGACCGCGCCGGAGGCCCAGTCCGGCGCGAAACCGGTCAGCTCCTCGGCGACCTGCGCCTCGGTCACCCCGTGATAGCCGACGTGATGGGTCGGGTCGGCCTGCAGACGGACTACCAGCGCGACGACCGCGGGCAGGTCGGCGGGCCGGGCGGGGCGAATGGCATACATACCCAAATGGTGAATGGTGAGGCCGCGCCGAAGCGAACGGATTTCGCCGGGAACACACCGCGACCGGTTATGCCCGCACAGTGACGACCTGGGGAAACTTGTCAGATCTTGGAACGATCCCGTTATTTCCCGCACGTCTCGATCGGACCATAATTCTGTCCACCTCCGGCGTGGCCGTCACAGTCCTGACCGGGCCGGCGATTTCATAGCGGAATCCACAGTGTTCAGATCAGAAGGGCCGCGATCCGATGGCTAATTTCGACGCAAAGCAGGTCACCCCGATCGAGTGGGCGGGCATCGGCGCGGGCGCGCTCGCGTTCCTGATCAGCTTCTTCCCCTGGTACTCCTTCTCCTGGGACGGTGGCGGCCTCGGTATCGGCTCCAGTGGGAGCGCCAGCGCGTGGAGCGTGGGCATCGGCGGCTGGGGCGCCGTCCTGCTCCTGGTCGCCGCCGCGGTGATCATCCTGCTGCCGCACCTGGGCACGGCCGTCCCCAACAAGGCGACCCTGTGGCTGGGCTTCGCCGCCGGCGCCACGGTCATCATCCTGATCCGCTGGCTGACCCTGCCCGACGACGGCGGCCTGGGCAGCCTCACCGGCGGTGAGTTCTCCTCCGGCGCGGGCTTCGGCCTGATCATCGGCCTGCTCGCCGCCATCGCCTCCGGCGTCGCGGCGTTCCTGACCTTCCAGAGCGCCAAGAAGGCCACCGCGTAACCCCACCGCTTCACCCCTCGAATCGCCCCGGTCGCTCACGCGATCGGGGCGATTTTGCAATCCACTATGATGAACGTAGGCTATGAGCCTACGGAGGTGATGGTCATGCGGCCGTCGATTGGCATACCAGTCGAGCTGGCGCATCGCCGCAACGCCGTGTTTCGACCGCGGGACCTAGCCGACGTGTACGCACACCCCCGTGCCGAAGTCGCGAGACTCGCCAAAGCGGGGGCTGTGCGCCGGATCGCGACCGGGTACTACGCCCTCGTACCCCGGCACCGTCTTGGCGATCGCACTTGGTCCCCTGACCTCGCCGCAGCAGCGCTGGGTATCGGTCAAGCGGACTACGGCGTCGAACCGGTGGCGCTGATGGGCGCGAGCGCCGCACGGATCCACGGGGCCATTCCCCGAGCCCTCGCGGCCGCAGTCGTCGCCGTCCCCAAGCAGCGCCCGACCCTCCACACGGATCGTGGCAAGATCGTGTTCGTCACCCGCACGGTCGGCGCGCTGGATATCGAACGAACCCGCACCGAGCTAGGCGAAGGGTGGTTGACGACCATCGAGCAGACCATCTTGGATCTCGCACATCGGCCGACCCTCGGCGGCATCGCACAGGAGGACGCCCATGAAGCGATCCGTGCGCTCGCCGGGCGCGTTGATTGGACTCTGACCGAGCAACTGGCAGCGATGAGCCATCAGCCCGCCGCATTCAAGCTTGCTCTGGCCGTCGCCGGACGGGTTCCCCGTGCATGACCCAGCTGAACTGGCGCACATAGCCACCGACTGATCACCACTGAACCGCCTCGTCTCTTGCGTCGCGAGTTCCCCGGTGCGTCTTGGGCGCCGCCGCTCACCGAAGTGCGTGCCGTAGAGCCCGCCAGTCTGCGTACGCCGGATGGGCTGAGCGTTCGCATTCAGCTGCTGGACGGCGGCCGACATCGCGAACTCACCGCGTGGCCGACAGAGCACCGGCTGATCGAGATGCGATACAGCGACGTCGACCCGGTCGAACTGCGAGTCCCCACACTGACATCGTTCGCCGGGATGAAGACCGTGGATCGTGGAGCAGCCCGCGACCTCTACGACTTGGCCGTCTTGGCGCGGCTGGACGCCTTGACCGCGCAGTCGGCCGATCTAGTACATCGGATCACCGGCTGGACGGTGGCGCCACACGTATTTCGCAGCCTGCCGAGATTCGACTGGGTCACCCAGCTTGGCCATCAGACCAACCACTTATCCACTCCCGAACACTGCCTCGCCGCCGTGCGCTCCGCCTATTCGCACGCGTTGGGCTGGACGTCCGAATGACGGTCACTCCTCCGTAGGCACGGCAGTGTGTCTCAGGCGGCCGGGTCTTCCTCGGTCGACTCCTCGATCGCCGCGTCCCGGTCGGTGCGCTGCAGGCGTTGGGAGATGACCTGGGTGATGCCGTCGCCGCGCATGCTCACACCGTAGAGGGCGTCGGCGATCTCCATGGTGGCCTTCTGGTGGGTGATGATGATCAGCTGCGAGCTGGACCGCAGCTGCTCCAGCAACCCGATGAGGCGCCGCATGTTGGTGTCGTCGAGCGCGGCCTCGACCTCGTCCATCACATAGAACGGCGAGGGGCGGGCACGGAAGATCGCGACCAGCATGGCGACCGCGACCAGGGACTTCTCGCCGCCGGACAGCAGGGAGAGCCGCTTGACCTTCTTGCCCGGCGGGCGGGCCTCGACGTCGACGCCGGTGGTCAGCATGTCGTCGGGGTCGGTGAGGATCATCCGGCCCTCACCGCCCGGGAACAGCACGTTGAACACGATCTCGAACTCGCGGGCGACGTCGGCGTAGGCCGAGGTGAAGACCTCCAGGATCTTCTCGTCGACGTCCTTGATCACCGTGAGCAGGTCGCGGCGGGTGTCCTTGAGGTCTTCGAGCTGGGTGGAGAGGAACTTGTAGCGCTCCTCCAGCGCGGCGAACTCCTCCAGGGCCAGCGGGTTGACCTTGCCGAGCAGCGCGAGGTCGCGCTCGGCGCGCTTGGCGCGGCGGGCCTGGGTGTCGCGGTCGTACGGCGACGGCGGCGGCGTGGAGACGTCCTCGCCGCGTTCCTTGGCCTGCTCGTACTCGGCCAGCTCGGCCGGGCTCGGCGGCACCGCGACGTTCGGGCCGTACTCGGCGACCAGGTCGTCGAGGCCGATGCCGAACTGCTCGGCGATGCGGGTCTCCAACTGCTCGAGCCGCAGCCGCTGCTCGGCGCGCAGGACCTCGTCGCGGTGCACGGCGTCGGTCAGCTTCTCCAGCTCACCGGCCAGCTCGCGGACCTTGGCACGCACCTCGGCGAGCACGCGCTCACGCTCGGCCCGCAGCACCTCGTCGCGGTGCACGGCGTCGGTCAGCTTCTCCAGCTCGT